>JAZKFE010000263.1:1928-16916 GCA_040386595.1 Planctomycetota bacterium | reverse complement strand
GCCAGTCTCTCTAATAAAAACCGTTTTCTGGTCTAGACAATGGGGTCCACCGTACAACCCAGCCTTTGGCAGCGATCTACCGGGATATGCCCGGTAATTCTCTGGGACCGGGTGCCTTGAGAGACGCATCTTGATGTGCATCTTTTTCGTGCGAAATTTCAGGCCGACCCTTGTCACGATTCCACATCTTCATCAGGGTTGTAGATGTAATGCAACCCCTTGTAGATGTCTGACTCAAATACTTTGCCTATTCCGTCAAGTGTGTCTTTCAGCTTCCCTTGAAGCTTTGCTTCCAGTTCAGCATCTTGCATGACGTTGACTGTCGGAGTTCCCGCTCCATCACGTTTTGTAATCGCCCCGACAAGTTCCAGCCAGCCGTGCAACGACTTCACAAGATCTTCGCCAGCGGCGGCAAACGTGGTAATGATACTGGTCCGAAGGCCAGCAACCTTGGCATTCACCATGAGCAATTCAGCTAATGCCGAACGAAGTTGCTCGTGCTCAATTCCGCCACCTGTCTGTTTTGCCAAGATCTGTCTTCGGTGATAAATCAATATCTCCTTGTATAGGACGTGAGAAGCTTCAGTCACCTCGGACAGAATCTGATTCATTGTGTTCCGCTGAGTCTCACGCAACATCAAGGATTGCAAAAACGCCGTGTCCTTAGCAATCTTCAATTGCCGTAGCTGCATTTTGTCTTGGTCATTTTGCATTTTGACCTGAAACTCGTGGCCGTCCTTTGCGATCTTCATTTGCTCCGTCTGTTGCTTCTCCTCTTCAAGTCGCCGCTCTCCAGATTCTCGCATTTCAATAGTCTGCAACAGAACGGCAGTGATCGCTGCTACGAAGGCAAGGCCGGAAAACAGGGAGTTAACCAGCCCAAACATATCACCTATTTGTCCAGAAACCGCAATCTTTTCTGAGGGAACAAACTTAGGTAGCACCAGCGGCACGAAGAATCCAAATAGCAACCAGACAACGAACATCCACGCAGCAACCTGAGCGGTGTTATTCGAAAACCATTCGGCCCATTCTGGTGGCTTCTTCTTGCTCATTATTGCACCGATCCTGCCTAAATACGGCATGAAACTTCGTGATCGTATTGTGGAACTCCGTTGAGTTCCGGCCTCTCAATTAGCACCGAATCCAAAAACTGGCGACTGCACCCAATCAGCCAACAGAATGCCCTTCGTGGTCTTCTGTCAGAGATCGGAATCTCCGCCGCAGCCATCGCTGTCGAGCGTCCCGAAGGACTGGTCCTCATTGACGGCCACCTCAGATCTGAGATTTCGGCGATGAAACCATCCCCGTCCTGATTGTTGATCTGAACGACGATGAAGCCGACAAGCTTCTGACCACATTCGCCTCTGTATCCAGTCTCGCCACCACAGACCCTGAAAAACTCGAACAGCTTCTGGGCGAGATCAGCACAAAATCCGATGCTGTGCAGGCCATGCTCGACAAGATGGCCTCCGACAATGGCATCATGACACCGGATTTTTCACCCATTGATAACGGAACACAAGGGCTACTGAATCAAAAGAAATCTGTGACCTGTCCGCATTGTGGAGAGGTGTTTGTTCCATGAGTAAGCTAAAGCTGGATTTTTGCGACACAAAAGCCTGTCAATACGCCGTCGATCACTGGCATTATTCAGGCAGTCTGCCCCTCGCCACCACGAGTATCGTTCGGCGTTTGGGAAGATGACATGTTCAAGGGAGCCGTGATTTTCGCTCGTGGGGCTTCATCAAATCTTCTGAAACCGTACGGCCCCAAAGTCACCGAAGGGGCTGAATTGGTGAGGGTCGCCCTCAAACAACATGACGCCCCAGTCAGCAAATTTCTCTCCATTGCCGTAAAGCTTCTGCGGAAACAATGTCCCGGACTTCGCTTGTTGGTTAGCATTGCGGACCCTGCCGAGGGCCATGTCGGCGGGATCTATCAAGCCAGCAACTGGACCTATGTGGGACAGAGTTCTCCGTCGAAGAAATACATCGACAAAAGTGGCAAAGTCTGGCACGAGAGAATGATTTCCAAGCGTGGTGTCCAGAAGGTCTTTGGTCAATGGCAAAGGGTGCTGACTCCGAATGATTGCCAGATCATTCAGTGCCCCGGAAAATATCGTTATCTCCTATCTCTTGATGAAGGCATGGCCAAGAGAATCGAACCTCTCAAGAAACCGTATCCCAAAACCCTATATACAAATGCGGATCAAGTGCTGGAAGCGGCACTGATCACAGTCCAGTGATCAAGGGGCAGTGCAATTCTGACCGGTTCGCTTTTGACTCGATAGCCGATTGAATTTGCAGTTGCCACTATTCGATGGTCTTTGAGTTTGGTTCTTGTACGAATGGAAATCCAACCTCATGAGAGTTATTACGCAAGGGCAACTCTATCCGAATATCGCCTTCCAGTAGGCTCAAATGCACCTTATTGACATTTGGTTCTGATATCTTTTCCTTCGTCTCCGGCACTTGAGAGGCCACTAGTAGTAACAAGGCACCCACGCCAAGATGGATCAAAATTGAGAATTGAATGTGTAATTGCAACCACATCTTTTGTTCGTAGGCAAATGTCTTGTATTTCGACTTGGCCCACTTGAAAAAGCGATCACATGGCAGCAGCTTCTTGTGGCGTGCCTGCCATTTTTTGTCAGCGTCATTTGTCAAATGAAATGTTCGAGGGAGAAAATTTGCCCGGTCCGAATAGTATCTGAATCTTTTGGCATCAAAAGCATGTGCCGATTCAATTAGGAATATCCAAAGCAAACTGGTGACAAAAGAGAACGCTAGCAGAAGGAGTCCTAACGCTAAGAACGGAGTAGATATCCCACCGTTCGTAGTCTTGTAATAAGTTCCGACAGCAGCCACGCCAGCTCCAAGTGCCCCGTAATGTTGAAGTGCGAGTTTCCATTCGACATCTTTTCGATTGGTGATTCTGCCCGAAACTACTTTTGCCAGTTCAACCCAGTTCGGTTGGCGTGGTTCATCTGACATTTCTTCAGCCTTTCTCGTGGTCTGGTGATAAATGCACAGACATTCTCGACAACTTTCGCCGAAACTCAAGAGACCGCATCCTAGATAAGTGCATCATGGGCAGAATACCACGACCTACAAAAATTCATTGTGATCTCCGAGGAGATCCATCAAAACGCCGCAAGAAATGCGTTGAACCCGAAGCCCCATCAGGCCGACCGGTTTGTCCCGATCAGTTGAAGGCCGACACCATTGCGGCCCAAGAGTGGGAGTCTGTCTGTGTTCATCTTCAAGTTCTAGGCGTTCTCAGCACAGTTGATGTCGTCCTATTAGAAATTTACGCCAAGACCTATAGCCGCTAAGGCCACGCCGAAGCTCAGATCGACAAGTTCGGCGAAGTGCTGATCAGTCCCAACACGAAAACCCCGATGGTCAGCCTGTATTACACCGCACGGAACCGATACGCCACGGACCTTGCCAAGTATTTGATCGAACTGGGCCTCACCCCCGCCGCTCGTGCTCGTATGCGGATCGCTGTTGAAGATAAGAAGCCCGACAGCAAGTGGGCGAACATTATGAAGGTGGTCTGGCCTTCATAATGCGTGGCAAAACGTAAAACTAAATCAGACATTTTCGGCGAACACGCCGTCCAGTTCGCAAAAAAACGAATCCTGTCGGTGACTTTCACGGCCAAGGCTTGGAGCTTTAACGGTCGTCAGTGTTTCTACTACTCGAACACGAAGGCAGTTCGCTAACGAGAGTACTTACTCTTCTTTCCGAGAATGTTCACCTGGGCACAATGAAAGACCGCCCACCCACCGCTGTTGGCAGTTGGACGCTGATGCCACACCAGGGTTGAGCCATTCGTCGTATGACGGCTGATCGCCCAACGATAATTTTCAAAGCCTTCTTCATGGTAGTAGTAGAAGTCCGAAGTTGCTTTGTCGAACACGAGCGGGTAGGACTCAACGTACGGGTGCTCTGCTCGGTGTGATCCCGGACCATTCGAACAAGTTCCCCCCGCTCCTCACGCATCAACCGCTTATCTCCGACCAGATCTTTGATTATGTCCTGCAAAGCGGTTTCCTTCCGGCTCTGCATGTACCACATGTAGAAGAGCATCCCCGCGAGACTTGCATTGGTCAGGCCGGTGACGGATTCAGGTGGCATGAGACAAGCTTAGCGCTCCCAGGAGCAGAAAGACAAATCCCAGACTCAAGATCAGAACATCAAACGTGAATTTGTATCGCCAGAGTTTGCGGGATATGCGTTCGCAAGAGCGGTTCGGATCGAGGACGTGTGAGGTGGGGCACGGGGAACAGTGTGCCAGAGAATCCAAATTGGCGGAAGAGGTCATGCGGACATAGCAGCAGATCATTAGGGCAAGTCACTTTCGCAATGCTTTTATCCTCTTCACGTGCTTGTCCATTGCTTCGACCGTCGGCCCCGAGATCCGGTTCGCGACCCAGGGAAATGCCGCATAGCAATCGAGAATCCAGAGAAGATCTTCAACTGCACCAATCACTTCTTCCAAAGTATCGCTACTAATCTCTTTGCCTTGGTGAGTTGCTTCGTTCCTCTTTTTTATCCCCTTTTGCAGAATGTCCAGAACATTGTCCGGGATGAATGGAACAAAATCAGGTCCTCCAATTCTCGCCTTCACAGGAAGTTTTGGAAGGTACTCCTTCAGCATCTGAATCAAAGGAGGGCTTGGAGCGTGCATTGCCAGCCACTCTGCGTCTGGTACCAGCCTGCTGACCAATTCTTTGAAACCTACTTCGGCCGCGGTGATTGCAATGAGCAAAGCGCTTCGAGGGCTAGAATGCCTGATTAAATTGGCTTCACGTAACAATTGATGTCCGAGTGGTTCGTAAAGTCCGCTTTCCAGCAGGGGGCTTATCTGATTGAAGCCGCCGAAATCCGGCGGCCAGAACATCGCTGAAGCTAAAAGACTGAAGTCTCGCGTTCCAGGGACGGGCTCCCAGATTGCCCCATCATCAGACCAGCTCAGAGATGCGACCTTGTGAATTGTTTTACCGGATCTGTGAACACCGACTCTCCATGTGATCAGGTTCGCGGTTCTAAGGACAAAGGCATACATTCGATCATAGACTTTGTCCGCAATTTCTGAGACCGACTGAGGCGGACGAGGCCCCACTCCCCAATTTGTCATGTCGGGCTTGAATTCGCTTTCGATTTTCGTCGCATTGACGAAATGGGCGCAGACTTTCTCGCTTACAGGTTCTTCAGTAAAGACCTCACACCAATTTGGAGGACCGTGGTAGGGGAGTTGAACCCCTGACCTCTTGCATGCCATGCAGAAGGAAATTCGGTATTTCCCTTGGTATTCTCGACATTTCTCGTAGAATATGGTGCCACACATGGCACCAAATAGGAGAATGTCATGGCCGGAAGACCGAATAAACCTTGGTTTCGCGCATCGCGTGGTGAGTGGTTCGTCAAGATCGATGGCGTGCAACATCGCTTGGGACCAGATAAGACCGAAGCGGATCGGCAGTTCCATCTTTTGATGGCGGGCGAAGCAACGACTGAGCCTGAGCCCACTAAACGGGAGTGGTTGTACGCGTCGGAAGTCGCTGACGAATTCCAGATCTACATCAAGGCAGAAAACTCTGAGAAAACCCTCGATTGGTACTGCCAATATCTGGATCCATTCAAGGAGCGATTTCTGACTCAACGAGCGGACAAGTTCACCGTCGATGCGGTGAGGGAGTGGGTTACCAAGAAATGGAAGACCAGCCCGTCTCGCCGTGCTGCGTTCCGTTGCATCAAATCGGCCTTCCGGAAAGCGGTCAACGAGTGCAAGCTGATGTCCCCCATCGCGAGCATGAAACTCCCCGAAGAAGCCAACCGGGATCATGTCGTATCTAGGGAAGATTACGAGGTCCTCCTGGCTGAGATCACCGACGATACCTTCGGTGACTTGATCAAATTTGTATGGCTAACCGGGGCGAGACCACAGGAAGCATACATCGTCGAAGATTCTCAGGTTGACCTGAAGGAGCAGCGAATCGTCATTCCCGCGAAGAAGTCGAAAGGGAAGAAACGTGCCCGCGTAATCTATCTTCCACCCGATGCCCTGAAAATCGTGGAAGCTCACATGGGCAATGGAACGCTCTTCCGAACGAAGCAAGGGATATCGTTTGACAAAGACATCGTCCGTCAGCGATTCCGTACACTCGCGAGCAACGAGGCGATTAAGTTTCGGTATTGCCTCTATCACTTTCGCCATGCGTTCGCGTACCGCTCCTTAGTTGCCGGCGTTGATGCGTTGACTGTCGCAACTTTGATGGGCCACACCTCGACCCGCATGCTCGAAAAGGTGTATGGACATCTGATGAAAGCTCACGGACACTTGCGAAAAGAACTCGCCAAGACCAAATGAAGCGAGCCGCCTTCCATGGCGACCCAACCCTTCATCGGAGATATCACGAGGACGCAGCACGCCGCGATCTCATGCAAAGGGCTCCCGGTCGAGCATCATTGCACGTGATGCAATGCCCGCGCTCTCGCTATTTCGCATTCTGAAAGAGTGATTTATAGTCCTCGTGCGCCTTCACCTCCTTCTCGCACTTTTGTGTAAATGGGGAGAACTTCATTTTCTCAAATACCTCAACCTTTTTCAGGCTTGGAAATGTCTTCTTAATCTCCGGGTGTCCAGCGATCAACCTTGGAAGTTCCTTCCTCAGCACGTCATAGTCCGGCTTCTTTGAATTAGGATCGCCCGGCAAACTGCAAACGATGAGTACACCGGCTTCGATTCCCCCACCTAGCGACAAGATCTCATCCTTCATGCGGGTACCCATGAACGCATACACCTCGAAATATGGAGCCGACACTGGAGTCCCAATTTTCTTCTCGGCGAGCACGAAGCACGTTCCAATCTTCAGGCTGGGTGTAGCCGCCTCTCCACAGCTTAAAGCCTTAATGGTGCATTCGACTTTTTCTTCCGCAGACACAACGCCACATAATCCGACAATCGCAACCACCACCGCACATGACTTACTGATACTCATGATCATTCTCCTGATTAATAAGACATTCCTAAACCAGCACCTAATATCCGATCTTCGTTACTACTTCCAGTCTCTCACCGAATCCCGACGAAGACACCGTGCATCGTTGTTCGACTTGCGTAGCTATTCGACTACATGCCGGGTACCCTCATTGCTGCACTTCACGCCACACCTCTTCCACCTTTGTCACAGCATTATCTCGGTAGAGTAGCCACTGGCATTTATCCAATACGGACTTAGACGGATAGACCAATGCGTCTCCAACTAACCGCGGGCTTAACTTTGACTTGGCCGCAACATTTGGCGTGCCGCCCCGCACAAATGTCGCGTTTCTAGCAGCGACATCGGCATCGAGCAGAAAATTAATAAACTCATGAGCAAGCCGCGGATTCTTAGCCGACTTTGGGATGGCAATATTGTCTGTGAACACCATAGTTCCCGACTCAGGAATGAAGACTCTAATATTCGGATTCTCTTGCTGGGCCTGGAGAAGATCTCCACTCCAGCCTAGTGCCACCCATGCATCCCCTTTTATTAGCTTCTCTTTATAAGAATCAGACGTATATGCTTGAACCAAAGGCTTCTGTTCGACCAACAGCTTCCGCACATTCGCCAAATGGGCCTCATCAGTCGAGTTCATCGGATACCCTAGATGCAACATCGCCATCGCGACCACATTCTCTGCGTCATCAAGCATTGTAATACGACCCGCATGTTTCTTATCAAATAGTGGCCCGAAGTCCGCCACAGTCCTCCCGACAATGTCTTGGCGCACACCAACAGCCATTGTGCCCCAGAAATACGGGACCGAGAAACGATTACCTGGATCATATGGAGGATTAAGAAACAGTGCATCCAGGTTGTTTAAGCGAGTGAGCAATGATCGATCGATCTCGGCAAGCAGCTCTTTCTTTATGAGTGGAACGATGGTGCGGTCAGAAGGAAAAATGACATCATAACCAATATCTCCAACGGTCATTCTTGCTTCAAGCTCAGCGTCCGTGGAGTAGTTGTCGTATTGTACGCGGGCGCCAGTTAAGGCCTCGAACTCGGAAATGAGTCCTGGGGCAATATAATTGCTCCAGTTATAGACATTCAGCGTCTGTCCTTCAAACGCACGTCGCGCCCGATCGCCGCGAGGCACGCTATCAGAGCACCCAGCCACAACAGATATTAGCACCACGACCGAGCAGCCTAACGCCGCCCACATTGCACAGCGACACATAATGTCCTCCTATATGGCAGTCGGTTCGTGCTGTTCAGAAGCATATTCTAACGGAGAAGCACGTGACACTCTTGTACCGGCAATGCACAACGCAGATACAAGTGCGAGAATTACGAACAGGGCGTTCGTGTCTGGGCGCACGCCGAAACGCATTCTCGAATAGATCTTGATCGGAAGCGTATCATCGCCTACTCCCTTGGTGAAAGATGCGATGATGAAGTCATCAAAAGAGAGCGCAAATACCATGAGCCACGCAACGGCGATGCTGGGGGAGATCAGCGGCATGGTCACCATACACATACACTGCCATGCAGTTGCCCCACAGTCTTCAGCAGCTTCGTGTAGCGTCTTATCTAGCCCGCGAACAGCGACGATCATGATCAGCGAGGAGTAACACACCCCGGACGCAACGTGTGCTGCAACTATTGTATGAAAGCCGCGCTCAATACGCATAGCGTGTAGCATCACGCTGAGTGCCACTGCATGACATATATCTGGCAGTATGATTGGTACTATTAGAAGTGCGAGCACGAGATTCTGAGCCATATGGCCCCATTTGCTGATCACGATGGCTATAGAGACACCAGCTATTAGTGACAGCGTACTCGCCGCAAAGGCGATTCCGGCACTGTTTCGCAGTGCCAGCCACAGCTCTTGCTGCGTTGCGATCACTCCATACCATCGCAAAGACAAAGTGGTCCACACGGAGCCAAGCGCGGAGCCATTAAAAGAGTATATAAACACCATGAATATTGGCATATAGACGAACACCAGCGTGACAGCCAGTAAGGCGCGCCCAGACCACATGAGGTATCGGTTATTCATTTCCACAACCACGATCAGTCCGTTTCAGGTAATCAGGGCGATAAACGGCCGTGCAGTAGTGTCGAAAATGCGAAAGCAACAAGTGACAGCAAGATCATTAGGACGGTGCAGGCACACGCGTATGGCCAGTTGCGATATTCTATAAAGTGTTGATAGATTAGTGTGCTGAGTAAATGGACTTTGCCCTCGCCGAGGAAGTGCGGGATCAGGTACTCTCCCAAAACCGGAATGAATACAAGAATGCAGCCGGTCGATATACCAGGAATTGTCAACGGAAGCGTTACAAGGCAGAAAGTCTGCCAGCGAGTGGCTCCAAGATCTGCGGATGCTGCGAGAACTATTGGATCAAAGCTCTGGAGCGACCGAAGAAGTGGAAACAGCATGAATGGGAGATAGCTTGCAGTGAGAGCAATGCCAACGCCTGAAAGCGTGCCGTGCCACGAGAGTGGTAGCAGATTGTTCCACCCATATGTGCGCAACAGAAGAGACGTCAGCAAGGGATAACAGAACAGCAGGAGAATCAATTGGCGATTTGCCCTCGGCATCCCAGCCACGACAATTGCGCAAGGGTAGGATATGCAGAGAGAGGCCACCGTTACGGTAAAAGCTAGACATATTGATCGCGAAAAGATGGCGATGGTGTAATGAGTGCAAACGGATTTCCAAGCGGCGATCGAGAAAATGGGCATAACGCCGCCTGCAAAATCCCTCTGACATAGCGAGTATGTGGCAATCAACGCGGCGGGCGCCGCGACGAACATGGCCAAACATATGACGAACAGGTGTGGTAGATGTCGTAGAAGCATTGGTCGGCCCGCTAATCGCTATTGTTGTCGCTACCGTGGAAGATATGGGTCAGCTTCGGTGGCCAACTGATATGAACTGTTTCGCCGAGGTTTGGCGAAGGGTCGGTTGACCTCAACAAGCTGTGGATGTTTTCACCGTTCTCGAGCTTCAGGTTAATTGAGGTCTTGGATCCCGTGAACCGGCGGGCCGAGACTAGGGCCGACAAGAAGCCCGTTGAGCCTAGCTGAATATCTTCGGGGCGAATGCCTAGGCGAACTCTCGAGTTGGTGCTTATCTGCGAACAAGGAGACGGGATCAGGTGGCCGGTGGCTAGTCGCACAAACTGGTCACGATTGTCCTCAATAAGCGTGCCATTCAGCCAGTTTATGTCCCCCATATACGAGGCCACGAACTCCGAAGTTGGATGACGATAGAGGCGTTCCGGCGAGTCGCACTGCTCTAACCGGCCAGCATGGAGCACACCAATCGTGTCTGCGACACGCATAGCTTCTTCGCGGTCATGTGTAACGTAGATGTAAGTCGCATTCAGACGTTGCTGCAATTGCTGAAGTAGCGTGATAGTGCGATCGCGTAAGTGAGGATCCAATGCGGACAGAGGCTCATCGAGCAAAACGCATCGCGGATTATCAACGAGTGCGCGAGCCAAAGCGACCCGTTGTCTTTCGCCTCCGGAGAGAGTCGTAACATTTCTAGATGCGAAACGCCCGAGATCGACCCAATCTAAGGCCCGCTTGACTTGTTCGTCGCGCCGGGCGCGCGAGACGCCGGCCACGCGTAGTGGGAATGCAACATTGTGATATACCGTTAGATGCGGGAACAAGCCATAGTTCTGGAAGACCGTGTGAACTGGCCGTTTGTTGGCCGGCAAGTTAGTTGCGTTGGTCCCGTTGATCCAGATTTCGCCGCAGTCCGGCGGTTCAATTCCCGAAATCACCCGTAAGAGAGTGCTCTTGCCGCTTCCGCTCGCTCCGATAATTGCAAGGACTGTACCAGGGGTCACGCTAAACTCGATGTTGGCGAGTACGCTTCGCCCAGCGTATGTCTTAGACAATGATCGAACTTCGACCGAGAGAGCCTGCGTTCCGACTGGCATCGCTTGGCCTATTATTCGAGGGACTTTTTGAAACAACTATCTGCCTGAGATCCAAGGATGCCTCGTAGGCTGTCTAGACGGTTCATCTTCAGCGTGCAGACCATCATTGGCAAACCGCTTCGGAATGTCCAGAGTCGTGACAAATCAAGGATCGGCCCAACGGTCCCCATGCGGTTACATTCATGAGAATCATTACAGCGCCGAAGAAGTGAAGCTCCATGAAGAGCATGATTCCGAGATGCATTACTACGATCGCCGAAATCCATGTACGACGTGTCCGTGCGAATAAAATCGCAAACGGATACCCGAGTTCAACTACAATTGTGGCCCAGCCAGCCACAGCCGCCAAGGCGGGCATCGGCCCTATTAGACATCGGAGGGGCCAACAACTGTCCGCAAAATGACACGCTCGCCAGATGCTTTCGCCGGTCCACCAATCAATCCCGCTGGCCTTCTCGACTCCGCTAGCGAAGTAGCCTAGGGACAGAATGACTCTTAACCAAATGGCAACAAGCAGATCAGCCTTGTCACGTTCCATCAGCGATGACAGGACACAGCAGCTCAGGCAAATCGTTGTGTAATTGTCCACACCGTAGCTCACGTACGGACAGTTTCGTGACCACATTGCTTTGGTGAACACGACAATCAGCAATACTGGAAGTACCGATGTCCCGTTCAAAACAATAGTTAAGAGGCTGGCAATATAGATGCCAAATACAATTCTTGTCATGACACCTGCTCCAAATCCCGAAGTGGTCAGCAGTACTTCCAGATCATGAGTCCGAAATACTGGCGAGGAGCGAGTATCAATCAACTCCGTACGAAAATAGCCTGATCCGTCAAAAAGCGGAACCGCGTCAGGAAGTAGGGTCAAGGCTTGTAATAATAGAACGAGTGCGATTCCGCGCCGGAAGGTGGCGGCGCAGGGCGGCTGGTGAGTGCATGCGGCAACACACAGGCCCGTCAAGTATGGCCACGACTTATTCATTTACAGCCCTGTCTTTCGAGCAATTGTAACTTCCGCCACTGTGAACCACGCTGCAGGCGCTCGACGTGGCGAACTCCATAGAGGGGGTATTTCCAGCGCCTCAAATGTTACGATGCACAAGTCGGCCTTTGGACGCTCATCAAGAACACGCGCCGCAATTGATGAACCGACCCTCGCGGCTGCAATCGTTGGCCCTTCATCCTTGAAAATGTCTGTCATTCCTTCGAATCGTAGTTGACCATCGTGCGACCGTAATTTGACCAGGCCTAACTCAATTGCCTGGCCATGTTCCTGAACTCGAACTCGCACACGTGTTCCAGTGGCAACGCGAGGACTGAAGAATCCGAACCGCGTATTGCTACCCGTCAGCGCTCCGTAGGATGACAGTATTCGACGAAGCGAACTACCTGAGCTGACACCCGGCATCCCCATGGCACCGTAAACATGCAGTACCATGTGGATGGTTAGGAATGCGAATATCAGTCGTGAGATTGGCATTGAGGTGGCCACATAAGAAAGAACTTACCGACGTGTAGGATCGTCAGCAGGCGAACGTCGGCGGTGCGAGGTATGCTCCCGATCGTCGACGTTCGCCTCCAGGACGCCAAGTGCCCGCTTACTCGCTAACGAAGATGTCAGCGCTGGCGTTCTTTACAGTCTTGAAACCGGAGAGGTCGATATCGGTAACGTCAACTGAAACGACACTCAAGTCTGACAAGCGTACCGGTCGTGAACTGCCGGTGGCGCCGACCACGCTAACTGCCGTCAGGGCCGCAATTCCGGCGATGTACCCTGCACACCGACGAACACTTTGACGATACTTGTGCTGGACCATGATGCTTTCCCTTAATTGTTGAGGCTGTGAGTTTTCCATGCTTCTGCAGGCATGCTGGCACTACTGTCGAACGCCTTCAGTTGCTCCCCCGCGCGATCTTCCCCTTTCCTCCGATCTTTCGGCGAACGCTGGAGCAACACTCGCTGGCTGGTGGTACAACTGTGTAAAATGCTCCTCGATAGTTCAACTCGCTCGAGAAACAGACACAGTCGTGACCGGCAACAAGAGAGACGGTTGCGATATCCGCAACTCGTTGCATCTCAGCCACTTGCGGCTCTTTCCGGTTTTGTTTAAGAAGCTCCAACACGATGTCCACCCGGCCCTTTAAAATCACGCAAGTTCGTCTTGTCTTCGAAAAACATCGGACCCGAATGGACTTGGAGAAGGTCAACATTCGATTCAGCTCCGACGACCAACCTCGCGAGCACACGTTTCAACGTTGCGACACACGACATTCAGTTCGCGAATGCCCGGGACTACTCGCGGCATGTGTGCTGCTTCTGAGAACACTCGAATCGTACCTTCGCAAGCAAGACTTTGAGCTCAAAGGGACAGGCCCGATTGGGTTCCTGGCCAGACCGCTAAAGAACTCTATTTGCGACGCCCAGCGGGGCAGAATCGTTTGGCCTAAGCAAGTATTCGGACACCGCGACCATGCACCTGTAATGTGTGATCTGTTTGTATGGCGTAGTCAGAAGGCTCGACCTTCCGGTCGAGTGATCACAGTACGTGTAAATGACGAGGTTCTGGCGGCATCAGATATTCACGTCATCTACCCTGATGGTAAATGCCTAGAATGCCCGGACGCGATCAGTCAGCTAATCGATTCTCTTACGGAACAGGACACTGATTCGAGTTTTACGGCAGAGCCCATCGCCGACGCCGACTTGGCATGGTTTACGAAAATGGATTTAGCCGCATACACGGTCGAGGATTATTCGAATATTTTCTTACGCACTTGGCGCGATGCGTTTCCGGAAGGATGTATCGGCTTCTTCGTCGATGGCAGCCTGGCTGGTGGTCTTGGGATGTGGCCATTATCAGATAACACGGCAAACAATCTAAAAAAGGGAATATATGGGACGGAATCTGAAATCCAAATAGCTCAGAGAGTGAAGGACGATATCGTTAAGTATTGGTATTTTGGCGGCGTGTTCTTGATCAAAGAGATGCGCAATCAGAGGCTCTTCGTGCCTTTGCTCGAGCGTTGCCTAAAGACCTGGGTGCAAAACGGTCGAGCGCATATGTCTGGACCAGTAGAAATAATAGTGGCAGCAGACCATCTACTAATTCCAAGCACTCTTACATCCCACGGATTCGAGAGTTGTGGGTCAGAAATTGACGGGTGCGAGTTGTTTTGTCGACAGTTCGCTTCAGTGGACAGCCTCGCGACGAGCATAAATGAAATGATGATTTGAGGTGATATGATGTCTGGCAACTCGCTGAACTCGCTTTCTGATCGGCACGAAATACGATGTTCTTGGCATGCACTGGATGAAAGTGCCGATGAGCTTGCTCAGTTCTTTTTTATGAATGTAGATCCGTCTTATATATCGCATAGCGAAATGTGGGAGGGGCGAGCAACTGGTCCGAACGAATGGGCCGTGGACCTCAACAACCGGATTTCCCAGGAGTATACCGAAATTATCAGCAGTAGCTCACGATCGAAGCGGATCGGAATCGCAAAGGAAGGCTGTAACACTATCGGATTGGTTGTCGTCTGTATGAATGAGGCGGCCAAGTATTGCGTACTTGAAGATATGGTGATCGCTAGATTGTGGCGCAATAGTGGTGTAGGAGAACGCCTTCTAGAGTGGGTGGTTGCCGAGGTTCGTTCGTGTAATATTCAGTCGATGTTTCTAGAAAGTGGAATCGGTAACACCGCAGCACATAGATTCTTCCAGAAACATGGATTTGAACGCTGCTCAATTGTCATGAGTAGAACTTTATGAAGACCACGCTGCGCTGTCAAAGTGAGCAACACAAGCCTCAACGCATTTCGCGCCCGCCCATCCAGTTCAGACATGAATTCTGTGTCGGTAACAATATTAGTGGATCATACCGCATTCTCGAAATCGGCATTCCGGAACATGATGTCGCCCGCGATCTTCACCAACTCGCCATTCTGCGTCATCATCTGCGTAAGCGCCGCGAACGTCTCCTGACGGCGCGTCGCGTAGGCCGGGGCCACCATCGGATAGTC
>JAZKFE010000263.1:0-1918 GCA_040386595.1 Planctomycetota bacterium | reverse complement strand
ATGGTCATTTAATGACTGTCCAATCGCGAGTTGAGGAGGCAATTGGCCCATTGAAATAATTCGAGCCACCGTCCTTGGCGGCTCTACAGATCATCACTGGAATCGAAGACGTGGGCGGGAGTCGGGGATTTTCCTTCGCGGGGCTTTTCCCGGCTCTCGCCTCGTCTGTTCCAGATACTCGCTAATCTGCTCTTCACTCACTCTGACGCCGGGGCACCGGTGATGGCCGAGAATCCCCTTTTCAATCAGTCCGTAGACCGTTGCCTCTGAGCAGTCAAGGCGCCTTGCTACCGCCGCCACTCGCAGCACGGTTCACCCTCACTTTCTCGTAGACATGCTTCATGCACAGAACACCGCGGAAAGTCTTGTCCGCGAAACTGACTTCTACTGTCTCCTCCTTGGTTGAGCAGATAAAACATTTCTGATCAGTCGCTTGCTTGATTGTCACCACAGCATTCTCCTTCGATATGTGTGCCACGCCCTGGCACGATGGGCCACCAGACTTCTTCAAGATGCCGGTAGAGATACGTCAGGTTGTCGATTCGGTCTTTGACCCACTGTTGCTCTCTCATCCCGTCGTGGACGCGATCAATCTCGTCTTCGAGATCCACGATGAGTCGGAGGTCGCTTTTGAATTCGTCGTCTGACATTGCCTCACGCTGCTCCTCGATTTTCGAGTTGTCAATCAATCGCTCAAACAGTCCATTTCGTGGATTGCAATGTCAGCAGTGAATGTCGACACACACGACGACGTGTGTCGGCCACCGCTCCAGTTGCTCGCGGACAATTGAGCGCCAGGCGACTACCTCAAGTTGTTCCGTTTTTATTTGATTGCCGTGAACGATGTAGTTCCGCTCACGCTCAAGCCATTCACCTTCAGGGGTCAGCACGAAATAGGGAAAGCATCAATGAGAGCCGACCAGGTGTCGGCCGGGCTATGATGAGCTTCGTCGACCAATAATAGGTCGAACAGGTCTTCTGGAGGTTTAGGGACTTGCTGGATTGCAGGGCTCGACCCCATTGGTGTGGTGATTACAACGTCGGCATCGTTGAACGCGGTCCAGTCATTGCTGCTCTCAATCCGTGATTCCACGGCGACTGCATTGGGCGTACCGATATCGGCCGGCAAAACTCCCAGTGTCTTGAGCAATGCGAGCGAAGTGAAGCCGTCCACGATTTGGTCGCGGACCATTCGACTAGGGGTGATTACTAGCGTCCGCTTTGACTCAAGAAGAAATGGCGCCATCATCAGAACTGCGGTCTTGCTAGTTCCCGTGGGCATTGAAACTAATGCCGGTTCAACAGACAGAGTGAAATGGGAACCGAGAGCGTGCGTGGCACCGAGTTGGGCTCGCCGGAGACCGGGATTTCCGTCTCTCGTCTTTGGAAGCAAGAGTTTGTGCGACTGTTGAACGAAGAAATCTGACATAGATGGAGGCTAGTCGCCGAAGCACTTGCGAAGCCCACTGCCCGGTCCGTGGCGTTCCACTCGGAATGCAATCGAGCACTTATTCTTTAAAAGAAGATCAGAAACGCCGAGGAATCTGCATTGGCGTCCAGAATCGTTGTTGCAGCGTGCAGCACGCTTATCTGGCGGGCTCGCCATCGGTGCGGAGCAGTTTGCAGAACAGGCATTATTTCGGTAACGGAACAATGAGCGACGGCGACATGTCCGCCCCATTTAACTTGGTTGGTCGCCCGAAAAATTGTGGCCTACGAGAGCGTGAAAGTTCGCGTGCCAACGGCGATCGTGGCACCAAATGGCACCAAATGGCACCAAATGGGATGGAAATGGCACCAAAACAGGGTAAAATCTGGAGATCCACACCCTCAGAGCGGGAATCGGGATAGGGGTCCGCCTCGCGGCGGATCCCCTCCCACACCACCGTGCGTACGGGTCCGTACACGGCGATTCGGT
>JAZKFE010000262.1:1936-13882 GCA_040386595.1 Planctomycetota bacterium | reverse complement strand
CCAGTCTCTCTAATAAAAACCGTTTTCTGGTCTAGACAATGGGGTCCACCGTAGAGTCTTGGAACGCGGTCGATGAAAGCTCGAACGCAAATCAACCTGGGTTCCGACGATGGCTTTCAACTGCCATTCGACAAATTGTTGACCTATGCGAGATGGATGCCTGCGGGACACTTGCGGACCAGTTCCGATGGGGGGGAGTAGACTCGCCACGTGGGAATCGCTGGTTCAACTTTGAGCCAGCTTTCTATCTGGAATGTGCGATTGCAGGTACGGGTTGGGATGAGTTTGAACAATCACCCGAGGAGATGCCAAAGATTTCATGGGAGATGTTCGAGACCTTTTTAGATCTGGGACGGTTGTACGAATAGTAAAAGCGCAGGGGAGCCCAAGTTACACAGCAACATAGGCCCCCCTTCGAAGCGAACTAGAGGCAATGCCATCCCGTGAACTCTATGACTCGCCTTCTTTATTTCCTCTAGAGTCGAAAGTCCAAGTGGCACCTAAGCAGTGCTCGTGGCAACACGTAAAACCAGGGAACCACTGCTTAACGACTGAGTACAGTCGCAAAGCAGTGCCACGACTTGCATTTTTTAGAGTTCAAATCAGTGCCACCTCGCCTCTTTTGCCTTTTGTGTTCTCTGGTTTATGGCGTTACAGGTCCGACGCTTCCAGTTCCTCAATAAGCCGCTTAAGTAGATCCCAATTATCGTGCGAAGTGCCTACTTTTGCTTTTAGGCCGAATGGAAATTGCCATACCCGATAATATCCGGATGAGGGGAAATCGTATTGGATCAATTCTGAGTCGGACCACAAAAGTGTTTTCCCATCGACCGTAAACGACGCATACGGTACGACGCGATTCTCTGAAGTAATCATACCAATGCCCTTCCATTGGCGTCTGAATGCACGAGATGCCTTTGGAGCGAGAGTGATTGTGTCCGTGACGCTACAATCACAACATCCCGCCACAATTGGACTTGTCGATTCGGATTGGAGTAATTGGCACATTACGAAGCCGGCAATGATGCACGCAATAACCACAGCGATGCACGCTGCTTTTCGTCTCCAGCCATTGTCGGACACACTCATAATCGTGATTCTTCACCAGAGAGGAATACATTCCGTCGCCTAACGCCGAGCTTAACCTGTTGGGCGGGGTGGCATTGGATTGAGCGCCACAAAAGGTTAGGTCGTGGCACTGTTTCGCGGCTGTACTCAGTCGCTAAGCAGGCGAGCATGTTGTGCCCCACTTTTAAGCCCACCGCGCCGCACCGAAACAGTGGCACGGTATTGTTTGCAGGACAGCTGCCCTGATTGCTCCGCAACCTGGAGCTACAGGATGTATTTCTCAGAACCAGGAGAGACGGTTGCTTCATCGCCGGAATTACGCCGCGGGTTGCATCAGTTGTTGATCGCGATGTTCGTGAGCCTACGGCCTCTAAGTCGCTGCGCTTCCCCCGGTTCCAGAACCGGGGCCATACGCGGACTCCTGGTCAGGTCGAGGCTCTCCGCAATAGATGCAGGTTGAATAAGTGCCGACAACGGTGTGACCGCAGTTCGTACACTCAAAAACCTTCTTTCCGATCTTGCCATCGGCGACACCATCGCGTCGGTCAATCTCCTGCATTTTGTCGTACATCTGCTGTTGGGTGAGATCCGTATGCTCTCTTAAGAGCTCCCAAAGAGTTTGAGTCACCAGTGCCAGATGCTCGAATCGGGCCGTCAGGGCCCGCATCTTATGCTCGACCTCAAATGCCTTGTCTCGCGCCCTCGACGTGGCATCCTCGAGCGCGTGCAGATTGAAGAATGGATCCTGTGGAAGCATCAAATCACGACGGTCTAAAGGCCGGGCTGATCGATGGCCTTAACGATGTGAGATTGCGGGCACTGCGACGAAGAAATCATACTCGACAAACGATCGTCCTGCGACCTTTGACCAACTTAACGCCACTGGATGACATCCCACTGGGTGGCGCACGTTTGCGGTGCAAAGTGGGGCTACAGGAAGCTTGTCCCGGAGTCCACTGCCTATCATTCGCAGTGCTCCTCCAAGTTCAAGAACCTGAGCCACCCTGCGGAAACGGCCGCCGCAGGCTCGACTATTTTGGGGGGACGGGGATGTAGGTGTTGAAGAGTTTCGCGTAGTCCTCGCGGACTGGGCTGAACACATCCAGAACCAGGACCGGACCTCCGATCGCGACCGCCTTGTGGATGGTGTTCGGTGGAATCAAGAACATAGCGCCCGCTTCGCACACCCGGGTTTCGTCGCCAATGGTCAACTCCAAACGTCCCTTCAGCAGCATGCCCCCCTGCTCGTGCGGGTGCGAGTGCAACGGGACGACGGCCCCCTCATCCATTTCCAGGTAGGACAACATCAAATGCTCGCCGTACGGAGTCCGCATGCGACACCCGGGAACGGCCTCAATCGCTGGAAACTGCATGATATCGATGAACGGCATCGTCGGATCTCTCGAAATTCTCAAGTTGTCAGGGAGAAACACAGAACAGGCGTTTTATAGCGCGGCGGGGTGACACTGTCAAATTGTGACGAGTCGCGCCACTGCGCCCCCGGGGGCTCAGGTTGCGGTGGCACCTTGCGATTCCCACGTTCCCCTTTCCGCCTTCGTATTCTTTCCCAAGCGATTCTGGCCGAGGGGGAGTTTCCGAAAATTAGTTCAGTAGTCACGCTTTTCCGCGGTGCGGCTGAGAGGACGCGGTTTGGGGCTGGAAACGGTCCGGATTCTCAGTGGCTGTGGCTTATGTAAGTCCAGTGAGAGACCCAAATTGTGGATCGGTTGGGGGGCCTGGAGTGACTATTTCGGTCGTGCTGTGGGGCGATTTGCGGGGACCGGGTTGGGGTGACGACAAGTGTTCGTTTGAATCATTTGGGGATTCTGGGGATGTTTGTTTGTTAGCTATAAGTGTTTATTTTAAAAGACGTTAAAACTTTGTGTCCGGGTTTTTGTGAAATGCGAAGTTTCAAGCTTGACCCTTTGGAATCGGATGGTAAATTGGTGCTTCGTGGGGAACAATGGGGAGAAATGGTGACGAATGCCCCTCACTGGCACATACGAGCGAAGTCTGGACGAAAAGCTTCGCCTCGCCGTGCCTAAACGGTTGCGTGATGAGTTCCAGGAGGGCGATATCACCAGCCTGTACGCGGCACCGGGAATCGACCGTTGTCTCGTGCTATATTCCCCCGCAGGATTCGAAAAATTTGCTCAGAAGATTGAACAGCAACCGGCCTATCGCACGGACGTTCGCAGTTACACGCGATTGTTCTATGCACAGGCCGAGAAGCTAGATCTCGATAGTCAAGGAAGAATTCGCCTCCCCGAGCGGCTGACAAAATTGGCCGGCCTGTCGCGGGAAGTGGTACTAATTGGAGTCCATGATCGTGCAGAGATCTGGGATCAAGCCGTTTGGAGTGACTACCTCGCCAAACTGTCCCCGGATTTCGATGCGATCGCCAGCCAAGTCTTTGGAACCACGGAATAGTTGGCCTGTTTGCCGTTTAATCCCCTGTGGGATTCAGGCTGCAACAGACCGAGCTGATCGTTACCAGAAGGTCTGACTCGAAACATTTGCCAATTGAATACGGCACCCAAACATGGAGGGTTTCGTGGCCGCGTTCGAATGGCATTCGATACCGCTGGCTGCCGGGCTATGCGGAAGGGAGCAGGGCGCACGGATGCAATGCCCTTATCGTGAGTGGCGTGTCGACAGCGATACTCACATGTGTGTCTCACCTTCGGGGGGCAAAGATTGCCCCCCGAGGCACAGCTCCGGTTTATTTTGAGACGACCCTCGTTGTGAGTCAAGCGGATTTCAACAGCGAACGAGTCTCTTCAAGCCAGGTGGGCCTGTTGGCCACCTGGTTTTTTTACGCGCCTCGCTTCCGGGCGGACCGATTTTGAGCTCCCCTGCCTGTGGGTTGAGCCTCTCGCGCTGGAATCTGTAAAGAATCGTTCAAGATTCTGAACATGCAGACGAATCACATTGTGTCAGGTTGCCCCGGCCTCCCGGCTGAGGCGCCACACTGCTGGCAAATGAACGGCGGAAGCCATTATCTTCACAAGTGTTGTGACGCTTGGTACCGCTCTCAAATGGTGATTCAAGTGTTCGCCGCAAGTGCGAGGGGGAGATGTCGACATGTTAAAACAAGCTCTGATTGGGACGTCGGTGGCCGCAGTTTTGGGCGGGTTCGTTTTGGGACGTGACTCATGGAGTTATGTCGCTACGTCTGTTTCGTCGATGCGTCAGGCCATCAAACGCGAGGTGCCGATTGAATTTGAAGTTCAACGGGCGCGGGATCTGGTTTTCCAGGTGGACAGTGAGATTCGTAAGTGTCTGCACGTGATCGCCGAGGAAGAGGTGAATGTGGACGATCTCCGCAAAGAGGTCGATTTGCAGGCGGCGGCTCATCAGCAGAGCAAAGACCAGATCCTCGTACAGCGACGAGACTTACAGGAAAAGAAGGATACCTATAGCTACGCCGGCCGGATCTACACCGTGTCGGAAGTCGAACAAGACCTGGCGGACCGCTTCTCTCGCTATCGGACTGTGGAAGAGACTTTGCAGAGTCGACAACAGGTGTTGAAGGCTCGGGAGCATTCACTCACTGCTGCCCGCCGTAAGCTCGACAGTATGCTCGATTCCAAAGAGCAGTTGCTGGTGCAGATTGAGAACCTGGATGCTCGATTGAAGACGTTGCAGGCTTCTCAGGTGGCCAGCACGGTGAATGTGGACGATTCTCAAATTGCCCGCACACGGCAGTTGATCGCCCATCTCAACAAGCAGATTGAAGTCCGACAAAAATTGGTCGACGGTACCGGGAATGTCTCGGGACTGATTCCGATTGACGTTCCGTCGGGGCCGCGAGCCGACATTACGGCTCAGATCGACCAGTTCTTCGGTGCTCAGCCGGAAGTGAAGTCGACGGTTCAGAGCCCTGCCCCGAATACCGCGGCGCTGTAAGATGGTGGCTGGTGAGTCAACCGATTGAGGCAATCCAGGTTGATGAATGGCGGTGGGACGGGCTTTGAAGAAAACCCGTCTCACGTCGGTTTGGCGCTCGGGATGACGCGAGAGAAGTATTGTTGACCTATGACTTCAACGTCTGCTGCTTTCATCGTGCCAAGTTCAGAGCCGTCGGCCCGGGCCGTCTATCGGCTGTGGGTGGATTCGGTTGGGGCCTATCTGGTTTGTTTCAATCCGCAGGTGCGAATTGGCGGACCAGTACGGCCGGATGTGGATGCGGCAGAGATTGCGTTGTTGTCGAACCTCTCTCGCCATCACGCCCGGATTTTGCGGAGTGGTGAGGTGTGGTTGCTTGAGCCGTTGGGGGCCGCCAGTGTCGATGGCGGCCCGATCATCAAGCATCGGCTGTTGCAGGACGGGAATCTGTTGCGATTGGGAGAGAGTGTGGAGTTGCGATTCCGGCAGCCGTCGGCGTTAAGTGCCACGGCTCGACTGGATTTCGAAAGTGGACATCAGACGCAGCCGACCGTGGATGGCGTGATCCTGTTTGCGGAAACGTGCGTTATGGGGGCAGGACTCGACGCACACATCCCGGGACCAGCCGGCAGTGACAGGGTCTTGTTGGTTCGCCGGCCGAGTGGTTTGTGGTGTAAAGCGGCCGGTGGGATACAGGTGAATGAGGTTGATTGCGGGACGGAAGTCGCGTGTGAGATTGGCAAAGTGTATACAGGACAAGGCTGGTGTTTTCGATTCGAATGAGTTCTGGGAGGGTGAAGCGAAGAAATCGTAGTTGAGGCGAGCCCGGCGGCGTAAGCCCCGGGATTCTGCGGCGAGTCATTGTCAAAAAGAATCCGGGGGCTTACGCCACCCGGCTCGCCTGTTGCCGTTTATGATGAGCGGTTGCTTAGCAAAATCAACGTTTCCGATCCCAAGCCTCACCCTCCCGGGAAGTTGAAAACTTGTCACGGCGTTGCCTGTGATCCTGACATCAAACGTCAACCCAATTATTGGCTACCATGAAATTCACCTTTCAGCCCGAATCTCGGCCGCTTGCCGGCTACACGTTGAAGCGTGGGATTGCACGCGGCGGGTTTGGTGAAGTGTATTATGCTCTCAGTGACGCGGGCAAAGAGGTCGCGGTCAAACTGCTGCAGCACAACTTAGATATTGAATTACGTGGCGTGCAGCAATGTCTCAACTTGCGGCACGCGAATCTCGTCACGATTTTTGATGTGAAAACCGATGCGGACGGCGACCATTGGGTCGTCATGGAATACATCGGCGGCCAAACGCTGGAGCAAGTCTTGCAGGCCCTGAATGGCCCCATGCGCATCGAGCAAATCGAGCGTTGGCTGGTCGGCTTGACCGGCGGGCTGGCGTATCTGCATGATCGCGGAATTGTTCATCGGGATGTCAAACCGGGCAACATTTTTTGGGATCAAGGGGCCATCAAACTGGGGGACGTGGGGCTGTCGAAGTTTATGGCCCCCAGCCGCCGCAGTGCGCATACCGAAAGTGTCGGCACCGTCTACTACATGGCCCCCGAAGTCAGCTATGGCAAGTACGGCTATGAGGTCGATGTTTATAGCGTCGGCGTCATGTTGTTTGAGATGCTGAGTGGGAAGTTGCCATTCGACGGTCAGAGTACCGGCGAGATTCTGATGAAGCATCTTTCCGAACCACCCGACCTCAATTTGATTCCTGTGCCCTTCCGTCCCATGTTGGCGGCGGCATTGGAAAAAGATCCCAAGAAGCGGACCGGTTCGATGGGCAAGCTGCTCGACGATTTTCGCCGCGCGAAGACCGACGATCCGCAACCCACATCGCCGTATCGACCCGCGCCGGTACCAGTCATACCCGTGTCGGTGCCCGTCATTCCGGTGGCGCAAGTTGTCGGTTCTGTCGGTACTCCCGCAGGCGTTCATTCGCCGGGGATCGGTGCGGCCAAAGCCATCCGAGTGGGAACTTGGGCGAAGGGTTTGGGCGACGTTCTCGATTCTGACCCCGTGCTGGTCCAAGCCTGGCTGAACACATTGGCGACTCGCTGCGTGTACGGCCTGTTTATCGTGCTGGGGATTGCCTTTTTTGGGGCGCTGCCCGGTGCACTGAAACTACTGATGCTATTTGCAGTAGTTGCAACGGCATTTACCGCGGCTCCCGTCGCGTTATGTTATTTTTACTCCGGTACGGTACGGGATTGGTTCCGCAAGCAGATCAATCCCGCTTTGCATTCGGTTGCGAAAACACCGACAAAACCAATCCCCAAGGCGGACTTTGTACCGCCCGTTCCCGTACCGGTTCGTCATGTCACTGACCCCCCCCGCCCTACTCCGCCCTTGCCATTACGTTCGTTTCAAGCGGCGAGTCTCAGTCAACGACTGACGGAACTGAGCCGTTCCCTGGCTTGGGCGACCGTGCTGTCGTTCCTCTTTGCGGCGGGGACAGGGTTTGTCTCGCCTCTGTTTGGTGAGGCGAATGCTCAGCATGCCGACTTGGGAAAATTGGGGCTATTTACGATCACCACTTTGATGGCCGTGTGGTCGATTTTGATCGTTTCTAAGTTGACTGCGGGGCATCGGTTTTCCAAACGTTATCGCCGGTTCTTGAGTTTGTTGACCGGGGTGCTGGTGGGGTCCGTCGCGTGGTGGCTGAGCCAGGCTTTGATGGTGGATCTTTCCACGGTCCGTACAGAGCACGACGCCATCTTTACGGGGTTGGGCAGACAGCCTTTGATTGTGAACCATGAGCCGACCTGGCTGGGGTTCGTCGTCTTTTTCGGCTTGCTGTTTGGGCTGCGTCGCTGGTGGTGGCATGCGGATGCCTTGCGGCCGGCGATGTTCCGCGTTTCCTCGGTGTTAGTCACCGTCTGCCTGGCCACCATTTTGCCCTTGCTGTTCACGTTCCCTCTGGATTGGGCGGTGACTTGGGCCGCGGTGATCTCGTGCGTCGTTCAGTTATCCGCAGCTTGGATTCCCGAGGAACAGAGAACTAGCCGCGGTTAGAAGTGTTGCGTGGCCGTATTGGCGTGTGACTACGAAGAACTGACCGCATACAACGTACCCCTCTTCCTGAGGCGAGACAACGCCATACGTTATTAGGTGTGCCCCACCCATTGCCGACGAACCACACCTAGTTGAAGTTGGAGAATCATCATGGCGGGTCTGAGTTATGCTGAGATTGTGATTTTCCTGGTGGGATTTTTGTTTGCAGTTCGATATTTGTCGGGAAAGCCACGCCGGGGGGGATCGCGCCATTTGGTCTGGCTGATCGTGCCCCTAACCTGCCTCATTGTGTTGGGGGGCACGGTGTTTCAGGCATTGGTGACATTCGCTCCACCCCAGTATGAGCGTACGTCGCAGGAGATTGCGTTTCGTCAGGAGCGGATGGATAAGGTCCTGCGTGAATTGACCGCGCCCGAGAGCGAGGCTCTTAACGTCCCCGACTGGCTCAAGAACTGCAAGACTTCGAACGAGCAGATTTTGTTAACGAGTGACCAGTTCAGTTCGCGGCAAGAAGCCGAAGACCAGTTGCTGCCGTTTGCTGCCGTTCTGTTACAGAAAGCGTTCCATCAACATCACCCTTGGGAGGGTAACTGGAATGTGCCCTTGGCACAAATTCGCGAACGTGTCGTATTGCAGCAATTTGTGGATCGCCGACCGAAGACGATCGGCAAATTTTCTGGCGACATGTACCGCCTGCATATGCTGATTAACGTGTCTCCCAGTATCAGCGAGACCTTTACCGAAGGTTGGAAGGCCCAGATCGTGCAACGCCGGCTGGTCATATTCGGCGTGCTCATCGGCTGGCTCGCGGTGATGTTCCTATTGGGGATTAAATACTTTCGCCAAGGAACTCATCCCGAGAACTACCTGGGTTGGATTGCCAACCTGTCGATGAGCCTGGTGACGGTGGGCGTCACGGCCGCCGGGATCTGGCTGCTGAGCAATGGAATCCGTTATTAGCGCGATGCGCCGGCGAGTCCATCGTAAGTCGAAATCTCTTTGCGCACATCGACAAAGTCGATGGGTGGCGTTTTTTTGCTTAAGGTTCTCGTCGACACTGACACCAAGTGGTTCCGCTGCGCTCTAGTCCCTATCGGGACGACAGAACTTCGCCGTGGGCGTAAGCCCACGGACTTGTTCTAAACGGGTTCTAAGCCCAGAATGGGCGACACACTTTGGATGCGACCGGTGTCGCCCATTCAGGGCTTGGTTTCGTTTGTGATACGTACCGTGGGCTTGCGCCCACGGCTAAGTTCTTTCGTCCCTGTCGGGACTGCGGTAGAGTTTTTGGTGTTATGTATAAATTTAAACTAAATCTTACTTCGCGGCCTGTCGCGTGGCGCTGATGCCGAACTTTCTTCCGGCTAATGAGAACGAACCGGCCAGTTTCGATTTGTCCTTGGTCCAGAGGTAGGCTTCCACGACTTGGATGGCGTTGTTGAACTGAATCTGTAGCCGGATTTGATGCGGTACACTGCCGATCTGGCCCACAATAGGGTAGCTCGACTTGGTTTCTGTGGAGAGGAATTTGCCTGTCGCTTGCCCTTGTTCATTCACGTTGAGATCCCACTCCCCGACCCAACGGCCGTCGCCATCCACTTTCCAGATCCCGGTAAAGTCTTCGGGTTGGATCAGCTCGGCATTCTTTTTGATCGGTGCGACTTCGTCCACGACTGGCAGTTGCGACCCGCTGACCGGATACAGTTTCACCGAGTCCAGGCACCGAATCACCCCTTTGTCGGTGAGTTCGATGTCGGCCCCAAAGCCTGCGGGAACAATTTGTCCCAGATCGAAGTCAAACTGGAATCCGGGGAAGACCATGACGTTGACGCCATTCGCGATCGACGTATCGCCCCGTCCCTGCTCATAGGTCACAAAACGATCCAGCATCAACACCGGGGTCGGCTTCTCGGCTTGAGGCTGTTTGCGAAAGCCCCAACTCACCAGGACTTTCGCCAGATTGCCCCCGTTGGTCTCCACGATAAAGCAGGTGCTCTCCACATCGCGAGCGAGCGGTTTCAGCTTGCTGGCTTGGGCCTGCGTGGACTCCGTTTGAGCCGTTCCCGCTTCGACAACTTGTTTCAGAACGGCCGAGCCGTGGCGGTCAAAGACATCGATCGCCGGTACGGCCTGAGCCATCCACAGCATGCCGATGGCGACCAGCACCCCGGACAGAATTCGTGTTTGAGGGCGAGTCATCAATTCCCCACGGAGACCTGACATGACGACATCCTTTTCAATCTTAGAGGGCGATTGGAATTGCCGGTGACCGATCGTCAGCGTGCACCAAGGGCAACTTTTTTTGAAGACGACCGGGACTTCAAATATTATCAAGATTGAGCCCTGCTCTGCACTGTCGGTCTGCTATTTCTCGCGCGAGGCATGATTCCAGTTCCTGTTCAGTTCTGCTTTCGTCGGGCTTGCGTGTTGTGATATGCTGACGGTCCGTAATAATTTGGAGAGAGCACTCTCGAAATAACGAATCAGGTGAAGTCCGCATCATGCCATTTTTTGATTCTCTGCCACGCCGTTGTTTTCTCTTCGCGTCCCTTCTGGTGCTGCCCCTGTGCGCCCTCGGATGTGGAGCGGCCAGCGAACCGCTGAAACCGGTTGCGGTCGGCACTGCCAGCAAGAATGTAGACGCGGCGCCGGCCATCGAGTCGCCGGAACCAACTGTTGAAGCTATGGAAGAAAAGTCCAAGCCAAAATTTGAAGCCGTGACGCTCGGAACAGAGACTGGGAATGGGGGTGCCGGTACTAAGACAGCCGCGGGGACTGAAGCCGAGCAAATGGAATCAGTCGTGCACGCCTTGCAGCCGTTGCAGATCATGCTGGGCAAATGGCGCGGTACTACGAATCAGAAGTTCAAAGGGTTCAGCGTGATGGAAGAGCTGGAATGGATCTGGGACTTCCGGACCGATCGAGCTCAGCCGGCATTGATCGTGAAATCGGATAAAAGCCCCTACATCCGCGAAGGGCGTTTGACGTACCTGCCGCAACAGCAACTCTTCCAGTTCCAAGTGAAGAATCCGGAAGGTGTCCAGCACGTGTTGCAGGGGAAATTTGAACGTGACCCGGAGGAATTTACCGGCGATGACAACAAGCCCCAGCGGAGCTACAAGCTCGTACTGACCGAAGCCGAACCGCAAGCCGGGGAAGCCTGGAAGGTGGCTTTAGACCAGCAAGAAAACAATCGCTATCTGGTGCAATTCTCACGCAAACGTGGCAGCGGCCAGTTCCAGTTGGCAGACACGATCGGCACGCAGCGAATGGGGACCTCATTTGCCGCGAGCGACGAAGACTACGGCGAGAAGAAGTGCATTATTTCCGGCGGCTTGGGAACATCGACCGTCAGTTATAATGGCCGGACCTACTGGGTCTGCTGCTCGGGGTGCCAGGCCGCCTTCAACGATGACCCGAAGCGCTGGCTGGCGAAGATGGAAGAGGCCGACAAAGCCAAGAAGAAGTGATGCCTGTCCTTCGGTGTCTTCTTGATGTATCGCAATTCAGAAGAAGTTGCACCACGGAGACACGGAGTTCACTGAGATTTGAAAGAGTATTTTTGGCTATGGTGATTGAATGAAGAGTTTTTAGCCACGGAAAAACACGGATTGAACACGGAATAAGACATCAGAAAGCCGCGTCGACATGTCTCTACAAGAATAAGAATTGAGGGCAGACTCAGCGTTACTCGAAAATATCAACAAGCGCTGACCCAATCCGTGTTTTTCCGTGTAAATCCGTGGCTAAAAAACTCTTCCTGAATTCGTTACCCGTGCAGCGTTCCTTCCTGCTCTCAGTGAACTCCGTGTCTCCGTGGTGCAACTTCTTCTTCTTCTTCTTCTTCTTCTTCTGAATTCGTGTGTGGGCGTTCTCAGTTTCAGATGGATTGATGCGGAGTACTGATGGCTAGAGTGGTATTTGTTTCCTCGATGTCGGGTTTGAACCAGCCTCGAGATCGATT
>JAZKFE010000262.1:0-1926 GCA_040386595.1 Planctomycetota bacterium | reverse complement strand
GGCGTTCTGCGCGGCCATTATCGGTGCCGCGTCAACTGGCTGGGAGCGAGGTGGGTTTCTGTGGGCCGTGCTCTATGGGCTGGCTGCGATCATCCTGGCTCCTCTGGTTCTGACGCTGGGTAAGTTGGCCTTTCTGGCGCTGTACCCGGTGTTGGCTATCCCTGGTTCATTCGTCGCGACCCGGCTCGGGTGGACGAGTTTCAGTCCCTATAGCCATCGACGACTGTGGTTGCAGCGTCTCAGCGTGCTGCTCATTCTGATTCCGTTGTCCATTTTCGTACAACGGAATGCCTGGTCGATATTCAGCTTGCTAGCGAGTGTTGCCCTGTTCGGGGTGGCGGTGCTCTGTTTATTGGTCATTGTGGTGGTCTTCATTTTGATGCGGAAAGTCTCGGTGGTGGCCTCGCAGGAGATGCCGACGAGCGATCCGGATACCAGCTTTCGTTGGATCAAGCCCGACCCGCCACGGCTGCCTCCTCCCAGCGAGGAATGAGCCGGAAGCATTGTTCTCGCGGGGGGGACCGCTCATCCGTAGCCTGACTCTCCGAGTCGGGTCCTCTTCGTAGGAAAAAGAACCCGACTCAGAGAGTCAGGCTACGTCACGCAGAATCCCGGGCCGACGCCGCAGGGCTCGCCTAAATCAACTGTTCCCGTCCCCTCGCCGCCACCTCTCAGCGATTCAAAGCACCACCAATTCCAGATTCCTGGAAAGGCTACGTTCAAAAAACCTTCACGGTGTTTCTCTCTCGGGCTGCGACTGGATCGTGTCACGGCCCCGCATAACCGGAATCTTCGGACTATTTTCAAACCCAATTTGCCGCTCGATTTTTCAGGAATGCGATGGGTGTGTCGCTTCGCATTCTTGTTCAGGCACGCGTTCATGTCGTGTGCTTGATTAATTCTTGAGTGAAATCAATGGGTACTGATGCAAGTGGTTGTGAGACTTTAACGTTTACAATGGACCACAGCGCCGCATTTTCGGCACTCGCTGCCCTTGTCGGTAAAGTCGGTGCATTCGAAAAAAGTCCGTAATCGGGATTGTTCGCCAAATACTGAAATCCTCTGCGGATTGCTCATCTTTTCTCATCCGCGTTTCCGGCCAACTCCCCAAACTCGGGCTAGAGTTGGGGCAGTAGCGTCCTGCTTAACAAGCGGGGTGAAGTGTTCGCCGACAAGGTCGAGCGATGGTGTTGGAAGCAAAGGGTCAACTCAGATGAAGGCGATTGAGAGCATGGAATCAACCGCGGTAGTAGAACAGCGCAGCAAAGAGCGACGATCGGTCAGTGAGCGTCGCAAGCCGGAAGCCAAGCCCGAGTTTGTGGCGGAAGTGCGACAGGTCGGAGAACGACGCGTCAAGGTCGAACGTCGCCGACAGATTGATCCCACGACGTGCGAACGCGATTACACGGGTGACGAAGTCGAATTCATGAAGGCCATGGACGAATACAAACGTCGCAGCGGCCGCATGTTCCCCACTTGGAGTGAAGTATTAGAAGTCGTTCGCGACCTCGGCTATCATCGCTAAGCCTCCTGGTATTATTGCTAAGACTGGCCACTGCGAATCGCTAAGGAGAGCGTGACGTGGCATGATTCGAATGAATTGACAGTCCCCTATCTCGACACCCGGTTTCTCGCTGAGAAGCCGGGTGTCGGCGTTCTTTGACCCTGCTTCGTCCCCACGTAGTAGGGTTCTGTGAATCAAGTTCGCACGAACAAAGTAGGATGGGCATTCCTGCCTTGGGATTACCCTACTTTGGACACCTTTTTAAACTATCAATGCTTGGAAACTCAGGAGTTTTTTAAATTCTGTAGGACCAGTAAGCCCAAAATCGAAAGTCGGTCCTACAGCTGACGTTAAAAAATGCTGATTTCTCAGGGATTTTTGCGACTAAAAAGTAGGGTAATCCTAAGGCATTCCTGCCCGTC
>JAZKFE010000261.1:23761-33355 GCA_040386595.1 Planctomycetota bacterium | reverse complement strand
CCAGTCTCTCTAATAAAAACCGTTTTCTGGTCTAGACAATGGGGTCCACCGTACTGACCGAATCTGAAGTTGCCAAAGTACTGGATCTCAGCGCGGACCAACAGGAAAAGCTGGTTGCTGCGAAGAATGAGTGCGACGCCAAACAGGAAGAGATCTTCAGTTCGGCGAACAAGTTGGGAGCCGCCAAAGAAGAAGTGATGAAACAACTCGATCCAGTTATAGTCAAGTGGCAGACAACGGTTGACAGTATCGTGTCAGAGTCTCAAAAGCTGAAGTTCGAAGAACTCAAAGGCAAGCCGTTTGATTTAAAGAATAGTTCTAAAACACCGACGAATGCCCCCAAAAAATGAACGTTTTAATCACGTTCTTCTCTGAAGAATGATTTGCCGCGAACTTGCTCTCACTAGCTCCGACCCGTCACGATTTCAGAATTGGAGCGAAGTCGATGATAAAGCTCAAACGCGCCTATGAGGAGCCGTCTCCGGAGGATGGACTACGGATCCTTGTGGAACGCCTCTGGCCACGTGGCGTAACCAAGGAACAAGCCAAGATTAGTATGTGGCTGAAAGAGATTGCTCCCAGCACAGAACTCCGTAAATGGTACAACCATGACGTGACTCGCTGGCCGGAATTTCGAACACGTTATCGAGCCGCCTTAAAGGACCAGGGCAATGCCCTGACTCTCATTAAAGACCTCTGCAATAACAACTCAGTAACCTTCGTCTATGCCGCCAAAGATGAAGAACACAATAGTGCCGTGGTGCTCAAGGAGTTTCTCGAGCGAGACTACTAAATCAACGCTTGTTCCACAATTGTAGGCTATCGATCCTCAATGGTGAGTGATGCTGAATTTGATTTGATTCCAGCAAGCGTTGAATGTGCTCCGGCGTAATCTGCGTCCGCTTGACCTTCAATTCAAATAACTGTGGCGGGAGGCTGTTTCGGTCGGGAATGCCGGCATTTGTGATCTGAGTTCCGGTCAAATCCAACGTCAACAGCTGTTTGAACTCCGCCAAAATCGGCAATCCGATGTCGCTAATAGGAGTATCACGCAGATCCAGCCGGTTGAGATTGCGCAACAACTGCAGCGATTTCAAACCCGAATCTTGCAGCGGATTCTTATTCAGAATGATCGTCCGCAGATAGTTCAGCCTGGTCAGCTGGCTCAGTCCACTGCCGGTAATCTGAGCCCCCGACAGATCGAGATGCTGTAATTTTTCCAGACCGGAAAGATAGATCAGGCCAGCATCGGTGATCTGCGTGCCGGATAAACCCAGATACCGGATCTTTTTCAAACCACTCAGATGCGCTAAACCTGCGTCCGTAATTCGCCGGCCATTTATGTTAACTCGCACCAGATCTTTTAACGCCACCAGGTGACTCAGGCCGTCGTCCCCGATCTGATCGCTATACAAGTTTAGTTCCGTGAGAAACGGTGTTCGCTTGAGAGCAATCAAATTCTGATCGGTGAGTACCGGTCCCGAGAGAGTTAAATATTGAATCCGAGGTTGCAGGCTAGACAACTGCCATTCAGTGGTATTCCGCAGGTTCAAGGCGAGCCAGCACCGGGGTGGCGAACTGAGCGTTGTAATTTCACCCGCCGCAAGTTCGGTCAGCGCTGCGAAGTCTTCGCGAGTAACGCCAACCGAGAATTTGCGAATTGTGAGCTCTTGGTAGCGTCCCCGCCGCCACTCCGCTGGCACCCACGGTTGATTGAACCAGGCTTCTCGCCAATCTGGCCCAACATCGCACGGTGTAATATCGAATCCGCGTGCTCGCAAATAGTTGAGCAGTTGCCGCTGACGAAAGGCGGGGTAGGCGAGCAGGATTCCGACTGTCACGACGGCCAAGCACAGGAATCCGGCCAACAACCAACCCCAGCGAAATGGCCGTCGTTCCGCCGATGTGGGAGCGGTCATCATATTGACACCCGAACGGACAGAAGTGCAAGAAGTCACCGATAAACCAGTGTAGCACCATTTTTCTACCGCGCCGAGCACTGTGGTCAATTGCACACAACGCCCTCGTGGTGCCTTATCAATGCAGAAATATAAGGCTGGGGAGTTGGGTGTAGTGGATTAACTTAGTGTTTGCGTCTGAGATGATTGGAGAGCCCAGATTTAAGAATTCGGGTTAGAGCGGTTTGACGAGACGTATTCGTGGAGAGGACAAAGAATTATTGTCTAGTTTCCAGTTGGCGGGCTTCGAAAATCTCTGTTCCCCGAAGGGGATACACAACATAGCCCAGGGTCGCCGAGTACTCGCGGCGCACCCTGGGTACACAATCAAAAAATGAGAAAGAACCCTGAAGGGGTTCATACTTATCGCGAGCAATTCAGCAAGTACAACCCTTACAGGGTTGGGAGCTTGTGGAGCCCGAAACCCAGGGTGCGCTCGGCATACCGAGCGCCCCTGGGCTATGGTGTCCTTCCCTTTCAGGGAAGTTGTTTGCGAACCCGAATTCACAAGCCAATCGCATTCTTCACGACCAGCATCTTTGATGCATTGACGAAAACTTTAAGTTAAGGCGCTCTCGCCAGACATAAAAAAACGCCCCCACTGAGATGAACTCGGTGGGGGCGTTTGAGAGGTTATCGCACTTAAGGCAAGCTACTTGCGGAAGCCGAAGGCTCGCAGAATATCCAGGCCCAGCACCGTCACCATCAGCGAGCCGATCATTGCCAGACCGACCCACGTCAGGATGATCAGAATTCGCTCACTGGGCGGTTTGCCACGAATGCCTTCATACAACAAGAAGGCCATATGTCCACCGTCCAGAACCGGAATTGGCAGGAAGTTCAACACGGCCAGGTTGATGCTCAAATAGGCGAGGAAGAACAGCAGCGGAGCAAATCCCTGATCGGAAATCTGCACGGCCGCGTTCACAATACCGATCGGTCCATGCATCTGCGTGACCGACAACCGGCCGGTCGCCAGGTTGTAGAGGATCAGGTAGATTTCGCCCATGAAGTTGCGAGTCTCGGCAATGGCGCGGCCGGCGGCCACGGTCAGATTGGTGTCGCGATGGAAATCGACCAGGGCTTCAAAGTGAATCCCGCGTTCTACCGTGTACCAGTCCTTAACCGGAGCCGGATCCAGCACCACCGTCCGCGGACTGCCTTGTGAGGCCACGGTCAGCTTGACCTTCCGCAACGGGCATTGCTGCATCGTCCAGAACAGGTACGGCCAGCTGCGTTTGCCGCTATCAAAATCGAGCTCAACCGGCTTATCCCCGTAGGCGTCGCTCTTCACACCCTCAGGCAGAATCAACTCGGCTTTCTTAATCTGATCCTTGGGTTTGACGACGCCATCCGCCGGGCTGTTGGGATCCACACTGATCACGGAATGGAGCACATAGCAGGTGATGCCAATCGACGGGATCGACATGGCAGCGTCATCGTCGAAGGGGAATTCACTCCACCCCGGACGGTTTTCCGGAACCAGCGTGATCTTCTCCGTGACGGGATCTGCAGCAGGGCGTTCGCGTTTGACGTGCAGAATCACCGGTTGGCCGTGCAATTCGCCCAATACCTTGGGCAACTGCAACGGATCCAGATCGCGGCCAATCGCTTGTTCCTGGCCGTTGGCCGTCTCGAGAATGGTGATCTTGTCACCCTTCAGCAATTTACCGTCAGCCGGTGATCCCTTCCGGATCGCCGCGACTTGACCGATATCCATCCGCAAGCCCAACGTGTAGATGGGATTGGGTTCAACTTTGATTTTGACTTCTTCCTTCTTGCCAGCTTCCTTGGAAGCTCGCTCGACCACAACTTCGACCGGCTCTCCGGTCTTTTCCAAGAGAACTTGGCGGAACTCGAAGTGATCCTTCACCGGCTTGTCGTTCACCTGCTTAACAACGTCACCCGGCAAGAACTCGGGCGTGGCCTTCGCGGCCGCGGTCCCGGCGAAGACGTGCTGCACCAAGTCATTCGGCGACGAGACCAGCTTCAGCGAATTGGCCTTCGCCACGCCGATCGTGCTGCGATTGTCGTCCTTCGATTTGAACGGAATGATGATCTCGTGGTAGTCGGTCCCATCGTGGTGCTTACCGCGTAGATCGACTTTTTCCCAAGACAAAGTGACGCGCCGCATGATGTCGCTGAACGTCACGATGCGGTAGCCGTCAATATTGTAGATGTTATCGCCGGGCTGGATTCCCGCGACCCAGGCGGGCGAACCGGGGCTCACAGCACCGATCGTCGACGGGACAGAATCGAGTCCCATCATGAATGCGGCACAGAACATCATGGTGCCTGTGATCAAATTCATGATCACACCCGCCGAAATGATCGCCATGCGTTGCAGCACGGTTTTCGCCGTATACGACCGCGGATCGCGGGCGACTTGCTCGCTGGCCATCTGATTGGGATCAATATCGTCCTGGCCCAGCATCTTCACATAGCCGCCGAACGGGATGATCGAGAGGGCGTATTCCGTCTCCCCCTTCATGAAGCTAAGGATGACGGGACCGAAGCCGATGCTGAAGCGTTCGACGCGCACACCGCACCACTTGGCGACGGCAAAGTGCCCCAATTCATGGACGAAAATCACGAACCCCAAACCCAGCGCGGTATAGATCATGCTGGGGAGGCTCGAGAGAGAAAAACTCGCTGCTAAGAGCTCCACTGACGCGTCTCCTCCCGGGCCCAGGCATCTTGTCGGAACAGCTCTGACAGAGTGGGATTCGGGTCAAAATGATGAGAGTCAAGCACCGCGCGGCAGGCGCGGGGAATGTCACAAAAGGCTAGTTCACCCGCCAGGAAGCGCTCGACGGCGACTTCATTGGCGGCATTCAAGACGGCCCCACAGGTCCCCCCACGACGTGCCACTTCGAACCCCAGCAACAGGGCCGGAAAACGATCGACGTCAGGGGGCGAGAAATCCAGGTGGAAGGCCGTTTTCCAATCCAGCTTGGGCGCAATGCCCGCTGTGCGTTCTGGATACGTTAAAGCGTATTGGATGGGCAGCTTCATGTCCGGCGGGGACAGTTGGGCGATGACCGAGCCATCGACAAATTCGACGAATGAATGCACGATCGATTGGGGATGGACCACCACCTCGATTTGATCAGCATCCAGATCGAACAGCCAACGGGCCTCAATGACCTCGAGCGCCTTATTCATCAAGGTCGCCGAATCAATCGTAATTTTGGGCCCCATGTTCCAGATGGGGTGGGCCAGAGCCTCATCCCGCGTCACCGATTTCAACCGCGAGGCATCCCACGTTCGAAATGGTCCGCCGCTGGCGGTCAGAACGACCCGCTTGACCTCGTTCCGGCGTCCTGACTGCAGAGCTTGAAAGACGGCGCTGTGTTCGCTGTCAACGGGAATGAGAGTGGCCCCGCGTTGACGAGCCAGATCCATGACCAGTGGCCCGGCCACGACTAGGGTTTCCTTGTTCGCCAAACAGACTCGTTTGCCCGCTTCGACCGCGGCCCAAGTCCCCCGGAGTCCTGCCGCGCCGACAATTCCGGCGACGACGACATCGGTCTCATCGTCCGCAGCCAAGGCTTCAATGGCTTCCGCGCCAAACACCAGCTCCGTTTTTGCCGAGAACGCAGAACGTGGAATCTCGTCTTTCAACGAGGCATCACTGATGACCACTCGGCGCGGCTGAAAGAGCTCGGCCTGTCGTTGCAAATCTTGCCAGCGACGATGTGCCGTGAGGCCCGCCACGCGCGTCTGATCGCGCATCCCCCCCAGGACTTCCAGGCAATTTGTGCCGATGGAACCAGTTGATCCCAGGACTGCAATGCGGTGGATGCCTGCGGAATCGGTCATAAACAGTCAATGCGCAATGATTTCGGGCATCCGACGACAAGTTCTGTCGGGACGCTGATCCGGATTGAAGCCAAGTCTGTTGGTTCACTGGACATAGGATAGTTGGCCAACTGGCAAATTGTAGGTGTCCCCCCCAAACGCCGCAAGCGGAAGTGCCACTGTCGTCCAGCAAAAGGTCTGGTCGCCCCTCAGTGAACGGCGTCATCCGGGGGAATTCAGCATTTCAGTCTTCAGGCCCTCACCGCGAACTGTTCTTCGCCAGCCAGCACATTTTCTTGAACCTCCCGCCCCGCAAAATCAATTAAAGGACAGGCATCTGTTGTCCTGACCTGTAGGTCAGGCTGTGCCTGACGACGCTCTCACAACCCGAATTCGGCAAAGAGGAAAAGAGAGTTCCGAGCGAGAGTTACAAAGACAAATCAGAGCTAAAGGACAGGCATCTATTGCTGTGAATTCGGCGGACTCGTGTTCTCATGCGGAGAGGGAATCACCCACAGTCTGAACCTGCGCCGCAAACAAAACGTCTTCCGACAACTTGTCATTGCTTTCGGCCCACTCCGCCGCAAGCAAAAAATCAACCCATTCAGAAAACTCAATACATTCAATGCAATCCGCACATTAAAAACAGTCCACCGACTTTCTTCGGTGCCAGTTGGGGAATCCGGTTGGCAATTTGACTTCTGTTTGACTCGACCTAGGTTTCCAGCACGGGGCAGAGTCAACGGCGAGTGATGCCGGCACCATTCGCGGATGACGCGATGAATGGTTGCCAATCAGCAGGGCCAGCGACTGCACTGAAATACCCACTTTGGAAGGTCGACTCTATGCGTTCCGTGATGCCGCGACAACGAGGCCGAAAAGGCGTTATCGTCGTCTATGCTGCCATAATGATGGTGGTCATCTTTGGCTTTGCCGCCTTCGCGATCGATGTCGGTTACATGGCGCTCACGGTTGACCAACTGCAAAATGCGGCGGATGCCTCCGCATTAGCGGGTGCCATGCGCATGCGGGACGGTGCGGCGACCGTTCGCTCGGCCGCTCGCGATATCGCTTCTCGCAACTTTTTAGGCAAGCAAGCGATCTCCATCACAGATTCCGATATCGAACTGGGTGTTTACGACTTAGGAACCCACGCCTTTACGGTCAATGAGACCGCGGCGAATTCGGTACGCGTGACAACTCGAGTCACCAACAAGCCGTTGTTCTTTGCCCCGGTCATCGGGACTCGCACGTTCAATTCATCAGCCAAAGCGATCGCGATTATCAACCCCCGCGACATCGTCTTCTGTATCGACCTGTCAGGTTCGATGAATGACGACACCGAACCCGCTTGGGCCACCGAAACTATCGACGCCGCCTACGCCGGACAAGGGTATGGCAATGTCGGTACCACCTTGATGAACAACCTCTATTCCGATTTGGGGTTCGGGACCTATCCGGGGACCTCGGAGTCCATCGGGCAAACGCTCAGTGTCGCGAACAGTTCTGCGTCCTACTACAACATGCAGATCGATGGTGGCCCACTCACCAAGACTTCAATCGCCACCACCTATCGCATCTCGTCATCGGATTCGGCGGCCACCCGGAAGACGAAAACTTACAACTGGATCATCGAAAATCAGATTAAACGATTGATCCCCAATGCCCGCCCGACCCCGTCATCGACCGATTCGACATCGCGCGCCTATTGGACCACGTACCTCGATTATGTGATTTATCCCTACTCCAAAAGCGGCACGGCCTATCCCCCCAGCCAAGATTCAGACCGGATCACCGGGCTGAACAATCCCAATACTGCAAACTACCCGAACACTGCCAGTACATTGCCTGACAAGTACCAGAATATGATCGGTTATCGCACCTACGTGCAGTTTCTGATGGACTTCGGCCGTGAGCGAACTCCCACCGTTGATAACTCGACGAACTCCGCAACGTCGCTGACTAAGACGGAAATCTCGATGGCGAACACCGCCTGGTGTCGCAAGGTGACAGAGAACACCGCAGCCGGTAACTTCTCATTCCCGCCCCGCGAACAACCCATGCATGCCGTGCGTCGCGCGGTTATCGCCGCCTTGAAGGTCGTCGAAGACCAGAATCAGGCATTGGCTCCCGACTGGTCAGATTTCGTCTCCATTGTCACGTTTGATGCCATTGACTCCTACCATGCCCCGATTCTGCAGCAGGCCCTGACGAAGGACTATCGTACGACGATGCAGAAGGCCGCCAATCTGCAGATTGTGGCCGACATCGGATCATCGACGGCGACCGAAAACGGCATCATTATGGCCCGGAACCACTTGAAGACCGTGGCCCAAGGGGGAGCGGGAAGAACTTATACCAACAAAGTCATCATCCTGTTGACCGACGGTGTTCCGAACATCAACTCATCCAGCAACTCGACGGTGAGCAACTACATCAGCGCCAACCCCAGTACGAACTACTACTCCAGCACGTCTGGCAACCTGCCGTATAACTCGGTGTTGATGCAGTCCGCTCAGTCCAAGAACACGGCCCAGATCTTTCCGATCGGAACGGGCTTAGGTGCCGATTATGATTTCCTCGATCGTGCCGCCCGACTGAATGGGACGGCCAAGAACAATCAGGCTCCTCGTGGCACCGGGAACCCGGCTAGCTATGAGGCGACCTTAACGCAGATCTTCCAAGACATCATTAAGGGTGGACGAGTCCGCCTGGCACATTAAAGATTGTCCGTGCTCCGCAGCCCTGTTGCCGAGCAGAGCCAATCCCGACCGTGCATGCGGTGAAGGACTCCCCGGGAGCCCCCGCCATCCAGATGGGACCAGCGACGACTCTTCGCCGCTGGTCTTTTTTATTTGGTCGCGCCGTTTCTCATCCAAGCCATAGGAGGCCATGGGGTGGAATAGTTTTGCCAAAAAAACTTAGAGAAATTGAGCTTCGTCGGGATTCAAGTCATTGGGAAAATGAGGCTCCGGAAGCGTCGGCGGTTCTTCCGGCAATTGCAACGAACCCCAATTGTCGGGCAGCGGAGCAGTGACCGTCACGGAGTCATAACGCACCGGATGCAGGAATGTGATCTCGCGCGCGTGCAAAGCAATCGGGTTGAGTGTCGGGTCTGCCGGGGCGGGGTCCATCAACAGTCGCGTGGCCCCATATTGCACATCACCCAGGATATGCCAGCCGCGCGAGGCCAACTGCACCCGGATCTGATGCATGCGACCCGTTTCCAGCTGAATCTCTAACAACGTCCCCAGCGGAGTCTGGCCCAGAGAACGATAGTGCAAGACCGCCTGCCGAGCTCCTGGAGTTTCCGGCTCTACGACATTCACATGGGCTTTTTCGGGCTCCTTCAGCAGCCAGTCACTCAGGCGCCCTTCCGGCTCCTGTGGCTCATGCTCGACGATCCCCCAGTAGATCTTCCGCACCTGTCGATCTCGAAATTGCTCGGCCAACCGTCCCGCCGCCTTCGAGTTCTTCGCGAACAGGATCACCCCCGAGACCGGCCGGTCCAGGCGGTGCGGAATTCCCAGATACACGTTCCCCGGCTTCTGAAATTTTTCCTTGAGATAACTACGGACTTGCCGTTCCAACGTCGGGACGGCCGGATCGTGAGACCCCAGTGTGAGCAGCCCCGAAGGCTTATTGATCGCCAGGACCGGACCATCCTCACAGAGGATCTGCCAGCCATACGAAGATTCCGGCGAAACATCAGGTGGTAAGTCAGGCACGAGGCGCGATCATCAAAACTAGGCCGAAGGAACAAACACGCTGCAGGAGCAGGGCGATCATAGAACAGAGGGCTCTATTTGTCAGCAGGCTTTGCCGGCGGCTGCTT
>JAZKFE010000261.1:6510-23751 GCA_040386595.1 Planctomycetota bacterium | reverse complement strand
CGTTCCGGTCGCACCGCCGGCCGACGTGGCCGACGTCCCGATCGAGACCAACGTCCCGGACACGCCGGGCGAAGCCAAGTTCAAGCGCGCCGGTCACGACACCGCGGCCGCGAAGGCCGAGGAAATTGTCGCCCCGGCGGTCGCCGAATTCGAACCCGTTACGATGCACCACGGTGTACTACTCGCATCCAATTTCGTACATTCGTGTACCGAGTCTGAGTCGAAACACAACTGGAATTCTTCAATCGACGAGGGGAGTCTTTGCATGAGACGCATGAATGGACCGCGGTGGATCGTGTCGACGTTGAGCTGTCTGGCGCTCACCGCGCTGAGCAGCAGCTTCGCCCTGGCAGACGTCAAAACACCAGCGATCTTTGGATCGCATATGGTGCTGCAGCAGGGACAGAAGAACCACGTCTGGGGCTGGGCGGATGCAGATGAAGAAGTGACTGTCTCCATCGACAAACAGAAGTTGACCGCAAAGCCCGGTGAGCATGGTCGCTGGCAAGTGGAACTCGAACCGCTGGCTGTCGGTGGTCCGTATACGCTGACAGTTCAAGGCAAGAATACGCTCACGTTTGAAGACGTTCTCGTGGGTGAAGTCTGGATTTGTTCGGGTCAGTCGAACATGCAATGGTCGGTCAATCGGGCCAATGATCCTGATCTGGAACGGCTGACAGCCAAGTTCCCCAAGCTGCGTTTGATCACAGTGCCGAACGTCGGTACCCAAGAACCCCAAAACGATTTCAAAGTGGCTCAAAGCGATTTTAAAGGAGCCCAGAACAATTTCAAAGGAGCATGGACCACCTGCACCCCCGACACCGTCAATGGCTTTTCAGCCGTCGGCTACTTCTTTGGTCGGCAGCTGCACCAGACTCTCGATGTCCCCGTCGGTCTGATCAACAATGCCTGGGGTGGCTCGGCCTGCGAAGCCTGGGTCAATCGTGATGTCTTAACGAAAGATGGCAAATACGAAGAATTGCTGGCCCGTTGGAAGGCGGAAGAAGAGAATCTGCCCAAGGCTTTGGAAGACTACAAAGCCAAACGCGCTGCGTGGGAAATCGCCGCCAAAGAGGCAAAAGAGAAGGGGCAACCCGCTCCGACGGCACCACAAAATCCGGAAGCACGCATGACGGGAAATGCCCGTCCGGCGAATATCTACAACGGGGTATTGAAACCCACAATCGGTTACGGCATCCGCGGAGCCATTTGGTATCAGGGTGAATCCAACGCTGGGCGCGCCTATCAGTATCGCGACTTGTTCCCCTTGATGATCCAGAGCTGGCGCGACGAATGGCAACAGGGTGACTTCCCCTTCTACTGGGTTCAATTGGCCGACTTCCAAGCCGAACAAGCCGAGCCCGTACCGAGTGCCTGGGCCGAGCTGCGGGAAGCTCAGACACTGACCATGACCAAACTGCCGCACACGGGTGAAGCCGTCATTATCGACCTGGGCGAAGGCAAAGACATTCATCCGCGGAACAAGCAGGATGTCGCCAAGCGACTCGCTCGCTGGGCCCTGGCGGATATCTATAAGTTGCCCATCGTGCACCGCAGCCCGCTCTACAAATCGATGGCCAAAGAAGGCAACAAGATCACCGTGACGCTGGATCACGTCGGTGGTGGTCTGCAGCCGTTCGACGTCCGCGAACCGGTCGGGTTCGCCATTGCCGGGGCCGACAAGAAATTTGTCTGGGCCAAGGCCAAGCTGGTCGGCAACGACAAGATCGAAGTCTGGAGCGACGCTGTGGCTGACCCCGCCGCCGTGCGTTACGGCTGGGCCGACAACCCCGTCTGCAATCTCTACAACAAAGAGGGCTTGCCGGTGACACCCTTCCGGACCGATGACTGGCCCGGAGTGACCGCGAACGCAAAGTAATTCGGAATGACTTGGCACCTCCGTAGCCTGACTCTCCGAGTCGGGTGTTCTTCGTAGGAAAAAGAACCCGACTCAGAGAGTCAGGCTACGGATGGATGCCAGCTTGCTGAAAACAGCATTCATTTCCCCTGCAACTTCTTGGCTTGATCGGCGTAGGCTTTCGCCGCTTTCACTTCACCCGCCTGTTCAAATCGCCGACTGGCGCGGTTCAGCATTTCCAGATAAAATTGGCTGGTCTGGTTCTGTCGGCGGCGAGGAATCAGGGGCATCAGTTCCTGATACAGCTTCAAAACTTTCGCCGACCCATCGTCCACTTGCTTCGCCACAGCCTCGTACTTGTCGAGCAACTGCGGAATGTAGCGCCCCTCATCAGGGAATTTTTTCACCGTTTGTGCCAACCCTCCCAAGGCGGCCTGATACTGCTTGTCGGCCACCAACTGATTGGTGAGCTGCAATCTCAAACGGCACGTCAGATCAGGACGCCCCGTGCTCGCCCAGAGTTGCAACAAGCGATCATAGGCTGGCAGCCGGCGTGACAATTCGGGTTCGTACGCCAGCAGGTCGTCGACGATCTGGCAGACGAAGTCGGGACAGTTCGTGAAGGTTTTCAAGCAACGGTCACGTAGTCCATCCATTCGCGGCTTGAGATCCGATAAGCCTGGCTCGGAACGTGCCAGCTGGGCCACCGCTTGCCAGACCGCCTGATTGCCGGGACTTAACCCGATCACCGCTTCGAGCACATCCAACTGTTGCGGAACGGTCAGTTGCAGCTGCGACTTCAACTCGGGCCAGGCTCGCAAAATCAGTTTAGCCTGGCGATACGCTTGCGGATTCAGGCCCACTCCCTGCAGCCGGAGTTCGAGCTCCCGGTCAGTAATCATTCGCCCGGATTGTGGCTCCAGCAATTGGCCAACATAGTAACGATCAATGAAAAATCTTCCGTGAGATTCCAGCGAAAAGGCCAGTCCGATTGTGCTGGCCGACTGCAGATCGGTCCACATCACCCAGGCATGATGAGCCCCAGTGCGGGCAAATCCTTCTACATAGGCCGCGGGAATTCCCTGGCATTTTGCCACGCGGGAAGCAAAATCTGCCTGCATCGCACAGACGCCGCCACGCTCTTTTAGATTAGCCAGCGAGTAAGTTCGCCCGGCCAGGTTGGAGGTCGTCTCGCCCGATTTAATCATGCCATAGTCATAGGCCACATCGTCATAACATTGACCAATCGGCCGCCGGTACTCGTGATACGTCCGCTGCGCCCACTGCCGTTCATCCAGCGGCGTGCGGTGATTGACCACATGCATCAGGAACTCCCACGGCAGCTTCCGAATCCGCCCCCGTCCGGGAAAGTTTGGATCGCTGTAGTAGTCAAAATTGTCGACGGCATCGCAGTTCTTCTCGCGCGAGGCCGTGGCATGACTGCGGCGTTGTGCAACAAGGTATTCGTAGACGCCAGACTCGCGATCCCAAGTCACCGCTGTTGCGATGGCAAGTTCGAAATCAGCCGTCAGTCGCTGGAATGACCGGCCATGCAATCGCTCGATAATCTTTAGCGCGGCGACCACATCGTCAGTCGGTTCAAACGCCGTGTAGAGCTCTTCCCGCAACTCGACATGTTGTCCGAGCCATCGTTCCAGATCGGCCCCTGAACCTTGAAAGGCAGCCGCCAGCTCGGTCGCATGTTCACGTTCAAACCGCGCCGCAGACAGACGACGCAACGTGGAATATTGAGCCGGGTCACTCAACTTTCCAGCACGATAGAGCTTCGAGAAACCGTCTGAAAACTCGGACACAGGAGGCGTTAGAAGCGGGGGGGAAGGGGACTTATCAGGCACCGGCGAAGATCGATTCACGACCAGGGGTGGCCCCAGAACATCCTGCAAGCTCGCGATCAAATATTCTGAATTCCCCGAGTGCATCACCAGCAACGCTCTGCGGCAAAACAACCGGGGGCGCGATGCCGGCGACACGTCAGAAAACAGACGATCCAGGCTGGCCGCAGTCATCGTTGCGGCGGCAGTTTGCGCGGCTGCGGGCGAAGCAAATTCCTGGATGACGACATCATCGCCTTCGATGAGATAGCGTCCTTCAGCGGACTGAGGTGTCACATCGACACCCATCAGAACCAGCTCTTCGATCAACCGTTCCCGTGGAGGCAATCCGTTGTCCAGAACCTGATCGCTGACCGTTGGCGTTGGTTCATTTTCGTGGATCTGACCAGCAACCGGGGCATTGCGGGGTGATGGGCGATTCTCGCGCACGATGACGGAGAATTCGCAAACCGTCTGCCGGGCAGGGGGGCCCGAAACGCGAATCGCCAATTTGACCGGAAACCTCTGCCCGGCGGCCTCTTCGTCCGGCGTCCATTCCCAGCGACCGGTTCGAGGATGCATGCTCGCAGATGACGGTCCAGCGAGCATCACAAATTCCACCGGACCGCTCGGCCGGCGACTCCATTGCGGTGTCAGTTGGACCGTGAGTTCCTGGCCGACGATCGCTCGCTGATTAGGAATTGAGCGAACGGCCAACGACGGTGCCGTCGACGGCCAGAAGCAGAAAGCGGCCACGCCCCCCAGAATCAGCACCGCACCAACGAGCCATACCACAAGTTCTCGCCACCCGTTGGCAGCCGGACGAGGTCGGGGAGACGGCTCAACAATCAACATCAGCGTGCCGAGAGTCTTTTTTAGAACAGATGCGATGGGCAACATGCCATGAGACGCGATGGAAACTCTCCACACAAATTATGACGAAGTCCCTGCCCAGGTCTACCGATCCATAGTCGTTGTTCGCTCCGCGAACTGAACGCGAGCGCAGTGAGGGGGTGGGGTCTGTGTCGAAATGGAATGTGAGTTCCTACCGAAAATGCCGTTCGCGTTCAGTTCGCGGAGCGAACAACGACTATGGCAGACAACGGCTATCAAATCCGTTCGTGGCCTTTTGCTCTGTCCTCCACGCCGGGTTAGAATCACCCTCATCCCACAGACCACGAGCACAACCATCAAGGATCATCACGATGAGCGTTAAAGTTCAAATCGTCTTCTACAGCTTGTACGGCCACATTTACCACTTAGCCGAAGCCATCGCCGCCGGAGCTCGTGAAGTTCCCGGTGCCGAGGTCGAGTTGCTGCAGGTGGCTGAGACTCTGCCCGCAGACGTTCTCGAGAAGATGGGGGCGACGGACGCCAAAAAGGCATTCGCTCATATTCCCATTGCTGACCCAAAACGCCTCGCCGAAGCAGATGCCATTATCCTGGGTTCCCCCACGCGATACGGGGCTCCGACGGCTCAGATGCGAGCCTTTCAGGATGCGACGGGCGGGCTGTTTGCGACAGGAGCCCTCGTCGGCAAGATCGGCAGTGCCTTCACATCAACAGGCACTCAGCACGGCGGACAAGAGACGACACTGCTGGGGATGTCGACGTTCTTCTTCCACATGGGCATGGTGATCGGCGGCGTCCCGTACAGTGTGCCAGAATTGTCGAATCTCAGCGAAATCACCGGCGGCACCCCTTACGGGGCCTCGACCATCGCCGGTCCGCGGGGCGAACGGCAGCCCACGGCGAATGAGTTGGCCATTGGGAAAGCTCAAGGACGACACATCACCCAGATCGCGGCCAAGCTGGCCGCGAAGTAGTTTTTTTCCAGCTCCGTAGCCTGACTTTCTGAGGCAGGCTACTGGGTTGTCGATACAACATTCGCGGACCTGATTTTACGGGACACTTATCGTTGATTCGCTCGTGAGACCACCTTTTCAGGTGGTCTCACGTCGTTACTGCGATCGCGTTTTGATCGCGGAGCGATCAACGACTCTGCTTCGCCATTACTTCCCGTTCAAGATCTGCACTTGAGCCGCCGAACCGGCGACATCCAGCAACTCCACCTTGAGCGATTGCTTCCGCACGCCACGGTTAATGGCAACCGCGAGCTGATGCGGTCCGGCAGTCAGATCCAACTTGATCGACGTCGCAGCCGTGACTGGCTTACCATCCAACCATAGTTGCAGTCCCTCGGCAGAATTGAGCTGCAGTTGAACGGCCCCCGGTGTGGTGACGTCCAGATCGGCACGAACCAGACTCACTGCTGCCTTACCGGCAGAGAACTGCTTGAGGTCCTGCAGCGGCAACGTTCCCGCAACCGTTGTGTAGACCGGAGCCCATGGCAGTTCGGCATTCTGGGGCAACTCAGTGACCGGCTTGGTCTTCAACGCTTCAACTTGAGCCTGTTCGGGGCTCAGGGCTTGCCAACGGCGAACGATCCGAGCCTTGCCGATGGAGTAAGGTCCGACCTTACCCAACTCTGACAAGAACCGCACCAAGTCCAACAGCTCACCACGAGTCAACGGGTCAATCAAACCCGCGGGCATCAATGATCCACCGTTCGCTTGCTCTTCGATCGTATCCAACGGAATCGGCAATTCTTCGCCGTTCGCGTTTCGCAGAATCAAATCGCGGTCCGTTTGCGTGACCTTGATTCCCGAAAACACCTTGCCTTGATCATTCACAACGATCAACGAGTGGTAACCTTCTTTAATCTGCTTGTTGGGATTCAACAGCGAATCAACGATGTAGTCGATCTGGGCGCTGGCCCCGATGCTGACCAGATCCGGCCCCGTCTGAGCCCCGGCACCACCGATGGCATGGCAGCGGAAACAGCTCAGGTCCTGGCGTCGGAACAACGCCTCACCCCGTGCGGCATCACCTTGCTTGGAGACATCGGCAACCAATTGTTGCATCTCTTCGGGAGTCAACGTCTGAGCCCCGGTCTTGATGTTCCCAGCCTTCAACAACGCTTCGGTCAGAGCCGGTTCTTCGCGGATCGAATTACGGATGGCTCGGATGCCCAGCTTGGCCACGTCAGACTTCAGTTCTTTCCCTTCGAGTGCCGCGGCCAACAATCCCGGCCCACCCTTCTGGTCGAGGAACGCGTTGAACAACGGGGTCGGATCAGACACGCCAGCGGTCTCAGTCAGAACGTCAAACGCCAGCTTCGCAGCAGCCGGGGTATCCAGTACGGCCAATGCCGCCAACGCGTGGAGGCGGAGATCGGCCGGATGTTCCTTCGTGGTAAACCCGGTGAAGGTTTGCTTGCTGGCGTCGCCGCCCAAGGCGACTAAACCTTCTGAGGCCGCGATACGAATTTCCTTCGGCAGCGTCTCGTCCTGGCTGGTCAGCAAGCTCAAGAGCTTTTCGCGTAAGGCTTCCACCTTCCACAAACCCGCCAACCGTGCGGCACTGGCACGGACATGTTCTTCGGGTGCATCCAACAGGGCTCCCAATTGCCCCAAATCACCCGCCGGCTTGAGATTTCGCAGCCGAGCCGCCGATTCCAGCAAGGCCAGGTGGGCCGCCGATTTCTTGGCAATGGCGATGTTAAACAGTTTTGTTAAGTCGTCGGCGTCGCCCAAAGCGGACACCAACTTCAAGATGCCAACTTCACGATCGGCGGGGATTTGACCTTGTTCTAGAGAAGCCAACAACGGCTTCACCACAGCCGGCGAACCAGCGGCCTGCAACACGTACGTTGCCGCCGAAATCGAGTTCCCCCACCTGCAGCTTGGGCAACCACACCGGCTGCAGATCACGAGCCGTCAGCCACAAGGCATAATCAATGTTCTTATCCATCGGACGATCGAGGGCCGACATGGCCAGTTCGATCGATTGGATTGTTGGGAACTCGGCCAGGGCGCGAATCGCTTCCAGTCGCACCCGAGGATTCTCATCGGCCACACTTCGGGCCAACAGTTCCACGGGGTTCTGCAAGCGGCTGCCCCATTGCGGGACGATCCGCACCGCAGCGGCACGCGCCTTCGCGTCAGGAGAATTCAGGACCGCGCTCAACAGGTCAGGCTCAACCACATTCAGCGATTGATACGACCATAAACCTTCCAATCGCAGGTGTTCGAACTGCGGATCTTGCGGATCGAGTTGCTTGACCCATGCGGCCAATTCTGGCAGGACTTCGCTGCCACGTTCTTTCAGCTGTCGCTTGGCATGGTGTCGAGTGTATTGCTCGGGAGCATGCAACGCGGCCAACAACTCCTTCGTGGGGACTTCGACCAGCTTGGGCTTCGGAACTAACGGCCGGTTCTTGGCCGTGACGCGCCAGATTCGGCCACGGGTCAAATCGCGCCGCGGATCGCGGAAGTCGACTTCACCATGCTGAATGATGGGGTTGTACCAGTCGGCGATATAGATGGCTCCATCGGGTCCCATCTTGACGTCAATCGGACGGAACGCGACGTGCGTACTCTTGATCAATTCGGTTTGTTCACGCGAGGCATAGCCCGAGCCATCGTCGCTCAACACAAAGCGGCAGACACGGTGGCCGCGGAAGTCATTGGTGATGATATTTCCCTGCCAGTCGTCGGGCAGATGCCGCCCGCCGACGACTTCCATCCCGCAATGCTTCGGGCTACCGGGATTCAAACCCTTCATAATGCGGGGCACGCCCACGGCCGTCACGAATGAGGAACCCGGGAAGACATAGTTGATGCCTTCGCCGCCGGCTCCGTCAGTGGCAAACGATTGCCCCCAGGCGTCTTGTTGGAATCCCCAGCTGTTAACCAACCCGCACATCAAAACGTTCAACTCCATGGTCTCGGGGCGGAACTGCCAGATACCGCCACCATTGAGTCGACGCACGCCATGCGGGGTTTCCAGATGGCTGTGAATGTAAATCGATTGATTGAAGTAAAGCTGCCCATCCATGCCCCAACGGAAGGTGTGCAGAATATGGTGCGTGTCTTCGGTACCAAAACCAGACAGCATCACACGGCGGTCATCGGCCTTGCCGTCGCCGTCGGTATCTTTGAAGTGGACCAATTCGGTGCTGTTGGCAACGTACGCCCCGCCGTCACCGGGCTCAACGCCGGTCGGGATCAGCAACCCTTCGACGAAGACGTCGGTCGTATCGGCGACGCCGTCGTTGTCTTTATCTTCGATGACCAGAATGCGGTCATTGGCAGCCTGGCCCGGTTGGATCTGGGGATAGATCGAACTGCTGGCGATCCACAAGCGGCCGCGCGAGTCGAAATTCATCTGAATCGGCTTGGCAATCCGCGGATCGGCGGCAAATAGATTGACTTCAAATCCGTCGGCCACAATGAACGACTTGCGTTCGAGTTCCGGATCGGGATCGGGAATATCCTTCAAATCGCGCTGAGCCCACGCGGGCATAACCCCACATCCTACCCAGATGATCGCTACCAGCACGCACCACAGCTTACCTGACAATCGCATCACTTCGATCCTTTTTGGTCGCTCAGGCCCTCGTCACCCGCGAAAGACCCTAAGCCTATAGAGGATAGCGGGTTCAGATTGATGAGAAAAGCATGAAGCCGGAACCGGTGACCGTATCCACAGGCCCGCAGCACCACGGAGTTTCACTCAACAGAACTCGACGGTCTTTGTTACGCGTGATGTTTGCCCAGCGTGATCAGCACCACACGGATTTCGCGAGCCAGTGGACAGCTCTCATACGTGTCACCACAAGCCAGATTGAACTACTTGCCCTTCCACTCTGGAATCAGCTCTTCGGCCAACTCGTACATCCGACGGAACAGAATTGAAATCTGGTCCGATTCGTCGACTGAGGAGAAGTGAATCATCCGATTGTCTTGTTCGTCAAAATGCCAATTCGAGCGATGATCCGAACTGATCGAGCCATGGAGATAAACGGGAACAAGGTCTGAATCAGCCGGGGCGTTCACGGTTTTATAAGCCCTAAAATTCAGGCGATGTTGCGGAGCATCGGAGTCAGGTTCAGCCACCACCGTAAAACCAATCCTCTGAAAATGCATCTTGATTTCCATGACATTTCTCCCGGGAGCGGTCGTTCAGTCTGACAACCAAGTGTAGGGTGCCTCAACCGGCAAATGAATCTCAGTTCTACCGGCGCGCTGGCACTTCAAACTTGTATAAAATCGTCTCCGCACAACTTCTTATTGCATGTTACAAACCGTGATGGGTAAAGTAGGTAAACACTAAGGATGCTGATATTCAGTCAGACTCGTTCACCACGCGAGCCTTGGTGTTCACTTCTAACCTGATCGTCCTGTGGTCTGGCTGCCGGCGGATTTCCACTGGACTCGAATTGTCAGAAAGAGAGCAGACAGATGATCTCCCACATGGCGAGAGGGGCGGCGGTACGTCACACCGGTTTGTTGGCAACCTGCTTCGCATTGTTCTGTGTCACGCAACTCGTCGGGGCCGGCAAATCTCCGATGAAGGTTCTCAAGTACGACCCCGCTGCGGAGAAAATGGACCTGTTCGCGGCGATTGAGGCCAAAGCTCTCTCAGTGCGAATCGTGGCCCACGACGCCGAGGGAGGCAATGTCTTCTTCGAAAATCTGTCCGGGAAACCGCTCACCGTCGAGCTGCCCGAAGCTGTCGCCATGACGCAGGTCTTGCGACAAGTGGGCAACGGTTTCTTCGGCAATCCGCCGGCGGGAAATGGCCAGAACGGGAGTTCCAGCGGCTTCTCGAATGTGATGGGCGGCGGCCAACAAGGTGGAGCTCAAAGCTTAGGCAGCGGATTCAACCAACAGAGCACCACCGGTACCTCCGTGGGAAACAACGCTAGTAATATCCCGGGAATTGGGATTTTCTCGATCCCCGCCGAACGCGTCGCCCAAGTCCCCTTCCGAGCCGTCTGCCTCGACTATGGCAAACCTGATCCCTCGCCCCGAATGACTTACAAACCCGTTCCGTTGGAAACCTACACCGAAGACAAAGTCCTGCAAGAAACGTTGCGGATCTTTGGTCAAGGCCGCACGGACCAATCAGTAGCGCAAGCCGCGGCCTGGCATCTGACCGACAAATTGAGCTGGGAGAAACTGTCCCAAATTAAGAAGTTTACAATCCCTGGAGTCTTCAGTTCTCAGGTCCCAATCTTCACGAAATCTCAGTTGAAGGCCGCTCAGGAAATGGTGAGCAAAGCAACCAAACGCGCTCAAGAACGCCCGACCGAAGAACCTCAAATCAAGCCGCGAGAGGGGGCTCGGGGACCGGCGTTGGAGACCGCCAGTGCTAAGTGAGTGAAACGCCTGGGACGATGTCATCGTTGGGAGGGTGAGGCTCCTGCCGAACCGCTTGGTCTACTGAAAATCGCAAGACTTAGCGGTTCGGCAGGAGCCCACCCTCCCGCGAAGAGCAATCACATTCTTTCCTACACGCATTTTCCCAAGCGTAGTAACGGTGCATCAAGATCGTCAAAAACCACAACCTCTTGTTCGCTATGCTCACCCAGATTCAAGAATCTGGGCTACCCATCGACTAGGTCGATGTTGAAGAAGAGTTTCCGTGGTGCAATCTCTGCGTCCCCAATTCGATTCGGTTTATTTTTTACGCGACAGCTTCACCAACTCCTGCTGATGCGATTTTAAGATCGAATCTAAGAGTCCAGGGTAACGCTGTTCGAGTTCTTCCAGACGGAGTTGGTTAGACAATTCCACTCCACGCCGTTCGCTACGGATCAACCCGGCTTCGCGCAAGATCTGGAAATGCAGCGAGCACGTCGACTTGGGCATCGTGCTGTCGACTCGGGACATGGTGTCGATGCAATTCATCCCCGCGCAGTTCGTCCGCAGCTCGGTCACAATGGCCAAGCGGACCGGATCGGACAGGGCGTGCAGAATGCCTGTCACGGTCACATCGTCGATTGCAGGATGACATAAAGGGCGCGTACTCATAGAGAAATCGTAGCTTGGTCGAGCTCCTAGTTCAATGATCTAGTTGTCCAGAACTTCTGAACTATCTATAATGGTCTGGAGCCGGGTTGCAGGTTTGAACCGCAGCACACAGTGCTGGACAATCTCCGCCCCGGGGTCGCTCCGCACGTATTGAACTGCGGGTTCGATGCAGGAAATGTTCACACTTAGCGGCACGTGATGTGCTATGTGGCGTTCTGAGTGGAACACAGTTTTCCGCATCTCAAACCAGCGTTACTGGCCTCAAACAGCGAGCAGCAGACATGCCATCACTTCTGGATCCCATTGATATCGGCGAGTTTCATCTGCCCAACCGCGTCATCATGGCGCCACTGACTCGATGCCGGGCCAGTGCGGGACGAGTTCCCAATGCGTTGATGGCAGAGTATTATACGCAACGGGCATCAGCCGGGCTGATCTTGTCCGAAGCGACGGCCGTCACCCCCATGGGTGTCGGTTACGCGGACACACCGGGGATTTGGTCGCCCGAACAAGTAACCGGCTGGAAGGTAATCACCAACGCCGTGCATGCTGCCGGTGGTCGGATTTTGCTGCAATTGTGGCACGTGGGGCGGATCTCGGACCCCAGCTTTTTAGATGGTGCCTTACCCGTGGCCCCCAGTGCGATTGCCGCTTCGGGACACGTCAGCCTGCTGCGTCCGCAACGGCCGTTTGTCACCCCGCGAGCCCTAGAACTCAGCGAAATCCCGGGCATCATCGAGGCGTACCGCAAGGGTGCCGAGAATGCGAAACTCGCGGGCTTTGATGGTGTTGAAGTTCACGGTGCCAATGGCTATTTGCTCGACCAGTTCTTGCAGGACGGTAGCAATCACCGCACCGACGAATACGGCGGACCGATCGAAAACCGGGCACGGTTGATGCTAGAAGTGGCGGATGCGGCGATTTCCGTGTGGGGTCCCGGGCGAGTGGGAATGCATCTTGCTCCTCGTGGAGACGGCCATTCCATGGGTGATTCAAACCCCGCTGCCACCTTTGGCTATGTTGCCCAAGAACTGGGCCGGCGGAAGATTGCGTTCCTTTGTGCTCGGGAATCGCAAGCGGAAAACCGCATCGGGCCGCAACTGAAAGCAGCATTCGGCGGCGTTTACATCGCCAATGAAGGTCTCACCCAAGCGGCTAGTCAGAAACTGCTGGACTCGGGAGAAGCCGACGCCATCGCCTATGGCCGGCTATTTATTGCCAATCCCGACTTGCCGCGACGATTTGCACTGGGAGCTCCCCTCAATGAGCCCAACCCGGCGACGTTCTATGCTCCGGGGGCAATCGGGTATACTGATTACCCCTCTCTCGAACTGTCGACAGCGAACGCTTGATTGGCAATTCTCCAGTGATCTCTTGAGGAGCATGACGCGATGGAATATCGACAACTTGGCGGTTCTGGTTTTAAAGTCCCCGTGCTGAGCCTGGGCACGGGAACGTTTGGTGGCAATGGCGAATTTTTCAAGGCTTGGGGTGTGACGGACGTCGCCGAGGCTTCACGGCTGGTTGATATTTGCCTCGAAGCCGGTCTGACGATGTTTGACTCGGCCGACATTTATTCCAAAGGAATGGCCGAGGAAATCCTAGGCCAAGCCATTAAAGGACGTCGCGATCAGGTGCTGATCTCGACCAAGGCCACGTTCCGATTTGGGGCGGGCCCCAACGATGCCGGGTCGTCGCGATACCATATCATTAAGTCGGTGGAAGACAGCCTGCGCCGCCTGGGCACCGACTACATCGACCTCTACCAGTTGCATGGTTATGACGCCCTGACACCGCCGGAAGAAATCCTCAGCACCCTGGAGAATTTCATCCGCGCTGGCAAGATTCGTTACATCGGCTGCTCAAATTTCTCCGGCTGGCACTTGATGAAAGCGCTCTCCGTTTCGGAACGCTATGGCTTCAGCCGGTACGTGGCACATCAGGTGTATTACTCACTGGCCGGCCGCGAGTACGAGTGGGAACTGATGCCACTGGCGGTCGATCAAAAAGTGGGAGCCGTGGTCTGGAGTCCGCTCGGCTGGGGACGCTTGACCGGCAAGATTCGCCGCGGTCAGCCCTTGCCCGCCGACAGCCGATTGCAGAGCAAGGTCGTCACCGACTCCGCTCCGCCGCTCGAAGATGAAAAGCTCTATCGCATTGTCGATGCGTTGGATCAGGTGGCAGAAGAAACCGGCAAGACGATTCCGCAAATCGCCTTGAACTGGCTGCTGCAACGGCCCACAGTGTCGACGGTGATTGTGGGGGCTCGAAATGAAGAGCAACTGCGACAGAACCTGGGTGCGGTCGGCTGGAATCTGACAACCGAACAAGTGGCCAAACTGGATGCGGCGAGTGCCATCACCAAGGCCTATCCCTACTGGCATCAAGCGGCGTTCGAGGAACGGAATCCGTTCCCGACCACGTAATTTCGCAATGACAACCTGTTAGATAAAAACCCTGGAGAGGCATGCCTTTCCAGGGTTTTTTTGTTGATAGATCCCAACGGGCGTTGCAACGGAATATCGCTATTTCATTCAACACATACGCCTCCATCGACGCAGTCGATGGGTAGCCCTGATTCTCGAATCAGGGTGAGCGCAGCGAACAAGAGGTTGCGGTTTTTGACGTTTTCTATTTCTCTTTATACACGAGCGTTCAGACGAAGCCAGATGCTCGCCTAAGAAGAGCAGAAGGCGTCGTCGAAAGAGCCGAAACCTCTTGTTCGCTCAGCTCACCCAGATTTAAGAATCTGGGCTACCCAAACGTCTGGAATGCCAGCGTTAAGTGCATCCTTATTCCATTTCGCGTAGGGCCTTGATCAAGGCCTGAGTCACGACCGTGCGGGCGTCAGCGATGGGACCGGGAAGAACGGCTCCAGCCGCCTGCTTGTGGCCTCCGCCTTTAAATTGTTCGGCAACTGCGGCCACGTTCAACGCCGAGCGGCTACGGAAGCTGGCCTTAATGGTGTGGTTGGCCTGCTCGACGAAAATCACGGCTCCCTGGACTCCCTTGATCCCCAGGCATTCATTGACCAGATCTTCGGTATCCGCTGGTTCGGATTGAGTTTCCCCATAGTCGCTGACCAGCACATAAGTTTGTGCCAGGCGACCATCGCAATCCAGTTCGACTCGACCGAGCAATCGCGAAATGAGCTTCAGGCGGCCCAGCGTGTAGTTCTGATAGAGCTGCTCATGCAGTGCGGAGGGACGCACGCCAGCAGCCACCAATGCGCCGGCAATTTCGTAGGTTTCGCTGGTGGTGGACGAGAATCGGAACCAACCGGTGTCTGTCGCGATCGCCGCGAACAAGGCGGTCGCCGTTACCGGATCCAGCTTGGCTCCCAACGCTTTTCCCAAGCGATAGATCAGCGTGCCGCTGGCTTCGGCCTTCACGTCCTTAAACATGGTCGCCCCCATCTCGTCCGAACTGAGATGGTGGTCGATGACAATCTTGACGGCGGTCGACTTCTTGAACGTTTTGCCGACGTCGGCCAACTGTCCCCAAGCGCTGGTGTCCACAACAATGTGGGCATCGGTATCGAGAATCAGGGCTTCGTCGCTGCTGGCCGAGAAGTGCTGAATGCGGCTGGTGGGGTCCAGAAACGCCAGCTTCTTGGGAGTTGCTGAAGGGTTCACGATCCGGACCGTTTTGCCCATCTGTTCCAGAATACTGCACAAGCCGATCTCGGAACCAATGGCATCGGCATCAGGGCGAACATGGCTGGTGAGAACGATGCGCTGACAGGGAGCAATCAGCTCAGAGAAGAGGTTCCAGTCGAGACTCATCGTGCGGGTGTCCGAATTTCTATGTGTAAAAGGCAAAACGCCGCTAGAACGGCGAACAGGTTTTCCTACGTCGTTCGTAGAAAGCCTGATGTCGTCGTCGGGACTGGGGTCTCGTGGCTAAGCGCAGCGCAAGGACACTATAGAGTAGCGTCGCCGAGAACTTTGCGTAAGCGAGGTTCTCTTCGCCCCTATGGAGGCAGCCGAAAATTGTCGTTCCGGTGCACAACGCGGAACGACTCTGACGCCGATATCGGTCGGTTTACGAAAGCCCCCGTGGGAGTAGCGAAGGCGCGACTCATCAAGAACTCGGTAGAGAGAGTCGAAGGAGCCCGGCCTCTTGTTCGCTGCGCTCACCCAGATTCAAGAATCTGGGCTACCCGTTTGTAGTGGGGAACGCTCGCTATGGTGCGGCCGTCAAGTTTCGGACTTGCTGGACGTCGATGTTGAGCTGAGCAATCAGTTGGTCGACCGAGCCAAAAGGCTGAGTATTCCGCAGCCGAGCCAGGAATTCCACTTCGAGTTCTTGGCCGTAGAGATCGCCTTGAAAATCGAGCAGATGGACTTCGAATTTGCGTTGATCTTCGGCAAACGTGGGATTGCCACCAATGTTAATGGCGGCGGGAATTCGACGATCCTGCCAGAGGGCTTGCCCGGCGTAGACCCCGTCTTTGGGGAATTCGGTCACGACGTCGATCAAATTGGCGGTCGGAAAACCGATCGTGCGGCCCCTGGCGGCGCCGTGGGTCACAGTCCCCCGCAGCCGATATGTCCACCCCAGCAGTTCAGAAGCTTCGGCAACATTCCCCTCGGCGATCAACTTACGGATGACAGACGAGGAGACCACGCGGGTCCCGAACTGCACCGGAGTAATGATCTCCAGCGTGAGTCCGGCGGCTTCGCAAGCCTCTTTCAGCGTGTTGACGTTCCCCTCACGACTGTGACCGTAGAAGAAATTTTCCCCCTCAACCATGCCCCGAGCCTGCAACTTGGTCAGCATGATCGACTGGAAGAACTCAGCCGGTGTCAGCCGCAGCAAATCCAAATCGGTCGGATAAACAATCACACAATCAACGCCACATTCTCCCAGCAGTTCCGCTTTTCGCTCCAAGGTGGTAAGGGGCGGGGGGGCAGAATTGGGGCGTAAGATTTCGATGGGGTGCGGCGAAAAGGTCAGGACGACCGCGGGAACGCCGTCTCGTCGAGCCAGCTCGACCAGCCGGGCGATCATCGTGCGATGCCCGCGATGCACGCCGTCAAAATTACCAATTGAAACGTAAGCCCCCTGGTAGGCGGTGGGGTCGTCAAATCCGTGCAAGAGTTTCATGCGGTACTGAGTCGGAGGCAAAATGGTGGGCAGGGGTTCGGCGATCGGGTCACCGGCAGCCCCACAACCCATTATTAAAGCACACGGCACGAATCATCCCAAGTCTGGCGGGGGGAGAAGCGCTGCCGCGACCATCGGCCGGTGAAGGCCAGGCAAAGTCACACAGTGACCGCCTTTTCAGGTAAAACGCACATTTTGAATGTGACATGGTCATCTTGGTAGGTACGACAGTCGTCGCCTTCTGTCATTGATCTACAATCAGTATCCCAACTACGGAAAATCTCACGCAAAGGCGCCAAGACGCAAAGTTCCAGAGTTTTTAACAGAACAAAACGTTCCTGATCTTGGCGCCTTCGCGCCTTTGCGTGAGATAATTCTCTACCTGGATTTTGCCAATCCCGAGGCCCTAATTCTTCTTTTGCTGCCACATCTGTTTCAATTCGCCAAATCCCCGGAGCGGTTCTCGGCCGGCAGTTTTGTCGTCGGTGAGCGGTGCGGCCGGCGGTTTCGCGGATCGAGGACGTTCAGCAGCGGGACGGGCATTGGCAGGAGCGGGTGAATT
>JAZKFE010000261.1:0-6500 GCA_040386595.1 Planctomycetota bacterium | reverse complement strand
ATTTGTCCCCGATTTTGCACGGTCCGAAGTACCCGTTTTTTCCGCGGTGGCTGCCGGTTTGGTGGCAGGGGCAGGGCGGCTGGCAGGCTTCTCCTGACTCGCGGCCGGATTGATCATCGTTAAGGAAACACGACGACGGCCAGTATCAATCTGCAAGACCCACGCGGTGACCACATCCCCCACGGCTGCGACGTCGTGCGGTGAGCGGACGTAGTTCTTGGACATCTGGCTGATGTGGACCAGGCCACTGTCTTTCAATCCGATATCGACGAAGACCCCAAAGTCGACCACGTTCAGCACCGTCCCGCGGACTTCCATCCCGGGGGCCAGATCTTCCAGCTTCAAAATGCCTTGCTTGAAGACGTGCCCCTGCAGATCGGTTCGCGGATCGCGGCCCGGACGAGCCAACGCATCGAGGATGTCTCGCAAGGTCAGGACACCAACCCCAATTTCGTCGGCCAAAGTCTCAATGTTTAACTCAGCCAAACGTTCCCGAACAGTATTTTCCAGCCCCGCACCTAATTGCAAACCGTCTTCGGCAATGCGGAGCTTGGCAAGAACTTGCTTGGCGGCGGGGTAGCTTTCGGGATGGATCCAAGTTTGATCCAACGGTTGGTCACCGCCGGTAATTTTGAGAAATCCGGCCGCTTGCGTAAACGTCGCGTCGCCAATTCCCGCGACATCTTTCAATTGCTTCCGAGTCTGAAAACGCCCGTGACGCTCACGCCATTCGACAACCCGCCGGGCCGTCAACTGATTCAACCCCGACACGCGGCTCAACAGCGCCGGGCTGGCCGTGTTGAGGTCGACGCCGACGTAATTCACGCACGATTCGACGACCGATTCCAGCGATTCCTTAAGCAACTTGGGGGTCAGATCGTGTTGATACATCCCCACACCAATGTGCTGAGGTTCGATCTTCACCAATTCGCTCAGGGGATCCTGCAGGCGGCGGCCGATGGAAATCGTGCCGCGGATCGTCGCATCGTAGTTAGGGAATTCTTCCCGGGCGACCGTACTGGTCGAATAGATGCTGGCCCCCGCTTCGTTCACGATCGTGTATTGCAGGTCCGGCAATGTCTCGCTGATGATTTCCGCGACCAACTCTTCCGATTCACGACAAGCCGTTCCGTTCCCCAGGACGATCAGTCGGGTCTCATATTGTTGTAGCAGTTCGACGAGTTTCTGCTTGGTCGCCACCCGCTTGTCGGCCGAACCCGTCAGGTAGACGACATCGGTCACCAGGCAGTTACCAATTTCATCCAGGACCGCGACTTTACAACCCGTGCGGAATCCGGGATCGATCGCCAGCACCCGCTTGCCCCGCAGCGGTGGCTGCAAGAGCAAATTGCGCAAGTTCTTCGCGAAGACCTGCACCGCATGGATTTCGGCCCGCTCGGTCAATTCACGTCGTACTTCCCGGTCGAGACTGGGATGAACCAGACGAGACAAGGCATCTTCCGCACATTGCCGGATGAACGTGCCATGCGGCCGCTGATTGATTCGCAGCATGTCGTCGGTGATGGCAGTCGCCCGTTCGTCATCCCACACGAATTTCACGCGGAGAATACTTTCCTTCTCACCCCGGTTGAGGGCCAGGACGCGGTGCGGCGGCATCCGGGAAATGGCTTCCTGGTAGTTGAAATAGTCGCGATACGGCTGGGCCTTTTCGCTATCGGCTTCAGAGCCAGTCACCGTCAGCTTGCCCGTCTGCCAGCTCAGCTGCCGACAGGCCGAGCGCAACTCGGCATCGTCACCAATGCGTTCGGCGATCAGATCGGCGACACCTTGCAGCACTTCCACCGAGCTAGGCAAATCCTTGTCGGGGGCAATCATGCCGACCGCGGCCGATTCGAGATTCGTCAGACTGGGATCACCTTGCCAGACGCGATCAGCCAAGGGCTCCAGACCTCGATCACGGGCCATGCTGGCGCGCGATCGCTTCTTGGGGCGAAACGGAAGATACAAATCTTCCAGCCGCTTCGTCGAATCGGCATTCTCGATCTCACGCCGGAGTTCGGGGGTCAGCTTCCCCTGGGACTCAATCAGCCGCGTGATCGTAAGAGCCCGATCCTTTAACTGCCGCAACGCCGTCACCCGTTGCTCGATCAGCCGGAGCTGTTCTTCATCCAGGTGGCCGGTCCGTTCTTTACGGTAGCGGGTGACAAACGGAATCGTGTTACCTTCATCCAGAAGCGTTGTGGCACTTTCCACCTGGCTGCGGTTGAGGTTCAATTCCTTTGCAATACGGTCGAAGTCGCTCGCCGTCAGTGTGTCCATCACTTAACCAATCCTTGTGTGAACCGCCGGCAGATCTGCCACAGCGGGCCGGGGAGTTCGAACTCGAGCCCGTCGGCAACGTTCATCGATCTCTATTATTTATCGCGATGTGGTACCGGCAAATTCTGCCGGTTGTGCTGCATTCTAAACCGTAGAAATGGGAAGCAACGAGAGATTTTACTCGTGAGTATATTATCTATAAAAATGTGTCGTTCCGAAATGCACTCCGAATCGTCCTCAATCTAGGCACGATAAAGAACTTTTTCCGGCAACACAAGAATTCATAAAGTCCGACAATCCCTACAACCGATATTACTTCAGCTGTGCTTTACGCACACCCCAACACCAACGATTTTCTGACAGTGATCTTGAAGCCGACAGAACCCATCCGGTTCGGCAGTCGTCTTCAGTCTTGTCGTGGAATCGTCGGCCCCGTCTTTGATTGAATTCCTACCCGACATTCGATGCGTTTCAAGTGTGTGACGAGTCAGCGCTCGACATTCATTCGTCCGCATCACGAGGCTCCCGCCTCGCTCGATCGCCACTTGCAATTTGCAAACCCACGGCGACTCGTGTCTCATTGACATCTCAATAAGTCATCTTGGAGATGAGTCTGCATGCAAAATCGGCTGAAAATGTACTTGGAAGAAACTTCCGTCGACACCACCCCCGCCGCCCCGGGAATCACCGTTTCGTTACGGGAGATCTCGGCAATCCTGGCAGAGGCCGTTGCGACTCGACGGCACTGGCTAAAAGATTTCGCCGATGACCCCATTCAGATCCCCAGTGATTTGTATGATGTGTTAGTCGCTTATCGTCGTCTTAGCAAGCGTGCCTGAGGCTTCCCATGGTACCGTCCCCCTCGTTACTCGATGACCTGCTGTCAATTTGGACGGCAGGAGTGGATGCGGTACGTGCCCCGCAGTTATTGCGGCAAGCCATTCAATCCGATTCCCAGCACCTGACAGTGTGCGGTGAATCCTGGTCCTGGAATGATCTGGACCGTATTGTCGTCGTCGGAGCGGGCAAGGCCGGCGCCGGGATGGCCGCCGCGCTCGAAGACATTCTCGGGCCCCACATCGTCGACGAACGTGTCACCGGCTGGGTGAATGTGCCCGCCGACTGCGTCCGTCCGCTACGGCGGATCACCTTGCACCCGGGCCGACCGGCCGGCGTGAATGAGCCGACCATCGAGGGTGCTCAAGGGACAGCACGCATTCTGGAGCTGGCCGATTCCCTCCAACCCCGGGACCTCTGCCTGGTCCTGCTGAGTGGTGGAGGAAGTGCCCTCCTGCCCGCACCAGTGCCCGGCATTTCCTTGCAGGACAAGCAAGCCGTCACCCGTTTCCTGATGTCATCAGGAGCGACGATCAACGAGCTGAATACCGTCCGCAAGCAACTCTCGCGCATTAAAGGCGGGGGACTCGCCCGAGCCTGCCGTCAGGGGCGGATGGTCTCTTTGATCATTTCCGATGTGGTGGGCGATCCGCTGGATATCATCGCCTCCGGCCCAACCATTCCGGATTCTTCATCGCCACAACGAGCGCTGGAAATCCTCGCCCAGTTTCACGCGACTGCTCCCCAAGTTCCGCAGTCGGTGTTTGATGTGCTCCAGCAAGCGGCTCAAACCAAAACCGCTCCGCAGCCAATCAACGACCGTATCAGAAACGTCGTGATCGGCAACAATTCCGTTGCCTTGCAGGCAGCGACAGACAGGGCCACCGAGCTGGGATATCAGGTACAGTCGTTCGGTTCCGACAATCAAGGCGAGGCCAATGCAGTGGGCCGCGATCTCGCACACCGTTGCCTGGAAGAGCTCAATTGCACAGCGCGAACTGAGCCAGTTTGCCTGCTGAGCGGTGGTGAGCCAATCGTCCACCTGACTCCAACCGATCAACCGCGCAAGGGTGGCAGGAATCAGCAATTGGTCTTAGCCGCGCTGATTGAGCTCTGGAAAGCCGACCTCACACGGACCGCAATTCTGTCGGGAGGCACTGACGGAGAAGACGGCCCCACCGACGCCGCCGGGGCGTATCTGGATGCCGAGGTCCGCACCCGAGCCATCGCCCACGGCTTGAATCCGCAGTCCTTCCTGGACGCCTGCAATGCCTACTCGTTCTTCGATCCCGCAGGCGGGTTGATCAAGACCGGCCCCACGCACACCAACGTGATGGACCTGCGAGTCGCCTTGATTCGCTAGGCATCCCAAACCGTAGCCTGACTCTCCGAGTCGGGTATTCTTCGTAAGAAAAAGAACCCGACTCAGAGAGTCAGGCCACAGCATTCCGCTCACCCAGGTTCGAAAATTTGGGCTGCCCGAGTTTCAAACGAAAATTCCCACCCACCGAGTCGTCTCAGTGGATGGGAACATTGAACACACTCAACGGGATCGCTTACTGCGACGCCTGTCCCGCCGTGGGATCAGCTTGAGCGTCCGGGGGAGCCGGTTGCTGCTGATCGTTCGCCGCATTCGGGTCACTGGGCTGTTCGATGCGGAACAGAGTGAACTGTTGCGAACGATCATTGCTGTAGTGCACCATCATGGTGGTGTGATCCGTGGTCAGATTGGAGATCCCCGCTTCATACACCGGGGTCTTCTTATCTCCCACAGTCCATGCTGCACGCTGGGTCTTCTTATCCACCGAACCGTAGACCGTCTCAGTGGAATCGGTCAATGCGTTGTAATAGTTCCCACGCAAGATCCCATCGTTATTCACCGCCAATTGGAACAGATTGTCGGCCGTTTGCTCTTCACCACGCACCATGGCGAAGACCCCCAATGGCGTCCAGCTGTCATCCGGCGAGGCATCGACCGTTTTCCCAACTTGAGCGATGTCTGTCGCCTGCTGCGAGTAGTCCGCAGCCGTCCCGACTGACTCACCATTCTGATAGACGTTGTTGTCCTGATACACGACCGTACTGCCGTAATCGTAGCTGACAGGAGCTTCCGAATAGCCGCCGCTCGACGCCAGCGCGCCCCAGGTGGCCGCCTGCCAGGCGACTGCAGTACCCCAGGCCGCCGCATACCAGGCACCAGGGTATTGTGCATGCCAGGCAGAGGTGAAGCAGCCATAGTACGGAGTACAACCCGCGCGAACATAAGCACCTTGCCCGCTAATCGCAGTGGTCGAACGGTAATAGGTTCCATTCGAAGTCACCGCGACGCCCGAACGCCCCGCGACGACTCCACCATTGGGTCCCACGGCGACACCGGACCGACCGGCCACCACTCCATTCGGACCAACAGCCACCCCCGAGCGGCCCGCTACCACACCCCCGTTGGGGCCGACAGCGACACCCGACCGACCAGCGACAGCACCGTTGGGACCCACTGCAACTCCTGAGCGTCCAGCAACCGCACCATTCGGTCCGACTGCTGCCCCCGAACGGCCAGCCACGGCACCATCTGGGCCAACCGCGACTCCAGATCGACCGGCGACCGCACCGTTCGGACCGACTGCAACTCCAGAACGCCCTGCCGCGACTCCATCCGGCCCCACGGCCACACCAGAACGACCGGCAGCAACACCATTCGGGCCACTCGCCAAACCCCACCGGTCTGCCGAAGCTCCATTCGGGCCGCTGCTGACACCCCATCCGCCGGCGACAGTTCCGCCGGGACCAGATGCGAATCCACTATGCGATGCCGAGGCACCCGATCCTGCAGGGCCATCGGTCGTCGTCACGCTGGTACGTCCACCGACGCTGTTGCCGCCAGGACCGGTCGCCCCGCCGCCTGTTCCAGCCTTATTGATGGTCTGCCCACCGGCAGTCGTAATTTGCACTCCCCCCGCATAGCGTCCACCGCTCGTACCACCTGCGGTGGTTCCGCCGAATGCGCCACCGCGATAGTCAATGGTCCCACCATTCTTCGTGGTATACGATCCACTACCACTGCCCCCTTGCCACGAACCGCCGTTCGGGCCCGCCCCCGACGAGCGATTGGAAAAGCTCGATCCCTGCGCGGATCCGGTGCTGTGTGCCGTACGAGCGGGCGCGGTAAAACCACTGCTCCGATTCGCACCGAAGTTGCCGCCGGAACGCTCACCACCAAAGCCACCACCTTCACCGCGAAAACCACCACCCCCGCCACCAAATCCGCCGGCACCACCTCGAAAACCTTCTCCGCCGGCTCCCCCACGGAAGCCTTCTCCACCGCCACCTCCCGCTCCGCCACGAAACCCACCACCGGCTCCGCCCCCGCCCCCACCAAAGCCTCC
>JAZKFE010000260.1:0-10746 GCA_040386595.1 Planctomycetota bacterium | reverse complement strand
CTTACTTGGCAAGGACGGTGCGTGGTCTGGTGATTCGGCCGTAGCATCCGGCGAAGAGACTCGCAACACACAGTGCCAGGCACGCTTGAGCGAACCAGTCGCCGCCTGACAAATACCAGCTTTGGCGATTGTCGAGGGGTACAAAGTCGCACACGACCGCTTCGACTTGTTTCGACTTGCCCGTCTTCGGTTCAACGGCCCGGGCGCGGATGGCTCCGTCACCGTCGATGATTGCTGAAATCCCCGTATTCACCGCACGGACCATCGGAGTCCGCAGTTCGACCGCACGGAAGGCCGCGGTAATCAGATGCTGGTCATGCTCGCTGGAGCCGTGGAACCAGCCGTCGTTTGTCAGGTTGAGGAGTACGTCCACCTTGCGATGTTTGGGGTCATCGGCGATGGCATCCCGCACGCAGCTCCGGACCACCTGCGGTACGGTGTCTTCGAAACAGATCACCGGCGCGAACCGATGGCCCTTGTATTCGAAGGCGACTCCTCGCTGGCCGGCTTGGATGCCGTACCGACCACGATATGGTGTCAGGCTGCCCAGGATCGGCAACGAGTCTGCCAGGGGGAGATACTCGCCGAAGGGGACGCGGTGCTGCTTGTCGTAGCGCCCTGCGAGACCTCGCTGGGGATCGACAAACAAGGCCGAGTTAAACAGCTGAATTCCCTTCTCGTCGGCGGTGACCGTTTCGACACCCAAGACCAGCGCCGCCGAAGCGGCCTGACTGAGTGAGCGGATCATATTCTTCAGCTCGGTCTTATCCTGCCAGTTTTGTGTTTCGACTTCCGGGGCGATTTCTTTCAGCTTGGCATCGCTCATGTTCGCGGGTTTGGCGAAGTGAGGATACGGAAACATGACCTCCGGCCAGACAATCACATCGGCGTGTTGCTTGATGGCTTGGCTAGTCAGCGACCGATGCTTCAGAAAGATATCTTCCGACGCATGCCGACCGCTGACCGAGGCCTCGAAATTTCCTTGAATGGCGGCGACTCGGGGGCCGGCGATAAACTGGGCCTGGCCGCGGCGGACATAGCCATAGCCCACCACGCAAGCCACCGAGGCCAGCAGCACGCCCGCGGTTTTCCAGCGGCGTGTCTGGGCCAGGGGAGTTTCCGGGCTGGCCGTGGGAGCCGTGATTGGCAGTAGTTTCAGACGAGCAAAGGTGCCGTGCGGAACCAGGTCGACTAAGGCCGCGGAACTCATCGCGACAATGAAACTGACTCCATAAGCACCAACGAGATCACTGATCTGAATCACTTCCAGCCAGTTGATTTGTGAGTGCCCCAGTTGATACCAACTGAATCCGGTGAAGGCATAGGCGCGGACATATTCCAGCCCGGTCCAGATGGCCGGTACCGCGACGATCAGAGGGACCCGCAGCTTCCAGACGGCACACCGCGTCAACGCAATAAAGACTGGGAAATAGAAGGCCAGATAGGCCGCGAAGGCGGTCCAGGCGATATACATCGAAGCGTCCCCGAGACGCATCCATTGCAGGGTGGCATACCAGAAACCGAAGCCCCCCAGGTAGGTGCTCAGGTACATCCAACGGGTCGGGCGTTCGAGTCTGACCAGGAGCAGCAAGGGGACCAACGCAACCCAGGCGAGCGGTCCGAAGCCGACTGGTGTGAAGCTGGCCCACAGCAAAATTGCGGTCAGGAAAGAGACCTTCAAAGCGCCAAACACACCCGCCGGAGCCGACCGCGCCGAGGCGATAATCTCTTGCGGAGTCGGGTCCTGTGGTTTGGCCTTTTGAGACACGGTGGGAGCAGTCATAACAGCAGTGGCCATCGTGTCCATCCTTGGAACGAGTTGGCAAACGGGATAATCGATTAAGGAGCGCGTCGCGAAAAAAGTCGTGCGACGTCCTGGCGATGAAAACCTTTAGCGGCGCAAACCATAATCCCGCCAAGCGTTTCTGGCAAGATGAGTCTGTCCGCGGCTCTCTTCCGGCAGATTCTGGCTCCGTTAAGTCCAGAACGAATACCGACTTCCACCGCACTTTCGCGCCTGCTAATCTGCCAGATGTATACGTTTGATTTGTTCAGAGGGCGTTAGCGACTGCCGCTTATTTGGGACTTCGTTTAAACTGGAGAAGCGAGAAACACGGTAGATCCATGCTTAAGCGACGCGGATCCGTTACTTCTTAATTGAGCTTCTGATGCAAGGAGTAGTCAACATGCGAGAGTCATCCGTCGCTCAGGCGTTCTTGCAAGAAGGCCGAGAAGAAGGAAGGGAAGAAGGACTCGAGGCAGGACGAGAACAAGAGGCACGAAAAATTGTGCAGGAAGTGGTGCAGCGTCGATTCGGGAGTTTTGATCCCAAGTTGCGGCATCATGTCGAAACGACATCTGATGTGGCGGAGCTTGAACAGCTGATCTATCGCGCGATGGAAGTTGCCACCTGGGACGAACTGTTGCCTTAGTGTCTGAATCGCGAGTTAAAAATCCTGCAGATCAATAGGCCGACAAGATTCCGGGACAAGTCACCGTTGAATCTTTCACCGAGACTTCGATCGTGGGCCAGTTTTCTGGCGGGGTCAGGATTTCGAAGCCGTCTGGCATCGTGAGAATTGTCTCGGCGGCGACGGCGGGGCCCACGGTTGGATGGTAGAACAACGCAGTTTGCGGCTGGATTAAGAAGTCGGATTTCGGCAGCAACAGGTCTTCATCCGGATCGTAGCCGATCACGCCCCCCAGCGGCGCGACTCGCCACTCTTCGGCCACTTCGGCCTTTTCATAAATACGGCGGACGCGGTCCATGGTATCCGCAAATTTCCAGCCGCATTGCGAGAACCGAGCCGCGGTGGCAGTCAACATGGTGGCCTGCTGGATCGAAGCCAAAGTCAACTTATCGAGCTCGGTGAAGGCCACGGTTCGCGACACGCCGACACACAAACCCCAACGACTGCCGATCGCTAATAGAGTACACCAGCGCCGTACGGGCGTGTCATCGTAGCGCCAATGGCGATAGCGGCGGCCGCGGGCATCGGCGAGAACCTGCAGCCGTCGCGGGGTGATCTGGTGCTTGATCAACCGGTGTGCCATTTCACCGGCAATTTCGGCTTCGATCCGGCCCGATTTTAAGCCGCGGGCGGTGGCTTCGATCGCATGCACAACGTTGCGGCCTAAGGTGCGAATTCGGCTGCATTCGAACGGCGTCAGGGGCGTTCGGAGCTGTCGGATGGCATCCGCGACGTTCTGCGTCTTCGGAAAACACCGGTCGCTGCCCACTTGTCGGCCGCGGCACAAATCGGCCAGGATCTCTGGCAGTGGCTCAGTCCAGGCACGCTCTTTGAAACCCTAACCCGGGGAGTTCATGGTCGAAGACTTGCGAGGTTTCTGAGTTATGGCAGACCACGACACGGGCCGACGGGGTGATAAAGAGTGCCGCCATGGGGGTGGCTCCCCCTTCGCGGGAGCAGTCGCCGCCCGAGGTGAACCAGGAAAAGTTGGCGGGAGTCTCCAGCAGAAGTGCGTCGAGTCCCTGTCGATCCAGAAACTCGGCGACCCGCGCCTGTTTCATCTCGATATCCGTAATCCGAGCCACTTCCGGAATCGGAATCTCGGCCGAGGACATGGGCCCCGGAGGTTCAGACGTGACCGCAGCCATGCTCGGTTTCCGATCAGGGAGTGCAATGAAGATTTACGAGGCCAAGGCCCAACTCGAGCTGAACGTCAATGATGAGTCGTATGATCACTGCCCGGTGCACCGGCAATCGCCGTTCCCGTTCTAAAACCTATCGCATAGATCTCAGGTGTCAGTAAGAAGTCGAACGTGAATTGAAAAATGATGCCGATTTTCATCAGCCAGATCGGCATCGTCGTCAGAACCGACAGGATACTTTAAGCAGTCAAAACCTTAGAGAACCCACAATTCAATATAGGCGTTGACCAGTTTTCCCAACGGAGGAATCAGGGCACACGCATAAACCAGTGGTCGATAAAAAGCTTCGACGTATGACGGATCGCGGCTTTGCGTGCCGTCAAACCAAGTCCAATACATGGGGCCAATGGAAAGGGTATACCAAGTCAGGAAAATCCAAGTCCATTTCAATCGAACGAGGACGAGCTGACGCCACTGCGGTTGTGTATTTTTGGCAACATCGGTCATGACTCCAGCATACCAGTCAACTTGGTTGTGTCGCAAATAAATTTCAGGCGACCGGAGCACGCAAAATCGCCAGGACCTCATCTTTGAGTTGCGGATTCACGGATAAACCGTTGCCACCATAAATAGTAGGCTCCCCCTTCCAGTCCAGGAAGTGGCCACCTGCTTCTCGAATAATGGGCAGCAAGGCGGCCCCGTCCCAGGGGTTCAAGCCGGCGTCGACCATGACATCCGCTCGGCCGGTGGCCACCAGGGCGTGGCCGTAGCAGTCGCCCCAGCCGCGGGAAAGTTTCGCCCGCGACAGCAGCTGGTCGAAGGCATCCCGGCGGCCAATGCGGCTCCAGCCTTCAATGGTCGTGCAGCAAAACATGGCCTCGGACAACTGGCCGACTTGCGACACCTGAGCTCGCTTGGGAGCCGCCGTTCCCTTAGCCCACCAGGCTCCAGAACCTTTTGCCGCATACACGACTTCATCAAGGGCCGGGAAACCGCACACTCCGAGCACGCATTCCCCCTGATATTCCAGGCCGATCAGCGTGCCGAACAAGGGGACGCCGTGGATAAACGATTTCGTCCCATCAATCGGGTCGAGGATCCAGCGAAAGCCATTCGTGCCTGGCGTATCACCGAACTCTTCACCCAGGACACCGTCCCCCGGAAAGTGTTGCGCGATCTCGGCTCGCAGCAGTTCTTCCGCACCGCGATCGGCAATCGTCACCGGGCTGGAATCTCGCTTGGATTCCACCTCTAGATCCGCCTGCTGATAGTAATTCAAAATCAACGCTTTGGCTTTGACGTAAGCCGACAGGGCGAATTCGAGACGCGGTTGCAGATCAGGCTGTGACATAGATCCCTGCTGACTTCAATCTTCAATTTGAGTGAAAAATGGTGATTCAGACCAACTTACCGCAAACATACGCAGGCCTGCAAATGCAGCCGGTGGCCTGACGAATACCAATCGGACTTACGGGAGAGGCAGAAACCCCTGGATCCCCTGTCCGGTCAATTGACTTCCGAGCCTCACTCTTTCAAACTGCTCAAATCAAGGTTCGTTTACTTATTGTCTGGAGTCTTCGCGTGCCGCAAAATCCGATTGGTGCCCCCAAGTCCTCGCTTGATACGCCCATTCTCTGCATCGACATGGATCGCATGGAATCGAACATTCGGTTTATGGCCGAGTTCTGCAAGCAAAACAATGTCTCTTGGCGTCCCCATTCCAAGTGCCACAAAACGCCAGCGATTGCTCAGATGCAAATCGCGGCGGGAGCCATCGGCACGACCTGCCCGAAGGTCTCTGAAGCAGAAGCGATGGCGCTCGGTGGTGTCCGCGATATTTTGATTGCCAACATGATCGTTGGCGAACGCAAATGGGAACGGGTCGCAGCACTGCGACGCATTGCCGATCCCATTATTGCGTGTGATCACTTCGCCCAAGTCGAACCGCTGGCCGCCATTTGCCACAAACGGGGCGTCAATGTGCGAGTCATCATTGAAGTCGACATTGGACTCAATCGTGTCGGTGCTTGTCCGGGCAAATCCACGTTGGAGCTGGCGCAGGCAATTACCAAGCTCAAAGGTGTGACGTTCGCCGGCATCATGGGCTACGAAGGACACCTGCTGACGATCAAGGATCCGGCCGATAAGGTCAAGCAGATCCAAGATGCGATCTCGATTCTGTATCACACTAAAGAACAGCTGACGGCCACTGGCATCCCCTGCCCCATCGTGAGTGCGGGCGGAACCGGTTCGTTCCATATCACCGCGAAGCTGCCCGGCGTGACGGAACTGCAGGCCGGGGGCGGAATCTTTATGGATCCGTTCTATCGCAATTCGTGCAACGTGAAAGATCTCGAGTACGCGTTGACCGTTCTGGCCACCGTTGTCAGCCGACCGATGCTCGACCGGGCCGTGTTGGATTGCGGTCGCTAGACCATGAATCCCGACACGCACCTGCCGCTGGTCGTGGGCCATGAAGATGCCTCGATTAAACGCATGAGTGCCGAGCACTGCGAGTTGACTCTGGGGCCCAAGTCCCAAGACCTGAAGATCGGCGACAAGATCGAACTCGTGGTCGGCTATGGCGATTTCACCACAGTGTTACACGATGAGTTCTATGCCTTCCGTGGCCAGGCCTTGGAGTCCGTATTCCCGATCGCGGGCCGCGGCAAGCTGCAGTAGTCGATAAAGCGGATGGCTGAAAATGACTTTTCCCGCGTACTGGGCTGGATCAAACCAGTCCAGCACGCGGGATTTTTTTGCGCAGTGTGCTTGGTAATTTCGCCCCTGGTGACCAGATCGTGGATCTAAAAAAATCCTGAGTCAAAGCGGGTGGTTTGTCCCGACCTGGAGCTCATTTGCCTACTTCATGGAAAAATCTTGGCGTGTTCAGTACAGATTCACCTTGCGTTGAATTCAGCAGGCATTGACAGGAGCTGATGGGTTGGCTAGCATTGTCTTGACAAATACAGAAGTTTTGATCTTCTCGCTGGGACATGTTTGGGTTCTGGCAACAGATTGACCCTCATTGTTCGGTCGCCCCACTGGCGGCTCTGCTGAGTGTGATTGACTTCTGCTAAGCGGCGTTTTGTAACGTCCCAGTCAAGTGTTTGGGCAAGTTGTGGGGAAACCCTCGGCCCTCTACGGGTCTCTGCCCGAGGTCGTATTGGAGGTTGGATCTACGGTATCCAATTCAGCCTCGCCTTCAGGTTGGAAACCATTTCGCGAAGCCGGAAGCAATGGCCGGCACTTTATTGAGGAGTTTTTGTGCAGAAGGTTCCCGCCGAAACCCCACCCGGGTTTCAAAGTTTGGGGTTGAGCGCCCCCATGTTAAAGACGCTCGCCGCCGTCAATTATCTGACCCCCAGTCCGATTCAGTTGGGCTTTATTCCCATCGCTTTGCAGGGGGGGGATTGCACGGGTCAGGCTCGTACCGGCACCGGTAAGACTGCCGCATTCGTCATCCCGATCCTCGAACAAATCGATTTTTCGGAACTGGTGACTCAGGCCATTGTCCTGACTCCCACGCGAGAACTCAGCGAACAAGTCGCTGAAGAAGCTCGCAAGTTAGCCGGAGCGGATTCCTTTCGAGTCGCCTGTTGCGTTGGCGGCCGTGAAATTCGCAAACAAATCGAAGTGCTGAAACGTGGCGTGCATATCGTCGTCGGCACCCCCGGCCGCGTGATCGACTTGATCAACCGCGGGATCTTGAAGCTCGACGATATTTCGATCGCCGTGCTGGATGAAGCCGATCGGATGTTGGATATCGGGTTCCGTCCTGATATCGAAAAAATCCTGTCTCGCTGCCCGACCGATCGCCAGACGTTGTTGTTGTCGGCCACGATGCCGGCTCCGGTCGAACGTCTCGCCAAACGCTACATGCGTGACCCACAGCGGGTCGATTTGTCTGGCGACAGCATTTCGGTCGAAGCGATTCAGCAATATTGCGTCACCGTCGATGGGGATCGCAAGTTCCCGTTGCTGGTCCGTCTGCTGGGGCGTGAACGTCCGAAACAGGCCATCGTCTTCACCCGGACCAAGCGCGGTGCCGATCAGGTCTTCGCTCGGTTAGAGACACGATTGCCGAATGTGGCCGTGATTCACGGCGATCTGCCGCAGACCACTCGTGACCGAGTCATGAAACGATTCCGCGACGGAACCATCCGCTTGCTGATCGCTACGGACGTGATGGGCCGTGGAATCGATGTCAGCGGGATTTCGCACATCGTGAACTACGATGTCCCCGAGTTCTGCGATGACTACGTGCACCGTATTGGTCGCACGGGCCGGTTATCGTCTGGTACACGTGGTGCCGCTTACACCTTCGTCACACGTGAAGAAGGTCAGCAGCTGACGAATATTGAGAAGCGGACCGGCGTGTTGCTGGAAACCTATCAGGTGCCTGAGTTCGAAGCCTATCGGCCGAAGAACGGGTTTTCTGGACGGCCCACTGGCGATGCTTCGCTGAGCTCTCCGACAGGTCACCCACTCACATCTGCCGCTGAAGATGCAGCCGAACAGGCCGCTGCTGAGCCCGAAGCTCCCGCAAAGCAGAGTGCCTTGAATCCGGGCCGCTCGATGCGTCGCACACCGAGCCGACGTAAGTCCACTCCGGCTCAGGCGTGACGATGCCGTTCTCAACGTGTGTGGGCCGTTGCTGATCGCAAAGGCCGACCGCGAAGAGAGTGCGAGACAATCGAGTTGCTCGTTGTTAAAATGACTAACATCCCCATCATTCACTTGATTGGGGATGTTGTCGTTTGGTGGCTCGAATTGCTGGGAGGGTGAGGCTCCTGCCGAACTGCTCAGTTTATCGAGGTCGGCAAGATCAAGCGGTTCGGCAGGAGCCTCATCCGCACACAATCCTTCACGGTGTTGCCTGCGGGTTGACGTTGCCCAGTTCCTCGCAGCCATTGCAGGAAATGCCCATTCCTTCCGGACTTATCGAAGTATTCGAGAATTCGTTTTCAGTCAGGCAATAGCACAAAGAGCTCGATCATGGCGGAACCAGTTTGGTATCAGGACGGACTCGCATTTCAATGTACGGGCTGTGGCGACTGCAGCTCGGGTGACCCGGGCGTCGTGTGGGCCACCAGCGAAGAGATTCAGAAGATCGCCGAGTACGCTGGCCTGACGGAAACCGAAATGCGGCTGCGGCACACACGTCGCATTGGCAAGAAGGTGACGTTGACCGAGCGTGAAAATGGCGACTGCTCGTTCCTCGATAAAGAGTCACGCCGTTGTACCGTCTATCCTGTCCGTCCCCAGCAATGCCGAACCTGGCCCTTCTGGAACTCGAACCTCGAAAGCCCCGAAGCCTGGGAAGAGGTAAAGCGAGCCTGTCCCGGTGCCGGCAAAGGCCAGTTGGTGCAGCTGGAAGAGATCCAGCGCCAGGCGGCCATTGTTGATCTGTAGTCGGTTGGGGGAAATGACGAACGTCGAAATCCGAATGACGAAAGAATGACCAAATCCAAATGTCGAATCGGCGTAATTCGGTCTCGTTACACAAAGCGAGGCCAGCACGACAACAGGCGTTTGGGGCATTGAAGCATTCGTCATTCTTTCGACATTCGGATTTCGTCATTCGTCATTTCCTCCCCCCGATTTTTTGTCGATCACGACGCGTTCGAACCGGCGCTCTCAGCACAGGCCAATACAAGAACCACCTCTCCTATGACTGATCCGCAATTACGAGCTGGTTTGCTGCGGATCTATGATGATCTCGCTCAAGACTTGGCAGCTTTGGCGCCAGTCTGCGATCTCAGTGGTCGTTGCTGTCGGTTCAAAGAATATGGCCACCGGCTCTACATTTCGCGGACCGAGGCCGAGCTGCTTCTACAGGATGGATTGCCTGTTGATAGCACGGTCGATGAAGCGAGTTGTCCGTTTCAGATTGGACAACTTTGTACCGCGCGAGAAAAACGTCCGTTTGGATGTCGCGTCTATTTCTGCGATCCAAAGTATGCGGGACAGGCCGAGATTCTCAGCGAGAAGTATCTCGAGCAGCTGCGCGAATTGCATCGCGAAACCGGAACTCCGTGGGAGTATGCGGAGCTGCATCTCTTCTTGGAAGAAGCGGCCTTGCAAGCCGATTCACGAACTGCTGATGACAGTGTTTCTCCGGTCATAGAATGAGTGCTACTTTTTGAGTTCAGCCATCGGCGTTTTCTACAAGTAGTATTTGGGTTCCGTGTTGCGCCGTTCGCACCGACCCGAAGTGTTCCCCGGTTTTCCGCTTCAAATCCAGCCGCTGTTCACCCTTCGGAAACGATTATGGCGTGATTATTGTAAGTGCTTACTGGTGCATGGTTTGAGATGGACGTCAAGGCCTTGCAATTGCTTGCGAAAAAATATTTCGCTTGACACTAAGTCCAAATTGGTTCTACACTTGGGACAGTTCAGCATGGCTCATTGGATGGGCTGGCTTTCGACACAGTTCGAGGGAGAATCCAGTCGTGACCAAAAAAGAAATCGTCAAAGCGATCTCTGAGGAGATAGGCCTGACACAGTTGAAGACGAAGGATATCGTCCAGAAGACGTTCGACGCCATCGTCGAAACCTTGGTCGCGGACGGCCGCATCGAGTTGCGGAACTTCGGAGTCTTCGAGGTCAAGAAACGTGCGGCGCGAAAAGCGCGGAACCCGCGTACCGGCGAAAAGGTCTTCGTGGCCGAGAAGTTCGTAGTGACCTTCAAGCCCGGCAAAGAGATGGAAGAAAAGGTGCGGTTGCTGGAAGAAGCAGCAGCCCGTGAAGCTCAGGCTCGACACGCTGCAGAAGTCGGAACCGTCACTCCCAGTGCCGAACCCGCCGCTGCTGCTCCCGCGCCTGTCGCCGCCCCTGCTCCAGCACCAGTGCCCGAGGCTCCCGCCGCGGAGACTCCCGCTCCCCAAACCTACATTCCGCCGTCTCCTGTCGGCATGCAGTAGTCATTTGCTGTTGTTGGCTGATGGAGTACGTGAACCGACTTGGGCTGTCGTCACATTTGTGCTCAATTGAATCTACCCCGGTTCCATTTGGAATCGGGTTTTTTTACGCCCAGTGGGTCGCTCCGTTTTCCAAAGGGATTCTTTCTGGTGTCGCCTGACTCTCCGAGCTGACTTCTTGGCACAAGATTTGTATTGAAGCCTGACCGG
>JAZKFE010000259.1:0-7953 GCA_040386595.1 Planctomycetota bacterium | reverse complement strand
TGCCGAACCGCTTGGTCTACTGGGACTCGAAAGACTAAGCGGTTCGGCAGGAGCCTCACCCTCCCAGAAAGTCAAAAATCCTTCACGCCCCCCCATCAAACAACAAACCCCCTCGTTTCAATGGGAAACGAAGGGGTCTCGCGAGGGGATTTTTTACTGGCGTGGCAGTGACTACCGACCGGCGGTCTCAGTTTGGTTGAGAGTTCGTCGGCGACAGCAGCGATTCCGGGGCTTTTTCGACCACGATCAGCAATTTTCTGAGGGGCGAATCGTCGCCATTCATGGCTCGGGGCAGGGCTGCGGCCCGGCCACCACGCAGGCTTCGTGAGGCCAGGATTTGCGAGGATTGCACCGGGTTCACACCCAGCGTGGTCAGCTCGGATTTCTTCAACGGTACTTGTTGCGAAGCCAGCTCGGTGGGGTTGCTCTTCACTAACTTTTGGATTTCTTCGGCCTTCACCGGAGCTTGCACGGCCAGGGCTACGAATTGCTTTTGCTCTTCGCTTTGCAGTTCGGCGATGACCTTGTCCAGTTGGTCCTGGTTGGCTTGAACATAGACGGCTACGATCCCCGGTTCCGGTTGTTGATCTTTCGACTCGGTGATTTGCTGAGCGGAAAGAATCATCTGCAACGACACCAGGCCTGGCTGGATATCGAGCACCATCAGGTGGAAGACGGTGACGTCATCTCCTGATTGTTTCAGGAAGCGGACGATCTTACCCGGGTTGGTGCGTTTTAGATTTTCAATGACTTCCAAGGGGATGTCGGCGGCAGCCAACTGCGGTGCTGGGACCCCAGCCGGCTTCTCGGGAGTGACCGGATTGACGACGGCGACCGCTGCGGGTTGAGCGGGGGCCGCTGGCTCCGGCTGCGGAATGGTTTCAATGGGCTTGGCTACGGGTTGCTGCTGAGCGATGTTGGGAGCTTGTGCCGGGTTTTGCGGGATGACTCGCACGGCGATCACTAGCCCAGCGGCGGCAGCGGCAATCATCACCACCCACTTCGTCCAGCTGGCGGCTTTACGATTGGTGTGTGGAGGCCGCGGTGCCGTTTCGGGCAGCAGCATACGTTGCTCGATCATCTGCATGACGACGGGCGTCAGATCAGATTCCAGCGCCGGACGTCCGGCTTCGCGGAGCAGGCTGGACAATGTGCGAAAGGATTCCAGCTCAGCGCGTGCTTCCGGGGATGAAGCGAGAAGTTGTTCCACGTCCGCACGTTCGGCAGCGGTCAGCTCGCCGTCGTGGTACGCGGAGATCAGATTGGCGGATTTGTCGTTCATGGTCACACCCATGATGTGGTAACACCCCCCAGCGGTACCACGTCACCCTTTCTAGTAACTTTTGTCAGTCCATGACACCCGATGAAACTCATCGGGAAGAAGCTCGGTCCGTCTGTTTCAAGCTATCAAACATCTCAAATCAGTTGATCGCCCAGCAGTCGTTCCAAAATGTCTTTTAATTCGGCCCGACCCCGATGGATGCGGCTGCGAACCGTACCGACCGGAATCTTCACCAACGCGGCGATTTCTTCGTATTTTAAATCTTCCATCTCTTTCAGCATCAAGACCTGCCGGTATTCGGGCGACAGCTTGCTGAGTGCCACTTGGACCAGCTTTTGCCGCTCGGTACGTTCGATACTGAAGGATGGGGAGGCTTCTGGATGTAGATCTGTCGGTTCCGTCCCGGATTGTTCCCGGGACGCGTCGATCGACACTGTGGGGCGTCGTTGCCGGCGGTGATGATCGACTGAACTATTTAAGGCGATTCGGAACAGCCAGGAATAAAAGGCCGACTGTCCGCGAAACGATTCCAACTTCTGATAGGCTTGGACAAAGGCCTCTTGAGCCACGTCCCGAGCATCCTCAACCGAACCTAACATGGTCACCAGGGTGCCAAAAAGCCTTTCCTGGTAACGTGTTACAAGCTGGCCGAACGCATCCGTTCGACCCTGCAGGCATTCGGTGATCAATTCGGAATCGGGCTTGGTCACGATGCTTGCATGTGATGAGACGGAGGAAGTCGGAAAAGAGTTCCCTCAAACGAGGAGGTTGTGGCTCGTCGACAGAGAGCTCCACAAACAGTCAGTCTAACCGTAACAGTCGTTAGACGCGACGTCGCGACGGACGATCTTACCCAGTTTCTGCAGGTCAGATGGCCAGAAGGGTACGAATGGCTCCGTAGTCTGGCGCCGCGACGGCGGTCTGGTTATCCGTTAGTACAAGGCGGTAGAAAGTTTACGTCGATACTGCTGGACCAACTCCGAAGCCGGCCCCAAGACTGTAAAGATTTGGACCATGGTGGCCTTGGCTTTTTCTCCCATCGTCGCTTTTTGAGTTTTGACGAGGTTCAGGCAGATTTCCAAGGCTTCCGGGTACGCGTGGGCGGCGGCCAGAGCATCTGCCAGTTGGACTTGGAGGTCGAAGTTTTGCGGATCAGCCTCCACGGCGGCCCGGGCTGCGCCGACTCCCCCCGATTCCAATGCGGCAGCACGGAGTTCCAGCTCGGTCTTCACTTGTTGGGCTTCGGGCTCCAGGAAGCCCCGAGCATCCAGTTCGGTGATGATCGCCTTGGCGTCTTCGTCACGATGTTGGGCGGTCAGCACGCGTGCCAGGCCGATCGAGGCCGCGGGGAAGTCCGCAATCAGGGCGAGTGCTTCGCGATATTTTTCTTCCGATTCTGTCGCGCTGGTGGCTTCCAGAGCCAAGGCTTCCTTGAGCAGTGATTCGGCGGGGCTGGGCAGGAACCGCTGCAGCCATTCCTGAATTTCCTTCTCCGGCAAGTTCCCCATGAACTGGTCGACCGGCTGGCCATTCACGATGGCAAACACGGCGGGAATCTGTTGGACACCAAACCAGCCAGCGATCTCGGGCTGTGCGTCAACGTCGACCTTCAAGAGCAGGAATTTCCCCTTCCCCTCACGAGTCAACTTTTCCAGTGTCGGTCCCAGCTCCTGGCAGGGGCCGCACCACGTGGCCCAGAAGTCGATCACTACCGGGATTTGTGCTGACCGTTCGACGACATCTTTCTCGAAGGTTTCGGCTGTGGTTTCGATGATCCAGGGACAAGGTTCGCCAAACATGATGCATACTTCGTGAAAAAGGAAACGGCTCCACAGGTCGCACCGACGGTCCAACTGATCAACCTGTCGTGGAGCGATACCATGCACGGCCAGAAATCAGACGTTTTGCTCGCGTTCGTAATGTTCGCAAAGGTCTCATGTCTTGCCGCGTAAAGAATCATCCCCAGTGTAGACCGTCCTGCAGGAGGGATCAAACGTGAAGCGGAATCGTTTGGCAATGCACGACATCGGCGCGACAGGACATCTGGTACAATTTCCCGAAGTGCTTTGATCCCAACCGGTGATTTAGGCGAGCCCGGCGGCGTAAGCCTCGGGATTTTTCGGTAAATCGTTGTCGAAAAGAATCCGAGGGCTTACGCCGCCCGGCTCGCCTGTGCCGTTTACGATGTGCGGTTTCTTCGCAAGACTAACATTTTCCACTGCGAGAAATCTCTTTGAAAAACCTCGATTTATAGCGCCCGGCCACGACAGAAAATCACTTCATGACGCCGCAATTAGTCTGGCACGGATTGGGACATTCACTGCTCTGGCAGTGTGTCGTCGTCCTGTCGCTGGTCAGTGCGGCCGTGATGATCTGCCAGCTCTACAGCTACGAACGACGCCTGATCCCCGCCGCGGCCGGCAACATGCTGTTGGTGCTGCGGCTGCTGGTGATCGGTTGCCTGTGCGTGACGTTTCTCGAACCGGCCGTCACGTGGACTCTGCAAACCCAACGCGACGGCCGCATTGTTGTGGCGATTGATGTCTCGGACAGCATGACGACCGCCGATGTGCATGCCTTGCCGTCCGAAAAATTACGCTGGGCTCGAGCGTTGGGCATGGTGAATGAGCAGGCGGCCCCGGAACGTATGGCTGCCTGGCAGACATCCTATGAAAATCAGCGCGAGCCCGAATGGGTCACCCCCCAGGAAACTGCCGACCCGGAACGTCGAGCCCGGTTGTCGCAATTGCGAAAGAAGAATCTGGAACAGGCGATGGAGGATGCCGGTCAGATTTCTCGAAAAGAAATCGCCCGCAGGCTCCTCACGTTAACCAATCCACCATTGCTGCCGGCCCTGGAAAAACTGGCACGGGTGGAAGTCCTGGTGTTTGGAGGCAAGTCGCAGGGAGCCACGCGAGAACTTCTGCCCAAAATCGTCGCGACACCTCCCTCCAGCCTGCAACCTGCCACCACCGATCTCACCGAGCCGCTGACTGCCGCGTTAAGTGGCTCGGAAGGGGAGACGTTGCTGGGAGTGGTCTTGCTGACCGACGGCCGCGACAACGGCGGACACAATCCGACCGGGTTGGCATCACGCATGGGGAATCTGCAAGCACCGATCTTTCCTGTGCTGCTGGGATCGCGACTCCGACCAAAGGATCTGGCCATCGGGTCGCTCGACTACCCGCTAACGGTTTTTAAAGACGACCAGCCGGTGTTGAAGGCGATGCTGAATACGTCAGGGTTTGAGGGGCAGGCGATCACCGTCAAGTTGCAGCCGGCGGAAGGGGAACCGGTGCTGAAAACGGTGACTCCGGCAGGATCTCAAGTGGAATTAGAGTTTCCTCTGCCGGTGAGCAAACTGGGGCGCTATGAATTCACTCTCTCCACCGATCCGTTGCCCGGCGAGACGCGGAAAGACAACAACACGCGGCAATTCGCCCTGACCGTCGTCGACGATAAAGTGCGCGTCCTGTTGCTCGAGGGGGAAGCCCGCTGGGAGTTTCGGTACCTCGACAATGCCCTCAAACGCGACACACGGGTCGAGCTGCAATCGGTGGTTTTTGAGCAACCTTATCTGGGAATTCTGGACGACACCTTCTTTCCGCGAACCCTGGCTTGGCCCATTGATGCCGAGCTCGAAAAATCTCCGTTGGCCAACATCGATCTAGTGATTTTAGGGGATGTGGCACCGCAGCAGATGCCGCCGCAGGCCTGGCAATTGCTGGAGAAATTTGTGTCTGAAGGGGGCGGTACGCTGATCTGCACGGCCGGCAAGCGGCACTACGCGAGCTTGGCCGCGAACCCCATTCTGCAGCAATTGCTCCCCGTCACCCAGCTGACACCGATCGAAACGGCCGGCCCGGCGGCGGGGGGCTCGCCGATGGAACGTGGCTTCCATCTGCAGCTGACCCCCGAAGCCGAAACCGAGGCCATGTTTCAGCTGGACGCTGACCCCGCGACCAATCGCACGGTCTGGGCCACGTTGCCCGGCCATCTGTGGGGTTTAAGGGGACCAGCCAAGCCGGGCACGACTGTATTTGCGGCACCGTATCAAGGCCAGGAGCAACTCGGACTGGCCGCGGAACGCCAGCGTGCGTTGATCGTGCAGCAGTATTACGGGCAGGGGCAGGTTCTGTGGTTAGGGATCGACAGCACCTGGCGCTGGCGGCATCTGGTGGGCGATCGATATCACCATCGGTTTTGGGCCCAGCTCGGCCGTTGGGCGGCGCATAACAAAGCGGTGGCCGGGAACGCTTTTGTCAAATTTGGCCCCGAGCGGCCCGATATCAATGTGGGCGAGAACGTCTTATTGCGAGCCCGCTGGACGCCGGAGTTTCTGAAGCGGTTTCCGCAGCTGAAGTCGCGAGTCGACATTTTTCGAGCCAAGGATCCAGCCACGGCCAAGCCCTTTACTTCGCTGGAGCTCAAGCCCGATCCGTCGCGGCCGCAAGTTCACGAGGCCCGTTCGATGTCGTTGCCTGCCGGTGCTTATCGAGCCAAACTCGCCGTCACGGGGGGCGATCTGGGTTCGCATGAGATCTCTGCCGGAGTGTTTGTGGCCGAGCCCAAGAGTCTCGAATTATCCGATCTCAGCGGCAATCGAGAGTTGTTAAGCCAGCTGGCCCAACTGAGTGGCGGCCAGCTGATCCTGCCGGAAAAGGCCTACACGATCCCCGAGTTATTCCACGGTCCGACCGCCGTGCAGACGCAGCGTGAAGAAGCGTTGCTCTGGGATCATTGGCTGATCATGGTGGCCTTCTGCGTGCTGCTGATGGCCGAGTGGGTGATTCGAAAATTGAACGGCCTACCGTAACGCTGCCGGATGTTGTGTTACACGTTCGGGAAATGAAAAATACTGGGCACCACGGAGACACTGAGAACACGGAGTATTAAAAGTCATAAAGAAGAGTTTTTAGCCACGGATTCACACGGATGAAACACGGATTAGGAGCCCGTGACTTCTAGTGAAGCTTCACTTTATGCTTGTGTTTGAGATGCATGGGTAGCCCAGATTCTCGAATCTGGGTGAGCGCAGCGAACAAGAGGTTGGGGCTCATTCGACTCTCTGAGTCGATTCAAATTCACGGGTTTGCGTTCTCAGATCAGCTCTTACGAAAGGCTGACCCAATCCGTGTTTGATCCGTGTCAATCCGTGGCTAAAACTCCCTACTAAGGCCACGTTTCACTCCCGTGGCACGCGTTGCCCCAGCCATTCTAGAACTCGTTGAGTCGTTTGCTCGCGGTCGGTTTCTTGTAGCAGTTCATGCAGGCGGCCCGGTAAGACATCCAGTTGTCGATCCGTGCTACTGATCGTAGGAAACCAGTCGATCGTAGCCTGAGGGTTCACGATGCGATCTTGATCCCCTTGCACCACGAGCAACGGCGTGTGAATCCGAGACGCCTCGGCATGGACGTCACGCAGCGTTTTTTCTACGGCGAAAAACCAGCCGGCGGTGACACCGCGTTGAATCAACTGATCGTGGCGTCGCTGGTTGAGATACTGCTCATCGGGCGACAGGTCGGCGGCTCGGACTCGAGACCGAAAACGATACCAGGGCCAGACACAGGCCAGGATTCGACCGGCGAACAACGTGGGCCCATCAACTCGAATCTGCAGCCCCAGATACGGGGAGAGTAAGCAGGCCGCGGTCACAAGTTCCGGATGCGATTCCAGCAATCTCGCGACAACCAAACCCCCCATGCTGTGCCCGATGATGGCCGTCCGGTTAGGCTCCAGGGAGAAGTGCCGGCAGTGCAGACGGACATCGTCGATATACTCGTTGAATCGCGACACATGCACGCGAACCCCCGACGAGAGCCCATGCCCGCGATGGTCAGGAATCAGCAGCCGCCATCCGGCCGCAGTCGCCGCCTGAGCGAACTCGGCATAGCGTCCCCCATGTTCACAAGCCCCGTGAATCAACAACAAATTGCGTTGCGGCGGAGCAGCCTCAGGCAAGTATTCCCGAACAAACAACTTCAAGCCGTCGGCTGTGGTGACGGTATGCTGATATTCTCGCAACGGGACGTCCTATGGCGGCTGGGTGATACATTTTTCGATAGACCGATCTTGAGGCCGGATCGTGAGTATAAGTCATTTTCTACGATACCCAAGTCCGAAGAGTGGCTATAACCGCGCCGTTTCGAATTAGGGCGTATCCGCCACAACCGGTGAACGCTTCGGGGCGCCACTCAAAATGCCAGATCTCATTACCCTCAACGATCTGAGCCTTGAACTCGTCGAAAGACTGATCGAAACGAGGTGAATGCCGTTTTATTTTTATTATGCTCGCAACTTCCTCCGTAGACAGGCCCATATCAAGCAGACGATTTGCTGCATTCTTGATGTGTTTGAGAGTGACCTGTTTTTTCAAGTGCTCGAAAATATTGATCATGGCCGTGAGCCTGCAATTGAGTAGGTGTAGATCAGTCTGTGCCTGACGCTGTTCTCGATGACTTGTTTTCCATCGTAAAGTTTACGACGTGCGTGCATCAAAAGGTGAGTGTTTTTCCAGCATCAACATCAAATTCCGCTGTCTACGTTGCTGGCGTCAAGAATTCAATTGTTTACATGAATGATGCCGGTGCGTGGTGCGAGATGTTTGTGGTTCTGGGGTCGGGTGTTCAAATTTCAAAATTGGCCCGAAATCAAGCGGTGAAGTCGAACG
>JAZKFE010000258.1:1279-9837 GCA_040386595.1 Planctomycetota bacterium | reverse complement strand
CCTGTTCTCACCGCGGTTGCTGCTGAGCCTGATTCACAAGCCACTCGGCTGGTTGCTGTTTTACTTCATCACCGGCAGTCTGTTTGCTGCTTGGGGAGGGCTCATCTGGTTTATCTCTTCCTTCAGCCCGCTCTTCGCGATCGTGGTGAATGGATTGTTGTACGCGTCAATCGGCCTGATCTGGTTTCGGCTATTGGGCCGGCTGGCATGGCTGATCACCCACAGCCGCAGTAAGAAACGTCGAAAAAACGCCCCCACGTCAGCCAAAGTACGCCGCGTCACGGGTGAATCATGAGGAATCTTGAGCGAGAGTAGTGCTTCGACTATCGAAAAATGTTCGGGACGACGTTCATGAATCAGCGATGGTTTGAGAAGCACGGCCTGACACTGTTCGACAGACGGACCACTACGGTTATTAGATCTCGATTGGTTCAGCGAAGTCCGTCCAATTGAAGTTTGGGACGACTGGTGGATGCACCTTAATTTCAGCTCCCATCTCATGCCAGACAAGAATGCCATACTCGAGCGTAGTAGGATCACTCGGTCGCAAGGAGCAGCATTTAGCATACACTCGAAATCCGCAAAACGGGGTCGTTCCGGGCAGTTCACTTATCGTAGGAAGTACATGCACCGGCCATTTCCCCAAGGTATTGTGCGATCTTTGAGTGATGAATTTTAGAAATACCTCCCATCCCGGATGATTCGGACAACTTGGAAGGTTGTGCGTTTCCACGCAATCAATTAACAGTCCAACGCAATTAATTCTGCATCCGCCGATTTCAAATGCGAACAGTGGATCCATGTTTGTCATGTCAATGCGCATCTAAATTATTAAGACGTCCAGCAGCAGATTCCATTCGAAGTTCTCGTTCAAGTTCAATGCCCAAATGGTTGCATCTGGGGTCGGGTGTTCAAATTTCAAAATTGGCCACAGAGCAACCTATGGATGTCAGGTTGATTGGCCGGCCAATTTTGAAATTTGAACGCCCGACCCCAAAGCTAGTCGACGTACAAGAACTCGTTCGAATTGAACAACGCATGGCAGAAGTCAACCAGCGCCGCGGCATGGGCTGGGTCTTGGAACTTTGGAAACGGTTGCGGTAACAACAACGGTTCATTCGCCGCCTGACGCGGTTCGATCACCTGGGCCTGCAGATCCAGGAATTGCAATGCGGCGGTGATCTCTTCTGACCGTGGCTCGCGCGAATAGGCCAGCACGTAGGCCTGTCGCACCAGGTTGGTGGGCTCGGTACTGGGATTATCCAATAGTAGCCGGCCGGCAAAGGCTTGCGCGTAGCTCAAAACTGATTCGCTGTTCAACAAGGTCAACGCCTGCGGTCCCGTGGTCGTCACCTGCCGCCGAGCACAACTCTCAAAGGTGTCGGGTAGGTCGAACGCCTGCAGGAATGGACATGCAGAACGCAGGGACCTCGATCGGCTGGAATGGAAACGGCAGATTGCGTTTCGCCAGGATGTAAATGGACCGCCGCTGACGCTCTGCAACCTCTGGCGTGACCACCCAATCTCGACCTTTGACTTTCGGTGGCAGCTCCGGGCGAATGCCGGGGCCTCCCATGCGGTAGTTGAGCAAACCGCTCACCGACAACAAGGAATCCCGCAGACTTTCCGCATCCAGACGATGACGGTCAAAGCGGCCGTATAACAGGTTGCCAGGATCGGCCGCTTGACGGGCAGCGGAAATATTCCCTGACTGTTCGGTGGCCTGACGGTAGACGTGTGAGGTCATGATCAGGCGATGCATGGCCTTCATGCTCCAGCCTTGGCTGACAAATTCCGACGCCAGCCAGTCGAGCAACTCCGGATGCTGCGGTGCGCGACTTTGCACACCCAGGTCATTGGCGTTCTCTGCCAAGCCTTTCGAAAAATGTCCCTGCCACAGACGATTGACCAGCACGCGTGTGGGCAGCGGATTGGCAGGATCAATCAACCAACTGGCCAAGGCCGTGCGGCGTCCTGTAGTCCCCGGTCGAGGCGAAGAAATCGTCGCGGTGGAGACGTTACTGACGGCCGACAAAAATCCCGGTTGAACTTCTTCTAAATGTTTGTCGTAACTGCCCCCTGCCAACAGATAAGTTTTCGGGGTCTCGGGACCATCAACCGTTCCCGTCGCCGCGACAAAACGTGACGGACGAGGCTTCTCCGCGGTCAATCGTTTCAGTTCGTTTTTCAATGCGGCTCGTCGCTCCCGCTGTTCGGCAGTCAGGGCCTTTTCGAGCGACTTTTCGGGAACGTCCATTTGCCGTTCGGCGAAGAAGCAATATTGCTGCTGCAACGCGGTCCGCTGATCGACGGGCGTGTCGAGCGCGGCCAGCACTTCATCGGGGAACTTCATCCGCTTCTCACGCCCCGCCTTCAACATCGCCTGATGTTCGAGGTCTTGTAGCTCCGCCCGCGGTCCTGCCGTGCTGGTCATCCAGGCTTGTCGTTGCTGCTCGTATTGCGCAAGTTGCTCGGGAGTCCCGACGGGCAACTCTTCCACCGGAACGACGGCGGCGAAGAAGGCTTGAATGCGGTAGAAATCCAGCTGTGAGATCTCATCAAACTTGTGGTCGTGGCACTGGGCACACCCCAGCGACTGGCCGAGAAAAATCGCCCCGACCGCCGTCGTCAGATCGTTCAGTTGATCCTGCCGCGCCAGCAGAATGTTCGACGCATTGCTCTCGTCGGGGGGCAGGCGATTGAATCCCGTCGCGATCAACGCATCAGGCTGATCGGGGAACAGCTCATCCCCCGCCAACTGCTCCTGCACGAAACGGTTGTAGGGAGTGTCCCGATTGAAACTCCGAATGACGTAATCGCGATATTGATAGGCCAATGGACGGAGTGGGTCGGCGTTGTAACCGGCACTGTCGGCAAATCGCACGACGTCCAGCCACATTCGCCCCCAACGCTCGCCATACAACGGACTGTCGAGCAAACGATCAATCAACCGTTCAAAGGCCCGAGGTTCGGTATCGGCCAGAAACTGCTCCCGCTCGGCAGGAGTCGGCGGCAATCCATGCAGATCGAACTTGGCCCGTCGCAGCAACTCTTCTCGCGTGGCTTCTGGTGAGAAGTTCAGCCCTTTTGCCTCCAGCTGAGCCAACAAGAAGGCATCAATCGGCGTGCTAACTTGTTCCTTGTGCTGCACATCGGGCACGTTTGGACGAGTGACCGGACGATACGCCCAGTACTTTTCCTTGACCGGAGCTGCGGCCGGTTCAGCGGCCTGTATCAGGGGAGCTAGAGCCAATAACAATGCGGCTGCGCAGAAAAATCGCCTCCACGTTCGGTTTTCGGCAGAGCAGCATCTGGGCATACCGACAGACTCCCGTACAGCATTTTCTCAACGCGGCAAACCCGCGAAACAGGGCGTGTCTCACTATATTATCGGCTATTTCCCAAATTGGCAGATAAAAATGAATTGAAACGTGGCACTTCAATCGCCGACGAAGCCGCAATTCTTCCTTGGCGGCAGACGTTGGCAGGTCTAAACTGCATTATTGGTGTTGGTTCTGGCGGAATCATAAAAACTCAACGAGTGGTAGCGTTTACAATGGCAGGTCGCGTGGTCCTAGCGATGAGCGGCGGGGTCGATAGTTCGGCCTGTGCGGTCTTATTGCGCGAGGCGGGTTACGAAATCATTGGGCTCTTCATGCGTTCCGGCGCAGCCGAAGAGGCCTGCGCGACGAGTTCACCCGGCCTGTTGCCGATCGTGCAGGCCAAGAGCAATAAGCAAGGTTGCTGCAGTGCCAGTGACGCCTCCGACGCTCGCCGTGTCGCCGATCGTCTCGACATCCCCTTTCATGCGTTGAACTTTCAAGACGCATTCGGCCGGATTAAGGATTACTTTGTCGACGAGTATCTCTCGGGACGGACGCCGAACCCGTGCGTGCAGTGCAACAACTGGCTGAAGTTCGGCAAGCTGTGGGACTTTGCCAAGCAGGTCGGTGCCGATCACATTGCCACGGGACATTACGCTCAAACGGAGATCGTTCCGGGAGAAAGCCGTCCCGCGTTGAAGATGGGCATGGATCTCACGAAGGATCAGTCCTACGTGCTGTTCGGTTTGCCCCGCGATCTGTTGCAACATGTGATCTTCCCAGTCGGCGACCGCACCAAAGTCGAAATCCGCGAGTTGTCAAAACAGGCCGGGCTGCGGGTCCATGATAAACCTGACAGCCAGGAAATCTGCTTCGTGCCCGATAACGACTACGCGGGATTCATCCGCCGCTATCGGGGCGATATTGATACGTCCGGTGAATTCGTCGATCCGACGGGCAAGGTCGTCGGTAAGCACGCCGGCTACGAGCATTTCACCATTGGCCAACGGAAGGGCTTGGGGATTGCATTCGGAACCCCGCGATATGTCATCAAGGTCGAACCCGAAACCAAACGGGTGGTCTTGGGCGAGCATCACGATTTGGCCCGGCACACGCTGGAAGCCAATCGCCTCAACTGGCTGGTGGACGATGTCCCCACGAAGTTTTCGTGTGCGGCCAAGATTCGCTATCTGCATACACCCGCGCCGTGCCACGTAGAAGTTTTGGGCGACGACCAAGTGCGAGTTGAATTCGACGATCCACAATTTGGAGTCGCCCCCGGCCAGGCCGTCGTCTTCTATGACGGCCCGCGAGTGCTCGGTGGAGGCTGGATTTTGTAGCCTGTCACCCAGCCCGGATTCCGTTAATATCCGCCAGAGATTGCGGACTTCAGATAGCTGTGGTTCGCCGTAGAGTCGTTGTTCGCTCCGCGAACTGAACGTCTTCGTCTCCCCGAATAAAATGCCCCACCAGTCCAACCCGAAAATTACGCCAGCCGGTTCATCGAAATGACTGTTGATAAGTCCGAAACACGCATCCGTACCATGTTCGGTGAAATCGCCGGACGCTACGACCTGTTGAATCATTTGCTGTCCGGTGGCGTGGATTATTACTGGCGTTGGCGAACGGTGCGAAAAGCTCCGCCGCAGGGGACCGCCCCCATTCTGGATGTCTGCACGGGAACAGCCGACCTGGCGCTGGCCTATTGGAACCGTGGCAAAGGGAAGATCCGCGTTGTCGGCAGCGATTTCACGCATCAGATGCTAATCCGAGCCCGCGAGAAGGCCGCTCAGGTGACGGCTCGCTCCACCGAGCCGGAACCCGCAGCATTGGAATTCGTCGAAGCCGACACCCAGCAATTGCCCTTCGACGACAACCAATTCCAATTGGTCACAGTCGCGTTTGGACTGCGAAACGTCACCGACACGCGACGGGGCTTACGAGAAATGTGCCGCGTCTGCCAGCCCGGGGGCCGCGTCGCCGTATTAGAGTTCTCGTTGCCCCGCAACTGGCTGTTTCGCACCGTCTACCTGTGGTACTTCCGGAACATCCTGCCGCTCATCGGGCAACTGGTGTCACGCAATCGGCAAATGGCCTACAGCTACCTGCCGCAGTCGGTCGCGGAGTTTCCTCAAGGGGCAGTCCTGGCTGGAATCATGCAGGAATGCGGCCTGAGCGAAGCCACTTGGACCCCCATGACGTTCGGCATTGCCACGTTATACGTCGCCCGCAAACCGCTGGTTCCTGGCACCACATCCAGCACCTGATTTCGAGTTTTCCCACCGCCCGCCTTTGCCAATCAGATTCGCCGACCCCAATGTCATACATTCTCTTTCTGCTGATCTGCACCATCTGGGGCAGTAACTTCATGTTGATGAAGCAGGCAGCGTTGGGCTTTTCCGGAGTCGAAATTGCCTTCGGACGCGTGATCGGAGGAATGCTGGTCCTGGGCCTGTTCTGGTGGCTGCAGGGGGCCCGCTGGAAAATCCGTCGCACAGATTGGGGGCCACTCGCGCTCGTCATCGCCATTGGATATGCGTGGCCCTACACCTTACAGCCAATCCTGGTGGCCAAACACGGCGGAGCACTGATCGGCATGTCGATCAGCTTCGTGCCGCTGGTCACCGTGGTGCTTTCAGTTCCGTTTCTTGGAGTCTATCCCACGCGGCGAGCCTTGATCGGCGTGCTGGGGGCACTAATCTTCCTGATTGGAATGTTGGTCGATAGCCATCAGCGGGCCATTCCTTTGCTGGACCTGGCCCTCGCGAGCACGGTGCCGATTGGCTACGCATTCGCCAATATCTGCATTCGTCGGCGACTGCTGCATATTTCGTCGCTCGATCTGTCGTTTCTGGCTCTCGTCTGGACTGCCGTGTGTCTGATCCCGGCGCTGTGCTACGACCTCAGCCCTGCTCCTCCTGCCGGGGCTGGAATATTATGGCCCTTGATGGCCATCGTGCTGCTGGGGATGGTCGGAACTGGCATGGCCAACTGGATGTTCAATCGCCTGATCCACCAGGAAGGCCCGTTGTTTGCCGGGATGGTGACGAACCTCGTCCCCCTGGGAGCCGTCATCTGGGGCTGGGCCGATTCCGAACATGTCTCCACGCTGCAATGCATCTGCCTGCTGGGAACAATGCTGATGGTTGGCCTGGTGCAATACGGCTCAGCCAAATCAGTGAAGTCCCCGTAGCCAGACTCTCTGAGTCGGGTTTTATCGCCGCAAAAAAAGCCCGAGGTCCACCACTCTGTGTGGGAGCCCCCGGGCTTATCGTATTCAGCAACTTCTACTCAGCGATTACTTCTTCTCGGCTTTTTCCCGCTTGGCTTCCCAGTCGCGTTCTTGAGTTTTTCCGTCGCGCTCCACTTCGGACTTGCCCTTGATGGTGTCGCCATCCAGCTTGCCCTTGTACTTGGTGATGATCTTCTGGCCGTTCCGTTCGCGAGTCACCGAAAACGCCACGACGCTGTCCTTGAAGGTGGCGTCCTCAATCGCCGTTTCTTGCTTGTTCCGGCCCACAATGTGGCCGGTCAGTTTGTCGGCTTCCAGCTTCAACTTCAGGGTCGTTTCGCGGGTCTGATTGTTGGCCGTAAAGCTCCACTTCCAGGTTCCCGTGGGGTCGGGCTTGTCAGCAGCCCAGGCAGTACTTGTAAAGTTCGAGAGAGCCAGCAGGAGGGCCACACAAGCTGTTCGTCGCATTGCAAATTTCCTCAACATCAAAAGGGAATCAGAGGCACGCGTGACTCGACTATGAGCCAGCATGTCCGCCGTTTTTTCGTGAGATTCGATGCTCAATAGTGATCGACGATTCGGGCCGCTCAACCAGTTTCCCAGGTGAATACCATGAGAAGGAAACCAGAGGATCAAATCATCAAAATGATGGGGAACAAGATCGCAAAAATGACTTCGCGCCACGTGGCGTCAATGAAACTTTCATCCTCACTTTAGCAAACAACAACGTTCAGTTCCACGAATCATGACAAAATGTCACGTTTTTTAACAACCAGCCAGATCGTTCTGTGATTAGTGCCTTTGCACAATCACCACACTGGAACGTCTCTGGCTTGGTTCATCGAGACTCTATCGTCGCATCACGACTTGAGCCGGATTGATGGCCTGATATTGCCCCTTGTTCGCGGTGATTTCAAAGGCTTGAGGAACCGATTCAATTCCCTGCAGTACGTGTCGGATCGTCGGGCTGAGGTTGACTCGTCCTGATGACACCAGCCGCACGGTATGAGCCAAGTGGGCTCGGGTACTGATATCGGGAAAGAGATAGCGCAGACTACGCTCACGTAAGATGTCAATCGGCAGAGTAATCGGCTGGCCAAACCAGGACACGCCGACAATCTTGCCCCCCGAGCGAACCGCATTGATGGCGGTCAACAACGTTTCGTGACCCGCCAGGCCTTGCTTGGGACTGCCCCCCGCACATTCAAACACGACGTCAGCGCCGATGGTCCCGGTCAGCTCCAGAATCGTGGCGAGAACGTCACATTTCTTAGCATTCAAGGCATGATCGGCCCCCAGTTCTCGCGACACCTGGCAGGCTTCATCCCGGACATCGACCGTGATGATTAAGCCGGCACCGCTGATTCGGGCAATCTGGAGACACTCCAGCCCCATGCTGCCCTGGCCAAAAATGACGACGGTATCGCCGATCTGAATTTGAGCCGTCTCCACCGCCGCGACACTGTCGCTCAGTGATTGCAGACAGGCCGCTTCGCTGTCGGAAATATTGTCGGCCACTTTGACCAGAGAGATCTCCGGCAGCAGAGCAATTTCGCTGAAGCATCCCGGTTGATCGAACCCAATCACCGGACCTTTGCGACAGAGATTGCCGCGTTCGGAATTGCAGAGGGAGCAGTCGCCGCAAGGCAGTTTGGCCCGCGCCGCGACGCGATCACCGATCTCATAACCCGTCACGCCCGCCCCGAGTTCAATAATTCGCGCACAGAATTCATGACCGAACAATTGGATGGGGGCTTCCGTCTCCAGCCGATGTTTGACGCGATCATAGGCGAGCGTTGGGATGCCCATCGCCAGCTGGGCTTCGGTGACACTCGGCTGCACGCACAACGGTTCCACCAGGACATGCCCGGGAAGACACTCCGGGACCGGAATCTCATCAAGCCGCAGATCTTTAAACCCGTAGAATCGCCATGCCTTCATGTTGAGACGTTCTTTCTAGCAGTGGTGTGGATCAGTGGTTGTTGGCTTCTATAGTCGTTGTT
>JAZKFE010000258.1:0-1269 GCA_040386595.1 Planctomycetota bacterium | reverse complement strand
GCTTGACGTGCAATCAATCCGAATACGGCGGACGTTCAGTTCGCGGAGCGAACAACGACTATGGACCAAGCCTGCCCGTCGTCGAGCTCTACGATACCGGGAAGTTCTCCCCATCTGGAATCAAATTCGCGAGAACTTTTGCAATGTGTGATAACGGCCCTCTTCCGGCGGGACGTTGCGCGACGCCGTATAGCAGACTTCTGCGAGATAAAAATCTCCTCGCGAATCGAGCCAGATGGCGTGCGGTGCGAAGAAATCGCCCGCTGAGTACGGAGCTTCGCCACCACCAAAACGGGCGAGCAATTTTCCCTCGGGATTAAAAATACTGACACGTCCGCCGGTTGCTCCCGGAAAGGGAGCCACGGTGCCCGACCACATGCCGGCCCGGTAACCCAACTCCGCGACGTAGACATTCCCGTCAGGGGCAATTTTCACATCGCAGGGTCTCGCAATCTCCGTCCACTCGGTCAGAAATTCCCCCGCTGGCGAGAACAATTGCAGGCGGCTATTCTCTCGGTCAGCGATAAATACGGTACCGTTGTGGCTAATCGCAATCCCATGTGGCACCTGAAATTCGCCGGGACCGGAACCTGGGGCTCCCCACGAAAAAATTAGTTCCCCGGTCTCCGAAAACTTATGGATCCGAGCATTCCCATAGCCATCGGCCACATAAAGTTCTCCCGTCGGAGCAACGGCCAAATTTGTGGGAAAATTAAATGGGGGACCGACATATTTTATCGTGCGATAATCGATGCTGGTGGCGCCGGTATCAGACGGTTTGCCCGGTGTCCCAATACGGAAGAGTAATTCGCCGTCGGACGTAAACTTGCTCACGGTATGGCCGAGGTCATCGACGCAATACACCATGTCGTGGGCGTCGATATAAATCCCGTGAGCTCGTGATAACATCCCCTCCCCCCAGGAATGCAGAAACTGCCCCTCGCGATCAAACACCGCCACCGGCCGCGGACTGCGATTGAACACGTAGACTCGATCCTGAGAGTCGGTCGCAATCGATGAGACTTCATGAATGTCCCAATCAGCGGGCCACTGGGCCCACTGTTCGGTTGCCTGAAAACGGTAGTCTCCGGAGGTCACCAGTTGTTGAGCCATTGTTGATTCTCGATGTGGCGGAATTCTCTAGAGTACAAAGTCTATAAATCAGGTGCGGTGAAGTCACAACCTCTATCGTAGGCGAGCGTCCGGCGTGAGCCGGATGGTTGTTAGACGCTTGCGATAACGTTGCGTTTGACTGCGTCAAAAAGCATC
>JAZKFE010000257.1:0-3280 GCA_040386595.1 Planctomycetota bacterium | reverse complement strand
TCGCGGAATGCGGAGCGAGAATCGAGGTCGAGGTCATCGGCATCTTCGAGGCGACCAGCATCGACCGCCGCGTGCGGCAGGTCCCTCAGCCCCGTCCGCCCACCCACGCGTTGATGAAGGCGATGCTCGATGAGCTGGATGCATCCGCGCAAGATGTGGTGATCAACAACTTGATTGACCACACTTACTACGCGGTGATCCGGGTCATGAAGAACGGTGAGATCGTCGAGATCGACAGCCGTCCGAGCGACGCCATTGCCTTAGCCGTGCAGTTCAGCCCACCGCTGCCGATCTTCGTCGACGACTCGATCCTCGACCAAGTCGCCTAATCGGCACCACCCGGCGTCCGATCGAACAGATTGAAACGCCGGTGATTGGGCGGTGTGAAACCGTAAACACAACAAACGGAGATTTCAGCGGCCTCCCTTGTGCGAGGTCGCTGTTTCAGAAACAATAAAACATATGTCGGGGCCCACACCCCGACATCCCGCCTGAATTGCCTGCCTGCTATTGACCTGCCAGTTGATGATTTCGACTCCTACGAGACGATTCCTGAGGCCCCAATTCAGCCATTGATTGCACCTTGGTTTATTTACCCTGGGTCGCGGAACAATTCCGGGACCGTTGATTCACTTTGCTGGGAGGAGTCCGACGATGACCGAACCAGTTCCGGCCACGCCGACGACAACTGACGAGCCCACCCGCCGCAGTTTTCTGTACAAGGCCTTCACCGCCACCGTCGCCGGTGCGGTCGGTTTATTTCCGGCAATTGCAGGACTACTCTTCTTTCTCGATCCTCTGCGGAAGCGCAAAGCTGCATCTGCTGGTGGAGGCGGTAAAGAAGGTTTCATTAAGGTCGGCCAACTGGATGCCGTGCCACACGATGGCACGCCGGTCCGCTTTACCGTGATCGTCGATCGTCGCGAAGATGCCTGGACCACCTACCTCAACGTTCCCGTCGGTGCAGTCTATGTGCGCCGTACAGAACAAGGCCGCAACGAAGTCGTCGCCTTCAACGTGACTTGCCCTCACCTGGGATGTGCCGTCGACTACCTGCCCGGCCGCAAACAATATCTCTGTCCCTGCCACGACAGTGCGTTCGCCTTGGATGGGAAACGTACCAACCAAACCCCGCCGCGTGATCTCGATACGCTGGAAGTCGACACCGCCAAGCTCGAAGTGGGTGAAGTCTGGGTGAAATACCAGGACTTCCGCACCGGTGAAGAACACAAGGTCGTCAAGACCTGATTGTGACACGTGACTGCTCCAGGTAAGGCGGAGTTCGCTCCCGCCGTGAACTCGTAATCGATTTCTCTAAAACATACGGCCAGGCCAGTTGGCCAAATCGCGGAGACCACACCAATCATGCACGCCTTGCTCAATTGGCTGGACGATCGCACCGGGTACAAAAACCTGATGCACGAGGCACTCTACGAACGAGTTCCTGGCGGCGCCCGCTGGCGTTATGTCTGGGGTAGCACCCTGGTCTTTACCTTCTCCATTCAAATGATCACAGGCATGTTCCTGTGGATGGCGTACAGCCCGAGCACGCAAACGGCTTGGGAAAGTGTGTACTACATCCAGCACGTCATGCAATATGGTTGGCTGGTACGTGGTCTGCACCACTTCACCGCCCAGGCGATGATCGTCTTACTGGCACTGCACTTAATGCAGGTCATTATCGATGGTGCCTATAAAGCCCCACGCGAAATCAACTACTGGCTGGGTCTAGTGTTGATGCTCATTGTGCTGGGATTGTCCCTCACCGGATATCTGCTGCCGTGGGATCAAAAGGGCTACTGGGCTACGCAAGTCGCCACCAACATTGCCGGCGGCACACCGCTGGTCGGGGCCGAGGTTCAGAAACTAGCAGCAGGCGGTTCGGCCTACGGGCATCATACGCTGACCCGGTTCTTCGCCTTGCACGCCGGCTTGCTGCCGTTCCTGCTGATTGCATTTTTGGTACTCCACGTCGCCGTCTTCCGTCGTCATGGGATCACCGTTCCCAATCCGAACCGGGCCCCCACGGCGTTCTTCTGGCCCGATCAAGTGTTGAAAGATGCCATCGCCTGTCTCGCCATTCTCGCAGCGACACTGGCTCTGGTCTTCTGGCAAGGTGCCGAACTGGGTGCCCCGGCAGATCCTTCGGAAAGCTACTCCGCCGCACGCCCCGAATGGTACTTCTTGTTCCTGTTCGAAATGCTCAAATACTTCCCCGGGAAGTACGAAGTCATCGGTGCGATGGTCGTCCCCGGCCTCGTACTGGGCATGCTGTTCATGATGCCCTTTTTTGCCAAGATCCGCGGCGGGCATCGGCTGAACATTGGCCTCATTTCGGTCCTCCTGGCTGGCTGCATGACTCTAACAATCATCGCCATCCGTAAGGATCTGACGAACGCCGGTTACAAGGCCGCGTTGGAGCAAGCCCATCGCGATGCCGAGCGTGTCGTCGTATTGGCGAAGTCACCGGCCGGTATTAGTCCTGCTGGTGCATTGGCCCTTTTGAAGAGCGACCCGTACTCACAAGGCCCCCGATTGTTTGCGAAAAGCTGTGCCACCTGCCATCGTTACAACGGCAAGGACGGAATGGGTAAGGATGTGACGGAAACGAAGAATGACATCGAAACTGTCGTTCCCGGCACGGCCACCGACTTGGGCAACTTTGGCACCCGCGAATGGGTCAAATCTGTCATCACCGAGTTCCCCAAGGTGTTCGCCGCGACGGAAACTGCCAGCTTCGATGGCAAGCCAGTGGGCAAGCACTTCACCGAAGGCAGCATGGCCAACTGGTCCACCGAGCACGGCACGAAGATGAAGGTCGAAGAGGTCAATGCCGTTGCCGAATTCTTGATGGCTCAGTCAGGTCGTGAATTGACTCCGCCGCTCGATCCGAAGTTGGTCGAAGCGGGCAAAGCCTTCTTCCTGGATGGCAACGACACGATCACCGAATCTTGTTCCTCCTGTCACTCCATGCACGCGAAGGGTGACGCCCAACCGCTGGACGGTGGCGGCAACGGCCCCGACTTGACGGGCTACGGTTCAGCCAAGTGGCTCACCAGCTTCATCAACAACCCCGGAGCCAAAGAGCACTACGGCAAGCGTAACCGCATGCCAGGCTTCGAGAAGCGGATGACAACCGAAGAAACCCGCATGCTGGTCGACTGGATGCAGGGCAACTGGTACAAGCCCCAAGGCGAGGCTGCGAAAGCCGCCCACTAATTAATGCCACCGAACAAAAACGCACACCGAAAGGTGTGCGTTTTTGTTTTTCGCGATCAAG
>JAZKFE010000256.1:14802-20328 GCA_040386595.1 Planctomycetota bacterium | reverse complement strand
GCGAACAACGACTTTGCCGACTAGCGGTCGGCTAATGCAGAGAGTTCAGCCGGGTCCACGATCCAGCCTCGACAACGAGGACTGCGGCAGCCGCAACGGATGGCCGCGTCGGCCGGCCAGCAATAGTCGATCGACAGCTCTTCCCCGGGTTCAATCACGCGCAGAGCTTCGACCCAAACTGTGTCCGGAAGCGGATCGCTTTTGCTCAGCGGCTCGTACCACGTGAAGCGGCAATTGGGCGTACAGCTGTGGTTGATGAAGCGGAAGGGAGCTTCCGGCTCCAAGCGACGAGGCCCCCCCAGATCAATGCAATAATTCGAATCGTAGCCTTCGGTGTCGATCACCTCACCGGTCACTTCGCCCACGGCGGCTCCCTTTTTGAACCGTCGACGAGCGTAGACACCCTTACCGTAAGCCGCTTGACCAACACGAACAGATTCGATGCCACTCATTGCGAAATTTGCCTCTGCAAACGAGACCGATTGGTTGCGGATTGAGGGCCGCGTTTCTCGTCAATCCGCTGACGGATCGCGGCCACACCGAGCGGCCTTCAGGCCTGCATTGTCGTCATTGGCCCATTCCTTTCAAGGGAGCTGAAACCCGCACGGCCCCAAGAATTCGGTGGAAAGACTTCGTCGGGACGAGTTCGAAGCGTCTGCGAGTGCCGCTCCATGAAAGATGGTCGAGCTAAATGTCACCTAGCCAGCGGTTCATACTGATCTTGCGAAAAACGCCAATTTGACGTATCACCCCGCTCCCTTCCCGCTCGCCGTCTTGCGTTTCCCCCACCCCAAGACATTTCATGTTACCTGCACCCTCTAGCGCCTACTGCGTTTGGCTGCACTGGCTGTGGCCGATTTTTGCGCTGCGTCAGGCCCTGACACATTGGCAACGGCGATCGGTGCATGCGGCCCTGCTGGTGGGCCTGCTCGGAATCAGCTGGTGGAGTCATTCCTCTGCGACAAGGATATTCGCCGCGCAGCCCGGGGAAACAAAAAACACTGAAAACGACGAGGTTTCCTTCACTCCGTTGGCCTCAACTGCTGATTCCCCGTGGACGCGCAGTGAAGTCCTGACCGCCGACTTCACCACTCCGCTGCCTCGTGATTCCGCAGACAGGCGATCGTCTTCAGGCCAAACGTCCGGACAAAACAATTCTTGGCTGGGCCATCATCTCAAACTCGTCGCCGACGAACCCGAGGATCCTGCCAAGCCCTTTTCGGAGCCGGATATTAGCGAGCCTGGCCCGGATATGGGTGACTACCCCAACAGCGCGTTCACGCTGCCGAAGGGACGCGCTTACATCGAGTTCGCGCCGCTGAATCTGCAAACCGCCGATCGCTACAATTCGGCCTCATATAACGCCCCGTTCCTGCTGCGCTACGGCATCACGGATGACGTGGAACTGCGTTTATTCGGCTCTGGGATCACCACCGCATTCGATCCGGGAAACACCGTGTCGGGCTTCTCGCCGTTGATCATCGATACCAAGATCCACATGTGGGATGCGCGTATGGAGCAAATGATCCCGGCCGCGTCATTGGAAGTCTATGTGCAAACCAACTGGGGCTCGCCAGCATTTCAGGGCGGAGTGGAACCCTCCATCAACCTGAATTTGGATTTTCCGGTCGCGGAAAAGACCAATATCGAAATGACCTTCGGCTACACGGGAATTCAGGACGCCCTGTTCGTCGTGACGGGCGACCGCTTCTTTCCGCGTCTGGGTCACAAAATTCCCAAACTGCACCAGACAAATCTCAATGTCAACCAGTTCTCGTACCAATGGGCGATCGAGCAACAAGTGACCGAAAAATTTCAGATCTTCGTGCACGGCTACTTCAACGGCCCGGTCTACCTGCAAAGCGGCCCGGGCAAGGTCATCGGCACGGGCTGGTTCTACCGCGTTTCGAAACGCTCGATGATCTTCAGCTCGTACAACGCCGGAATGGACTCATCCACCGCGCCGTTCACGACGCAGCTGGGAGTCGCCTTCGCTCTCTAAGCACAGGGACATCTCTGGAGATGTTCACCGGCAACGGTGAAAGAACAGCCAATCTCGGAAGATCGCCATCTTACCCACGAGACTCAATCACGAATCAGCAGGCCAGCCCCACGCCATTCCAGTCCGCGATTGGCAGCATTACTCGGCACTCGCGGCCTTCCGCTCGGCAGAGTAGTCCTCGGCCTTCTCCATTTGAGCCGCCACCAGCTCGGCCAATCCCGAGAGGAGACTGCCCGCACGCTGACCACTCTCGACTAAAACCGGCCCAAATGTCTGCAACACTTTGGGAAGGCCCACTCCAACAGCCAGTCCCGCAGCAACTCCCCCGCCCAACAACAACCAGTCACGCTGTGTCATGTTTTTCCGTGTCTCAATCTCTCATGCACCAAAGGGATAAACCGACGTCTCCAACCGGCGTTCAAAACATCGTCGCACGGCCCTACCAGCGAGGCCCGTGGAACGAGAACCCGCAACTCAGCCTGTCGCACCGTTGATGCCAAAAAGATACGTCACATTTTTCATGCAAGCGTACACGGTTCATTTTGGTGGAGAGAAATCAGCTGCCCCGCATGTCACGGAGTGACGCTGCGCGTATTGCAACGGTTACAGCGAATCCACTAGAGGATAGAAAGGCCCACCACAAAACCGACACAACACGGGGGTGCAGAGAATTTCGTGTCGTTGGTGATTCCGAAAGAGTTTTTAGCCATGGATTGACACGGATGAAACACGGACCAAGACCGCAGGGAACCACGTTAACAGCGACTTCCGACACACAAACTAGGACGGACTCAGCGTTGTCTGAAAACACCAACAAACACTGACCCAATCCGTGTTCTTCCGTGTCAATCCGTGGCTAAAAACTCTTCTTAATGATTCTCAGAACTTGGTGTTCTCCGTGTCTCCGTAGTGCGTCTCCTCTTTCTTAGGCGACGGTCTCTTCCAGCGATTGCCGCAGCAAATCCTGGCCGTGGTGAACCCACTGCTTCAGATTGGAGTGAATCACATTCTTCGTCACGATGAACCCCAGCATTCCACCGGGTGGTTCAAAGTGGATCGTGTTCGTCAGCAGAGTCTTACCTCCCGGTGCGTCGGTAAATGCCTGCTCGTGAAACCACGCCCGAAATGGCCCCTTGATTTGCTTGACCGCAATCCGCTCCAACAACGTGACGTCGACGATCTCATGCACAATATGAGTATTGGTGCCCCACGCCTTCACGTTGAACTCCATGATCCCGCCCCGCTCCATCACCGGGGGTAACTTCACATCTAGGCTGCCTGCCGCATCGGCGGGAAGCATTTTGAGGAAATTGGCGGGACGACAAAGATAGTCGAAGGATGCTTCGCGCGAAGACGGCAGGATCACGGACGCCACGAACACTTCCATCATTTGTCTTTCCGTCAATGGATTCGAGCAGACCACTCGCGGCCGAGACTTGGCTCAACCACGAATGAGGCTTCTTCAAAAATTCATCGCGAACAAAACACCTCATAGATGTTCGTCCACCGCGTAAGTGCTTTCAGCACAATGAATCACGGCAATTCTACCAGCTGGCCGCCAGTTTTGTAACGTGCCCCATTGGCCAAAACCCCAAAGCTGAGCTAATCTTAGAGAGTCGCGAAGACGTGTGGTGCTGGGAACAATTGTCAACGCCATGTGAAGATTGACACACTATCGAAAAATGCCCCTCAGCATCCAGAAACACCTCCCTCCGATTACCTGCTCAGCGATCGAGGTGTTTCGGACATCGCCTTCAACACTAGACGCTTCATCCAGACAAACATCAACAATCGCAGACCGCGTATTCCGAATCGGCCATGCGGGTGTGGTGGTGCGCCTTCAAACCAGAAGCTCACCCAACTTCGAAAGGATATCCTGTAGTGGAATCGCCGTGCCAATGAGAGGCACCATGGGCAAGAGCGCTGCCACAGCAAACACGGCGAGTGCCTTCGTATCCACGGGCATCAACCTCATCTGCTCGGCGTGTTCATAAGCGGTAGCGATATCCGCCAGTGATTGAACATCCGAGGACCCCAGCAGCTGCTCCTGATTTTTTTCCTGAGGCTGCTTGATCCACTTTTCATCGAACGCACGATCATAGCGCCACACCAGAGCACTGAATTCCAACAGGCCCGAAAAGCGACATCGTGACAGACGCATCGAAAACGACAACAACGGCAGGTGTACCAGCACCACCGCTCCGACGACATACACAATCAAGTGATACTTAAGGCTGTCCAGCGACTCACCCCGGTGATAGATCTCGTAAGCAAAACCGGCCGAAATCACCGCCGAGAAGGCAAACACGACTGGGGAAAAACTCGCCAGCCCCCAGCCTAAAAATCCCAGACCGCCAGCTCGGTCGGGGTGCGTCGAGGTCAACTGCAGATCCAATCGCGAGACACGAAACAGGAACAGTCCCCAGAGGATAAAAATTCCGGCCGACCGCAACAGGAAGAAAAACAGCACCGGCAAGCTGACCAGAATATACCACCACCCGGCAGGCGAAATATCGACTCCCCGCCGCTCCCACGTTGAGTCTTGCACACTGAAGAAATACGACCTCAATAAGAACGACATCAGGAACGCCAAGACACAGATGACCGCCTCAATCCGGGGATCCTCACGCAGTCGGATGACTTCGGCAGAATAATGCCCGATTCAGACAGATGTCGTACCTGAGCAGCCAGCCCCACCGCCAGCAAAACTTCAGCAATGTTTAGTAACGGCAGCGCCAAAAGTAGTCGGCAATGTACCTGAGGATCGTGGAGCAATGAGACCGCAACCGGAGATCCCGAGACACGACCGGCAAAATAAGCCAACAGAATCACGGGCACCCAGGTCAGCAATACCAAGAGCAGAATTCTGACCGCTCGGCGCGACGCCGGCGGACACACCTTACAGAAGTACTTTACGATGCGATGCGCAGGCCCCGCTTGTACCAGATGAAAATCGTGATCATGCTGTTCCGACGGATCCGCAGACATATTTTCACCCAGACTAATATAGAGAGACCGCGAAGTATTTGTGAGGCATGCCTGTTGCACGTGCATCGCAGATACACACAGCATGACATTAGAGTTGAGATGTCTAGTTCGCAACCGAGCTTAATTCATACATTGCACAGAATCGCGAGGCGTGGACCAATTGTACACAAGCGTGGAGTCTTCACCGCAAATCCCCAAGTTGAGCTAAAAATGATTAGCCAAACACGAAGGTTTGAGTTTTAATAGCATACATTACCGAAGCTCCGGTGATAAATAATCTTGACATATTGGTTGAACTGCACATTCTGCAGAGGCCAGACTGAGTGTATTAAGTTCAATATTTTCCAGCAGGAATCGTCGGCTCTCCCCACGCCCGCGTTCGTTCCGGCTCGAAAAATGCGTTATCAAAACCACGGACGCAAACTTGATATGTTCCAAAAAGTAAACACTCTCCTTGCACTAAATCCGGCGCCCAAGTCAAACCAGACCGGCGGATCCTGATTTCGCTGATTTTTCACGATCACTTGGTGAAAAAC
>JAZKFE010000256.1:0-14792 GCA_040386595.1 Planctomycetota bacterium | reverse complement strand
ACAGACACGGCGGAACCGTGTTATTTGATGCTTGCGCGACGGACGCCTCCTTCTTTAAGTTGAGGATAGTTGACTATGGATTCAGCACCCCCGCCCGAAACTCAGGCATTCTTGTCTGATGTCGCCGACGAGATGGAAGCCGCCGCGGCACAACTGGAATCGGCCAACGGGTCGGCATCGAAACCCTGCGAAAACGGCGAGAAACCGTCCCGCAACAAGGCGTTCGGGAGCAAGTTGCTATACACGGCCAGTTACACCTTATCTTATGGTGTCTGCTTCCCGGTGTTTCTGGTGGCCCGCTATGTTCCCAAAAACAACCAGTTCGTCGAGGGCCTCGTGGACGGCGGAGCTTCGGCCCAACGTGCCGCAGACAATCTCCTGCATCGCCCCGTTCACGAAACGGCTAGTATCCCCACGCCTGCGGAGGCCGTAGCCTCGACTTGATACTGATGAAATTATGGCCGAGGCAGCACGAGCTGTGCCTCGGTGGTTTGAAGCCGGCATCGGATCGGGCCAATCGATCGTCCTGTTTCATACAGCCGCAACGTCACACACCGGCGGGCAGCCGGATGTGATCGTTCCGAAGCAAGATCGCAATTTCCCGGCAATTCCCCAAGTCTCGGGACCGCACAGGAGTAGTGAACCTAACACGGAGGTGTTGCCCATTGGCAACGTTGATCGCTTTTCAAAGCGTGCAGCGTGTGGGCTCGATCTGTTGCACGACTTCACTCCACTTCGTCTCGTTGGGACTTTCCTATGATCGAATTCGCCATCGCCGCACCGCGGGCCGGGTGCCTGCAAATCAGCAGCGGTACGCTCTTCACCGACTTAAATCATCCGCAAACCAAAGCCTTCCTTAGCTGTCTTCTCGAGGCAGATCCTGCGGCATCCGTTGTGATTCGTGGAGGAGGCACCGTCGGGCGTCAGGCCGTTGCCGAAATCACTCATAGTCATGCGTCGCCGATCCCGTTTCTCCGGGCCATCTCGCACCGGCTGCGATCCGCCGCTCGCGGCACGAGCACCATGACGCCAGAAGCCGAAGCCATCTTAACCGACGTCCTCGTTGCCACTTCCGGCTCATCGAACAAGAAAAATCACACTACGGCAACCGTAGGTGCGGCCACGGGAAATGGCACACACGACCAACCCGCTCACTATCAGCTATCAGGCTTTAGTCCGGAAGGATCGACGTCTTCTAAACGCAACGGCACTAATCGTGTGTCCGAGACGGCTCATACCGCAACCACCGCAGATCACTATTATCCGGTGCAACTGCAGAACGTGGTCGAAGGGCTGCGTGTTTCGCTGGTCGATACGCTATTGATCCCCGATCGCAACGGAATCACGCGTCTCAATCGTAATGGAACTCATGCGACATCTTGGGAAATCGTCCATGAACTTCCAGGCCGACTGCGATTGAAGCACCCTGCCCTGTACCGCCGCAAAGACGTCTGCCAGGGTGTTGAGCGTGAGCTGATGAGCGTCCTCGGCATCGACAATTATAAGGCCCGCCCCTCGACCGGTAGCTTGCTCATCAATTACGACAAAAAGAAGCTGCGAAAAGATCAGGTCATCTTAATCCTGGACCGGGCCATCTCGCGGTCGGAAATCCCTCACAAACTCGACCCGCCAGACTTGGATTTTCCGTTAGCCGTGGCGTCAGTGCCTCTGGCCGCAGTGGCTCAGTTCGCGTTTCTGCCGTTGCTGCCAGTGGCAGGAGCGTTGTTTGCCTATACCTCAATCACGACCTTCAAAGAAGCCTACGACGTGCTCGTTCACGAACGGCGTCTGGGCGTCGACGTGCTGGACGCGATTGTCGTCACGGGTTGCCTCGCGACGGGGCAGATTTTCGCGGGGTCCGTCTTGTGTTTGTGTCTGAGCTTCGGGCGGATGCTCGTGAAAAAGACTCAAGACGATTCGAAGCGATTGCTGGTGCAGGCCTTCGGCAAGCAGGCGCAGTTTGTCCGACTATTTAAGGACGGGCAAGAAGTCGAAACGCCGATGGAGGAACTGAATAAAGGCGACATTATTGTCATCCACACGGGCGATGCGGTTCCAGTGGATGGTGTCGTCAAAGAAGGCATGGCGATGATCGACCAGCATGCCTTGACGGGCGAATCAACCCCGTCTGAAAAATCGCCCGGCGACCGTGTTTTCGCGTCCACCCTGATGGTGGCCGGCAAGGCGTACGTCGAAGTCGAAACGGCGGGTTGTGATACCGCGTCAGCCAAAATTGCTCAGATCCTGAATGACTCGGCGGGGTATAAACTCGAGAGCCAGAACAAGGGCGAGAAGATGGCAGACAAGGCTGTCATTCCAACCCTGGGTATTGCCAGCATCGCCATGGCGGCGCTGGGCCCCCAGGGAGCCGTCGCCGTGTTGAACAGCGATTTCGGAACCGGCATCCGCATGGCGGCTCCGCTCGGAATGCTGACATCCTTAGCTCTATGTGCTCACAAGGGAATCCTGGTAAAGGACGGTCGGGCACTGGAATTGATGAACGATATCGACACGGTCCTCTTCGACAAAACGGGGACTCTGACCCGTGAGAGACCCGAAGTCGGTCGCATTGTCGGCTTTAACGGTCATGAGAAAAATCGACTCTTGCAGCTCGTCGCGGCCGCCGAGCAGCGGTTTGCTCATCCCATCGCCAAAGCCATCGTGATGGAATTCGAAGCCACCGGCATGCCGATGTTGCCGATCGATGATTCCAAGTATCAAGTCGGATACGGAATCGATGCCGCCCTTGATGGCCATAAGGTTATGGTCGGCAGTATTCGATACTTGAAGATGGAAGGAATTGAAATCCCCATTGAGGTGGAAGAAGTCGTCGCCGTCGCGCATCACGAAGGCAATACGCTGGTCATGGCGGCCATTGACCGTCAGTTCGCCGGTGTGATTGAACTGTGCGCGGCCCAGCGGCCTGAAGTTGTCGAGATTATCAAAGGACTACGCGACCGCGGCATCAAACACATCGCTATTATTTCCGGCGACCATGAGGCTCCCACCCGCAAACTGGCGGAAAGCTTGGGAATGGATGAATACTTCGCGGGAGTGCTACCGGGCGACAAGGCTGAGTATGTCGAGCGGCTGCAGAAACAAGGCAAGAAGGTCTGCTTCGTCGGCGACGGAATCAACGATTCGATCGCTCTGAAGAAGGCCAATGTTTCGATCTCCCTGCGAGGTGCCTCGTCTATCGCTACCGACACGGCCCAAATTGTCTTCATGGAGGAAAGTCTCCATCGGCTGTGCGAACTTCGCGATGTGGCCCGATCCTTGGATCGCAACGTAAAGAACAGTTGGTATTTGATCCTGGCTCCAAATGCCTTGTGCATTGTCGGCGCCTTTACCATGGGCTTCGGCATTATGGCGTCAGTTTTGACCAACAACGTTGCCGCACTCGCTGCTCTGGCGAACGGCATGTTACCGCTCAAACGCATCGCCGATGAACAGGCTCGCAAAAAAGCCGAGAACGATATGTCGGCCATTCTCGCGGCCAGCCTGGCGATGGAACGGGAACATCAAGATCAGCACACCGAGCGTGAGCTGCAACCGGCCTGATCGTAGGGGAAATACTTTAACTCCGTCGTTGTTCGGTCTGTGAACATGATGCACTCGCTGTCGCGAGTGGGGATTGGCTAAGAAACTTAAGACTTACCTCAGCCGTATACTGCGACTGCGTTATGTTCGCGGAGCGAACAACGACTATAGACTTTAGGCCGTTTTATGGTGTCAGCTTCTCACATGCAGATCGATCTTCAGTCCCGAACGGTGGTGCTCCGCACGACTGCTTTGGGACAGGAGACCGCGTGGGAAGGGACGAGCGAACTCGTGGGACGATTGCTGTCTGCTCCGTGCGTGGAATCGATTCTGATCGATCGCACACAGAGCATGGCGACCTTGCGTCTCACACCGACGGAACCGGATCGCCCTGCGACCGTCGAGGGTTGTTCTAGCGAACTGCGAACGATTGCGGCCTGCTTGCGACAGTCGACGGTACCGCAGCGGCTGATTAGCGATGCCTATGCCCAATGCCCACGACTGCAGCTGCAGAAACACGAGACGGGGATCACGGCGGGAGTCGTGTTCCATGCCCTGCCCGGCCGCGTCCGTCTCCGACACCCCTTACTCCGCAAGAACCCCGATCTGGCACTACGAGTGGAATCTGCCATTGGCTCCACTTCCGGAGTCAATTCCGTAGCGACATCGACCACCACCGGCTCGATCCTGATTCTCTTTCAACCCGATGCCACGACGCCGGCCAAACTGCTCGGCAAGCTGGAGCGAATTGTCAGTGGCCTGGACGATTGCGAGTCGCTGTTAGCCGGTCCACCCATGAGCTATTGGCTATCAGCCACAACCTGCCTGGGGCTGGCCGTTGCCACCGAGTTCTTCACCCCTGGTCTGGGCCCCGCAACGGCACTAGCGCTTGTCGGATTTAATCTGCCGACGCTGACCCGGGGACTGTCGGAACTGCTGACTTTCCAATGGCGTGTGTCGGCGCTCTATACGGTCATCATGGGTACCACACTGGCGAGTGGCCAGTTCCTGGCGGCCGCCCTGATGCAGGCGTCGGTGACCACTTGGCATTGCTGGTCCAGCTATCGGCTGCGACAAGTCGTCCGTGAGCTGACGTTGGCGCAAGAGTCTCCGGAGCGATTGCTGAATGACGCCGGAACGGCAGCCGATTTTGAGCCCCGGTTCGCCCCAGGAATGATCGTCAATGTTCCAGCTGGCGTGGCTTTACCGTTTGATGGGATTGTGGTCGCGGGGGAGGGCGAATTCGACGAACATCGAGTGCGAGGCATTGCCGGCATCGCCCACCGCACGACGGGAGAACACGTCTTCGCCGGCAGTGTCCTCACCAGCGGTCAGTTGAAGGTGGAAGTCGTCGCGGTCGATGCCAGCACGCGGCTGGCGGCCATTCGCCGGACCGTGCGTTCGGTCATTGGTCAGATGGCCGGCCAAGGGGGCCCCACGCTGCGTGGCAAGGCATTAGCCTCGCGGTTTGTTCCCTTTACCTTCGCCACCGGAACAGCAGCCTTCCTGATAGGAGGCCTGCCCACGCTGGCGGCCGTTCTGCGACCAGATTTTGCCACCGGACCGTCTTTGACCGAGCGTTTCGGAACGTTGAGCAGCGTCAGTAATCTGCTGCATGAAGGTTGGTTGGTGAATAATCCTGTGATTCTGCAGGAACTCGGTCGCATTAAGACCATCGTGATTGCACGAGTGAATCACCCCGGCCCGCATGCGGACACTCGCCCGGAACCTCATATCATCCGCACCAAGATCGCCGTCGGCTTACGACATGTTGACGTCCACGAAGTCGACGGGACCGAAGCGGAATGCCTGGAATATATCCGCCACTTGGATTCGCCTAACCGACGTATTGCCGTCGTCGCGTCGCATCACATTTTGAGCCAGTTCACTGAGAATGAAGTCCTCAGGATCTCATTCACTCCAGAAGATGGTGTCGGCCCGCAGCACGCGGACTTGATTGCGTTGCACGCAGAACCGCAACGCCTCAAGTCGCTGCTGTGTGTGTTGCACGAAACCAGTGCTCCGAGCCGTAATGCCTGGGCCGTCGTCCTGGCCTGTAATTCACTGGCGATTTCCGGTGCGTTCCTGATCGGACTAACCAGCCTGCACGTCGTGGTTCTGACGAACATCGGGGCTCTGGCTGCGGGGGCGATGTACGGCCGGCATACGCAGCATGCCAGCCGGTTGCTGTGCTCGCGAAAGGTCCGTGGCCTGCCCCCTGATCATGAAATACTCCTGCCGGCTCCAGAGGCAGACGCCGACCTGAAGTCGGCAGAGCCGAGGGAGTGCTCTGTCGACGAAACGACGGGACCTCCCATTCCACCAGACGACGCGAGCGACGTGGAAAAAGCCAAACCGGGCTCACGTCGTAACGCCGCTCGACACAATGCCCGACTGCAGCATGATGCGGTGAAATTGATGGTCCTCGCCAATACCAGCTTAAACGAGAACCGCTCCTCTTAAGTTTGGTCTGAATTTCTCACAGAGAATATCAATTCATGTACGAAGACCTCGCCATTGAAGATCCACCACAACCGACGCCAGCAGCGGCAGCGGTCGACGTGGAAACGACACCCTCTCCCCCCCCAGCGGCCGAGGCACAGTGCCAGACTGCGGAGGCCGAAAAAGCCACGAAGGACGATGAGACCAGCGGCGAGAAGACGATTGAGCTGTTGGGCCATCTGCCACCAGAAATGGCCACACTACTGATGATTGCCGGGGCGGCTGGTGTGGTCTTGCCGGGACCGGTAGGAACTCCACTGCTGATCGCCGGCTGCGTGATGATGTGGCCCAAAACCTTTCGTCCGATCGAACTCTGGTTCAGCCGTCGCTTTCCCAAGTTTCATCGCGAAGGGGTCGTTCAGATCAAGGAATTCGTCGCGGACTTAAAGTTGCGATTCCCCGACGATGAGTGAGATTTGTGAGTCCATCAGAATTGATACACACCGCGTTAAACAACCGAGATTTTCCTTCTTCGAACCACGTTTCCTGAGTTACTCAGGAAACTCTCACAACAATTGAGGTCCCCCATGTTTGGATTCCGCCGTTCGCTGGCCGTCTTCGCCGAATCTGTGTTTTCTGGATTCGCCTTCGCCATTGGCTGGGTGATGGCGATGGTCATGTTGACCGCCGTTGTTGTTTGATCACATGATGTGACGTAACCCGAAACGATTCCTAACCGGCAATGCGTGCGGATGACGTATCGGCCGTTTTCTTCTTGTGTTTATCTTGAGCCTGGTCCACAATTAGTAGCCCAGTCGAGTTAATGGAGCCCCTATGTCTGACTCTATCGCCGCCACGGCACCCGCTAGTACCGGTGCCAGTATTCTTGCCACAACCAAAGACGCAGTGCAGTCGGGCATTGCCGACGCGCGCGCCTCGGTCGAAGAGGCCTGGCCGAAGGTGACCGAGACTATTGGCAAAGGGTTTTACAACCTGGCCTACGGAATGGCGTTTGGCGTGGCCTTTCCCGTTGTGCTGGTAGCGAAAGTCTTGCCGCAAAACAACAGCATTGCCTGGGGTCTGATTGACGGCGCCCAGGCCGCACGCAAAGCGGCCAACCGCCCATCCGGCCCGAAATAACAACAGACCGGGTGACTACGTTATCATCTTCAATGATGATCCCTCTGGGCCGTCCGTCAACAAGCTGTCTCAAGGAGATGTCAGCCTGCCGACGGACGGCCTTGGGGGTTGCCGCAGCGGAACGCCCACGTCATCTTTCCCTGAGTGATTACGATGCAATTCTCCAAATGCAATCCAGAAATCACTCTTATCTTCGATGACTTAGACTTCCGCCCGTCTCGGGAACAATTTGAGTTCCTGCAAACGAAATTACGCGAGGTCGACGGTGTCACGTCGGTTGAAATTCACACCGACTGGTTACGCCGCCAACAATTGACCGCCGTCTTTCGGCATGACGTCGCGCCCGAGGTCATGCTGCGAAAGATGGCCTCGGCACTCCGCGGCCTGACGTCCGGCCCAGCGACGAATGGCGCTGCGTCCGAGGAGCAAGCCGTAACGGTTACAGATGCTGACAACGTCCAATCCGGCGCAGAGCCTTCGGTACTCTGCCAATCGACCAGTCTGAAGGTGCACCGTGGACTGAAGATCGAGGCCATCGCCGCAGCACCAGGGCTCGTGGATCGCCTGTGGCATTGGTTCTACGGGACGCTGGCAATCGCCTCATTGGGGATGGCTTGGGTCGGGCTGCTGGTTCCGGGAATCCCTACCGTTCCGTTCGTGTTGCTCACCGCTCACTTCGCTCTTAAAACGTCTGACGGCTTACGCGACAGACTATTAAGTACGCGAACATTTGGTCCCATGATGCGTGACTGGCACGATCATCGCGCCATCCGCCGCGGAGTTCGCACTCGAGCCTACATACTGACGATGATCCTGACCGGAGTCACTTTGTTCCTGGCGCCGGTTTCCGTGGTTCTCTATGCCATCACGGGCACCATGTTTGTCATTGGTATGTTTCTGATCTCGCGAATTCCTGTGATTGAGACACCCAAATCAGATCAGACGACTAGAAAGCCACCGACACAGTTCCCCAGAATTGCCACGGGAACTGGGTGAAATTCGTTCATAAACTCGCCTTGCAGATCATTGAACCATTGATCATAGTCCTGCCGCGCGGAACAGTTCGTCGTGAATGCCGTTTCTCGCATTGCTCAAGACAATCGATTGCGTCTTGGAATACAGATCTACTAAGCAAATTTGCGTGATCGCTCGTCGCGCAAATCTCCCATCAGAATTCAGGCTTTTATGAAACGCTGGCTCCTGTTTCTGGGTGTGGTCGGCCCGCTGGCGATCGCCTGCCGGATGTTTGAAATCTCGCCGCTGATCACGTTTGCCTTTTCCGCAGCCGCACTGGTTCCTCTAGGTGCCCTGATGGAAGATGCCACCGAAGAGCTGGCCGAGTACCTCGGGCCAACTCTGGGTGGTCTACTAAACGCGACACTCGGCAATGCCCCCGAGTTGATCATCGCTTGCATGGCCTTGTCGAAGGGCCTGGAAGATGTGGTGAAGGCTTCGATCACCGGATCCATTCTGGGCAATTTATTGTTCGCGAATGGGATTTCCATGATCGCCGGTGGCTGGAACCGGAAGTTCCAGAAATTCAATCACGAAACCGCGGGGCTCAATTCAGGACTGCTGTATCTGGCCATCGTCGCGCTCGTCGTTCCCGCGATGTTTGGCCACACCACGCCGGCGGAAAAAGGGATCAGCCTGCAAGTGGCGGTAGTCCTGATGGCCGTTTATCTGGTCAGCCTGGTGTATATCATTTCCAATCGCGATCCGGTCATCGTCGCGGCGGAAGAACGCCATCATGACCCGAAAGCCACTCCCGAAGAGCAACCCAACGTCAAACGGGCTCTGGTCGTCTTGACGGCAGTCACCCTTGGTGTCGCGTTAATGAGCGAGATCTTGACCGATGCCATCGGCCCCACCGCCACCAGCCTGGGGTTAACGACAATCTTCACCGGCGTCTTTCTGCTGGCCTCGGCCGGCAACATTGCCCAGACATTCAACGCCGTGCAATTTGCTCGTGACGACAATCTGGAACTGACGCTGTCAACAACGGTCGGTTCCAGCACTCAGATTGCCTTGCTGGTTGCCCCAGTGTTGGTATTCGTGAGTTACGCCATGGGCAACCCGATGGACTTGGTGTTTTCCAAATTGGAATTGTTCGCGCTGCTGGTCGCCACCGGAGCCATCCGCAATACAACAGTCGACGGCGTCTCCAATTGGATGGAAGGCGTGCTGCTGGTCGGGGTCTACGCCCTGCTCGGCATCGCCTTCTTCGCGACGTAATCTTCGCCGGCGAGCGCATCGCGAGATTCGAGGAGGGTGAGGCTCCTACCGAACCGTTTGGTCTACGGAGAATGGAAAGACTTAGCGGTTCGGCAGGAGCCTGTCACCCTCCCAGAAGTCTCGTTCTTCTGAAAAAGTTTCGATTCGTCGCCGACCGCGCTGGTATCACCGCGACCATTTGGTCGACGGCACGACTGCCAAAACACCTTAAAAATCCAGGAAATTTCACAATTCCCTCGTGATATATCGAGCCCAGCCCATGATCTGTGGCATTACCCCAGCACACGAACGATTGCTTCGGCACAGCAAATGCACTTGAGGTATCTCGCCTACTTTTAAGGAACCGGGGAGATTACAGGGCCATTCCCACGGGCTTCAATTCCTCGTTATCTAGGAGAGAGAGATGTTGTATTTTGCTTTGGCATCTTTGTCCTGCGCGTTAGTTGCCACGCTGCTCGGATACGCGGGTGCCGCAGTAGTATTCGCCCAGCTTGGCGAAGTGCTGTTCGTCGTTGCCGCACTCGCCGTACGCGACTCCGGAACACGCACAGAGGCGATGGCTGCGGCTATGGGATAATCTTCCCAATACGATGCAGTTTGCGACCCACATGGTCGTGAAAGCACGGGCTTGAGGCCCGTGCTTCGCATTCTTTGAAATGCCGTTTTTGCTCCGCGAATACAATGTGCGGACAGCGGACGGACGAACTGAGTTCTCGGTGAAACGCGAGCTTCGGCTCAAAGCTTTGAGGAGGGTGATCGCGGGGCGATCAACGACGCTGCCTCACCTGTCAATCTGAGCGATCCGGCGGGCGTGACGCCCTCCCTCAAAGGGAGTTGTCAGCCACACTTTTACGATTTCCAAGGCGAGTTCTAACGAAATCTGCCGCGAGCCCAGCGACAGGCAATTGGAATCGTTGTGCTGCCGAGACAGCTGGGCCGTTTCGAGGTTCCAGCACAGGCCACAGCGGACGCCACGTTCGCGATTCGCGACGATGGCCTCGCCGTTCCCGGACCCACCCAGCACAATCGCCCGCTCGCACTCGCCCTTGGCGACGGCTTGAGCTGCCGGCCGAATGAACAACGGATAGTCGCAACTCTCCGCGGAAAAGCAACCAAAATCGACCACCTCATGCCCGGCGGAAGTCAGCATGCTTTTGATGGCTTCTTTGTATTCGTAGCCGGCGTGGTCGGTACCGAGAGCGATTTTCATGGGATTTTTAAGGATCTTTGGAGACGTGCCCCAGGCAGCAACGGTTGCAGATCTCTCGCAACGGCAATGCTCCCTTCGGCCGGGTTGCTTCGCACTACTCTTTGTCACAGCTTAGATTTGGGATCATTACCCAAAGTGTTGTTGTGCCACTGCTTTGCAACTGTACTCAGTTGTTAAGCAGTGCATTCCCAGCCGTCCGGGCACTGCTTAACGACCGGGTACGGTCGCAAAGCAGTGGCACGCATTCCTAAAATCACCGCTGTGACACCGCACTACACTTGATTTAACAGTAATTCTGCGGTCCCGCAATTGTCGATTTGGTCTCGCCGACCAAAATCTGGGGAGAAATCGGTGTCACGGCACACCGCGCGTTGATTGACAGTCGCACTGGTCCCGTTTAGTTTGATGCGTTGAAAATGGCGCCACCGGTCTGTCTCTCATCGGGCAACCCCAGCGGACCGGGCCAGACTCTGGATCAGTTTGCGGATGAAATCAGGATATCTGCCGCTCCCCACAGGAGTTGCAGCAGACCAGCCCGTGACTTTCTGGAGTAGATTCAGTTCTTCATATTTGAGTTGCACCTGGAGTTATCATGGGACGACCTGTTACGCTGTTCACAGGCCAGTGGGCCGACTTGTCACTCGAAGACGTCTGCAAGAAGGCCAGCAGTTTCGGCTATGACGGCCTCGAACTGGCCTGCTGGGGCGATCACTTCGAAGTCGCGAAGGCCCTGTCAGATGACACCTACTGTGCCCGCAAACGCGAGCTCCTCGCCAAGTACGACCTGAAACTGTTCGCCATCTCGAACCACCTTGTGGGTCAAGCCGTTCTGGACAATATCGATTTGCGTCACAAGTCGATTCTGCCCGAATACGTCTGGGGCGACGGCAGCCCGGAAGGGGTCACCCGCCGCGCAATCGAAGAAATGAAGAACACCGCCCGGGCCGCGCAGAAGCTGGGCGTGGGCATCGTCAACGGGTTCACCGGATCGAGCATCTGGCACCTGATTTATGACTTCCCCCCCACCCCGCGCTCCATGATCGACGCCGGCTTCCAGTTGCTGGCCGATCGCTGGAACCCCATCCTGGACGTGTTCCAGGAATGCGGTGTGAAGTTCGCGCTGGAAGTCCATCCGACGGAAATCGCGTTCGATATCTACACATCGGAACGATCACTGAAGGCCTTGGACAACCGCGAAGAGTTCGGCTTTAACTTCGATCCCAGCCACTTGATCTGGCAGGGAGTCGACCCGGTCGAATTCATTCGCTTCTTCCCGGAACGCATTTACCACGTCCACATGAAGGACGCCTCGGTGACGTTGAACGGCCGCTCGGGCATCAACAGCAGCCACCTGGCCTTCGGCGACCCCCGCCGCGGTTGGGACTTCCGCAGCGTCGGACGCGGTGGCGTTCGCTTCGAAGAAATCATCCGCGCCTTGAACGCCGTCAAGTACACCGGCCCCCTGTCGGTCGAATGGGAAGACATGGGCATGGACCGCGAAGCGGGTGCAAAAGAAGCCTGTCAGTTCGTCAAGAACGCCGACTTCGCCCCCAGCACACGCTCGTTTGATGCCGCCTTCGGCGATTAATTGCACCGGTAGCTCACAGGACCGATAAAACCAACAGCCCGGCTGCTTCAAACAGCCGGGCTGTTGGCGTATTGGAAGCGATCACTAACAGGATCCCCACCCGATTCTCCATGCTGCAACTCAGCATGAAACCGTTTTGTGGAAACCGCTATAATCTCGGCGACGCTTGATTCAATTCGCATTTCCTCAGATGCAGCGGTTGGGAGCGGCGTATGGAGTTATTGGCTTTACGTGAAGATGCCACAAAGCTGCTTCAGGTCACTTGGTGGATCATCGGTGGCATTTTTCTGGTGCGCTACCTGTTCCTTCCTTGGTGGATATATATCCATACTCGCCTTCGCGCCCAACCCGTTGTCGAACTAATTGATTGGCAACACTATCCCCTTCCGATCGCTTTCCGAGAGCGGATTGAACGAGTCGGTCGCGACTTGCAAGCACTGGGGTTTCTTCCGCAGCTGGCCTATCTAGTAAATTTCAACTACGGCTATGGAGACGTTGCTTCCTTTCGATTCGTGCATCCAGAGACTCAAGACAACGCCGAAATTTCCGGCATTCTGGCAGCAACAAATGCCGGTACTAATTTGCGAGGAATGTTCTTCAGCTTCGGATCGCGTTTCGCTCTACGAGAACAACCGATCCTGCGAACAAGCAATCTGGATTCAATCCTCAATTTCGGATATCGACCGAACGACTCGATCCATGCGTTTCCGCACATCACCCAGGTCAGCAAACTGCTCGAACTTCACAAACTGCTGCAGAACCGTCACTTCCCGAATACACCGCGATACATCGACCCGAATGGCGAATCTCCGGACAACTTCGTGCGCTATGCCCATGAAATCTATCGAAAAATGGTCGAGTCCTGGGTTATGACAAGACGGGTCGAGCGGGTCGCCAACGAAACTGATTGCCGCTACCGTGTCATCGCGATCTACCAGCTGTGCTGGGGCAGCTGGCTACCGTTTAAACCGTTCGTCAAATGGTTCAGATATCAAAAATCCAGGCGGCGGGAACAAGAATTACGTCGTCACACCGGATAATAAGCTCAATGAATACCAGCCCGCGAAGGTTCGGTACTGGTTGAGACTGGCGCCAAATCCCGTGTACAATCCACGACCTGTCTTTTCAAACGATCTTCTATCGCTTCACAGGAGCTCTCACCGTGACCATGTTGAATCGTCGCGACGTTCTTAAGACCTCGGTAGCCGCGTTGGCCGGCAGTTCGCTGCCTTACTGGTTTACGAGTTCCAATGCCCAAGCCTTCTACACTGCGAATGAACGCCCCGTCGTCGGCTGCATTGGTGTTGGTGATCGCTGGCGCGGCGGAGTCGGCCCCATGGCGTTCCGCTATGGCGACGTCGCAGCCGTGTGCGATGTGGATTCGGACAACGTCGGCCGGGCCCAAGAACAGGTCAAGAAGGCTCAGCCCAACAAAGGTAAGGACTTTGAAGTCTCCGGTTACGAAGACTATCGCAAGATCCTGGAACGCAAAGATATCGAAGTAGTGACGATCGTGACGCCCGACCACTGGCATGCCAAGATCGCCATTGAAACGTTGCGAGCCGGGAAAGACGTGTACTGCGAAAAGCCTCTGACGCTGACCATCGAAGAAGGCAAACAGATCCGCAAAGTGCTGGACGAAACGGGCCGCGTCTTCCAGGTGGGAACTCAACAACGCAGCGAAATGTCCGCCAATGGCGGGAAGGCCCCGCAACAGTTCCTGACGGCGGTCGCACTGGCTCACTCGGGCCGCTTGGGGAAAATCACCAAGGTGCAATGCGCCATTGGCGGGGCCCCCACCAGCGATGAAATTCCCAAGGCCGAAGTCCCCAAGAATCTGAATTGGGACATGTGGCTGGGACAGGCCCCCATGACCGACTACCTGCAGGGCAAATTCGGCAACAACAAGAACTACCCGGAATCACGCACCCACTACGAATTCCGCTGGTGGTACGAATACTCGGGCGGCAAGATGACCGACTGGGGTGCGCATCATGTCGACATCGCTCAATGGGCTATCGGCAAGACCGATTCCGGGCCGTTGAGCATCGAAGGGACCGCGACGCACCCCGTCCCCTATGAGAAGGGTTATCCGACAGTCACGAACCGCTACAACGTGGCTCACGAGTTTCACGTAAAGGCCTTGTTCCCCGACAATATCGAGATGGTCATCCGCAGTGATACGGACAACGGCATTACTATCGAAGGAACCGAAGGCCGCATCTTTGTCAGCCGTGGTTCGTTGAAGGGAAAACCAGTCGAAGATCTCGAAAAGAACCCGCTGCCAGCCGATGCCATCACAAAGCTCTACAAGGGCAAGATCCCCGGCGACCACATGCGGAACTTTATGGAATGCATCAAGGATCGCACGCAACCGATTTCCGACGTCCACACGCATCACCGGGCCATGACGACTTGTCACCTGGCCAATATCGCGATTCGCCTGGGGCGTAAATTGGAATGGGATCCGGTGAAAGAAGAGATCGTCGGCGATGCCGAAGCCGCCGCGATGCAGGGCCGCGAACCACGTAAAGGCTATGAAATCCAGAGCTAAAACGGTTTAAACTTAACGCTTGCGACTCCATCGACGCAGTCGATGGGTAGCCCAGATTCTCGAATCTGGGTGAGCGCAGCGAA
>JAZKFE010000255.1:0-2514 GCA_040386595.1 Planctomycetota bacterium | reverse complement strand
CCTCCCAACGACTCGAATTTCTTCGCGGCGAGCGTGCGGAGGCGACATTTCGTTCGTATTGACGCGACATAATCAATTTCCATAGAACAACTTAGCGAGATAGCAGGCCGTGATTTCGGCGAACAGAAGCTGATAGGCCTGTGTCATTCTGTATGAATTTTTCCGACTTTATCGGTTTGTGCCGAAGAAAGGAGTTGTACTGGTCGATAATGAGAGTGAGGCAAGAACGGTTGAGCCTGAAATTCAGGATTTGCTGGCCCCGCTCTTGGCAGGTACGTAATCTCGAAGCACAGCGAGAGCTATGATGGCTATCCATAAGTTGTTTGAAGGTAATCGGTTCGCACTACTGGGGTGCGCATTGATGGGAATGACGGCAGTTGGCTGTCAGACCACAATCGGGGGGCAGACTCTCCCGTCCGCCTATTACCTGCAAGACGACGTCCAATACTTCCCGCAAGGGCCGGAATTCCGCCTCAGCCGCCAGGTTGAAGCTCTCGAAGCGTACAAGTTACGCCAACAGGGGCTTGATCAAAGTGGTGGTGCGGCACCGGAAGCTGCACCGACCCCTGGACCGATTAACTAGCCGCAAATCCCGGCAGTCACGGGCTCACCCCGGCTCTCGAAATGAGAGCCGTGTGGTCCTGAAGACCTGGCGCCGGTGATCTTGTCGCTAACGGCTCGCGGGCGGAACGACGTCGTCGACGGAGCGGCTGATCGCAGTCAGCTCTACGACAAGGCAATATCGGGCGCGGCTTGGCCGTGCCCGTGTTTGTTGCGCCCCCGGTGGTAAGAACCACAATTCTTCAGGAGTTCCGACATGGACCCCGCAACGATCCATCATTATGTCCACGAAGGTTTGACCTGGATCGGCTTCGGAATGGTCAGCGGCTTGCTCGCCAAGGCCATCCTACCGGGACGCGATCCGGGCGGAGCCGTGGTGACCTTAATCCTGGGATTGGGAGGCGCTCTGATCGGAGCCGCGGTCTATGCCTGGGCTGGTGGCGATCAGATTCGCGATCTGATTACTCCCATTGGGTTTGCGGTGGCTGTCGGTGGGGCGATGGTCCTGCTATTGGTCCATCGGTTGTGCTCGGGCCGGATCGGCGGACTGGATGAGCGGGGGGCTCGCGATACGCGAGTGCGAGGTCCGCACTACCGCAATCGTCGCCGAGTCCGGGTGGTCGAAGAAGACTAACCCTCATTCAGCACAAGCTTTGCGGAAACTGCGAGGCGACAAAACGGACACAAGCTCGAAACGCGAACGAGGACACTCATCGGGAAACCCCGGTCAGGTCCTCGTTCGCGTTTCGAGCTTGTATTTTGCGCTGTGACGCTCGTCGTAGGGGATCTCCCTGTACGGCGAGCGCACTCCAGACATTCTCGCCCCCGGAGGGGCGACATCTGTAGCCGACGATCGAATCCAAGTTTTACTTGTGATATCCGAGCGAGGCCATTACGTCGAAGAGCTCTTCGAACGTGATAAAGCGGCGACGATGCCGCAGTTTGTATTGGTCGACAGCTTCCGCCAATTCTTGCACTTCAGGCCGGCCGACCGGTTGAGAATTGATGAACTGGCGACGTTCGGATCCGCCATCCGCACGCGTCCCGGAAGATTGTCGGCGGTCAATAAAGTTGCCCGAATCAGGCACAGCAGCTTGCAGCATAGTCTCGCTCCAAAAAAATGAGGCTCTCCAGCTAAACCTAGTTCACAAACTGCCACGAGGCAAATCCAGATTTCCGCTTGTGAAATTGGTTTGATCGTGTGATTTTTGTGGGATTTACTGGCTGCAGCGAATGGCGCGAATGTCGGATTTGAAGCGGGCACCGGAAACGGGCCCGTTGTGGCTGACTGGGGGTGAACCCAGATTCTCATCGAATCCCGAATTCGTAGTGATTCAAATCAGCGTGACGATGAGGCTTCTGCCGAGTCACGAAGTCTGTGGGGATCCGAAAGACTGAGCGGTTCGGCAGGAGCCTCACCTTCCCAGAAGGGCAGAATCTTCAGGGTGGCGGTTCGAATGGGGCCGGCCCAGAGCCGGATCTCGTCCGACGGTTTGGGGCTGCCAATTCAGGGTCAAAGAACGACGAAACCCCTTACGTGCATCTCGAGAATGCAGTTCGGGGTGGTTAGGTCGTTGGCGTTTTACAGGTTTTTTAAGGTTGTCTAACGTCTCGTAATTTTGTCACTCAGGCGATGGCCAGGTTTGTTAATCCGGGCGGCTGTCAGATGGCTGGGAGCTAGAGGCCCCCAGCCATCCGGACGGTGCTGCCGTACGATGAACACACCTGCGTGTTCCAAACTTTCCGACTTACTTACTGACTTACTAACTCAGGTGGCCGTGGCCATAACCCGGTGACAATCTCTCTGAACTAAGCACCCACAACCGGAGCGGCACAGCTGGCCGGAGCGGCACAGCTCGCGGGAGCTGCACAGGTGGGGGCAGCATAACCGCAGCTGTTGTTGCCGCAGCCGCTGTTGCAGCGGCTCTTGCAGCAGCGAACGCGGGGAGCCTT
>JAZKFE010000254.1:0-8953 GCA_040386595.1 Planctomycetota bacterium | reverse complement strand
ACGAACGGAGCTGATCCACCATCGTATTCACAGTGTTCTTTAGCTCGAGGATTTCGCCCTTCACATCCACCGTGATCTTGCGTGACAGGTCACCGGCCGCAACAGCCTTGGTCACGTCGGCGATGTTACGCACCTGGCTGGTCAGGTTGGACGCCATAAAGTTCACGGAGTCGGTGAGATCTTTCCACGTACCGGCCACGTCGCGGACGTCAGCTTGCCCACCCAGCTTCCCTTCGGTCCCCACTTCACGAGACACACGGGTCACTTCCGACGCGAACGACGACAGCTGATCCACCATCGTATTGATCACGTCTTTGATCTGCAGAATTTCGCCTTCGACGTTCACCGTGATCTTTCGCGACAAGTCGCCGGTGGCAATGGCGGTCGCCACTTTTGAAACGTCACGCAACTGCACGGTCAAGTTGGACGCCATCGAGTTCACAGAGTCGGTGAGATCCTTCCACGTACCGGCGACCCCCTTCACATTCGCCTGTCCGCCGAGCTTGCCGTCGGTGCCCACTTCGCGCGCCACGCGGGTCACTTCCGACGCAAACGATCCCAGCTGATCCACCATCGTGTTGATGGTGTCCTTCAGCTCCAGAATTTCGCCGCGCACATCGACGGTGATTTTTTTAGAAAGATCACCATTGGCCACGGCGGTGGTCACATCGGCGATGTTACGCACCTGACTCGTCAGGTTAGAGGCCATGGAATTCACAGAGTCGGTGAGATCCTTCCACGTACCACCGACACCCGGCACGTCGGCCTGTCCACCGAGTTTGCCTTCGGTCCCCACTTCGCGGGCCACACGGGTCACTTCCGCCGCGAACGAACGGAGCTGATCCACCATCGTATTCACAGTGTTCTTCAGCTCCAGGATTTCTCCCTTCACATCGACGGTGATCTTCTTCGACAAGTCACCCGCTGCCACGGCCTTTGTCACGTCAGCGATGTTACGCACCTGACCGGTCAAATTACCGGCCATCATATTCACGCTATCGGTGAGGTCCTTCCACGTACCGGCAACGTCGCGCACATCGGCCTGGCCACCCAGCTTGCCTTCAGAACCCACTTCACGGGCCACACGGGTCACTTCCGACGCAAAGGACGACAGCTGATCCACCATCGTGTTAATGGTGTTCTTCAACTCCAAGATTTCACCGCGCACATCGACAGTGATCTTTTTCGACAGATCGCCGTTGGCCACGGCGGTCGTCACGTCGGCGATGTTACGCACCTGACTCGTCAGGTTGGAGGCCATGAAATTCACGGAGTCGGTGAGATCTTTCCACGTACCACCGACCCCCTGCACATCGGCCTGACCACCCAGCTTGCCTTCAGAACCCACTTCACGGGCCACGCGAGTCACTTCGGCCGCAAACGATCGCAGCTGATCCACCATCGTATTGATGGTGTCCTTCAGCTCCAGAATTTCCCCCTTCACGTCGACCGTGATCTTTTTGGAAAGATCGCCATTGGCCACAGCGGTCGTCACGTCAGCGATGTTACGCACCTGACTGGTCAGGTTTGAGGCCATGAAGTTCACGGAGTCTGTTAGATCTTTCCACGTCCCGGCGACCCCCTTCACCTCGGCCTGACCACCCAGTTTGCCTTCCGTCCCCACTTCGCGAGACACACGGGTCACTTCCGACGCGAACGACGACAGCTGGTCCACCATCGTGTTAATGGTGTTCTTCAGCTCGAGAATTTCGCCCTTCACATCGACGGTGATCTTCCGCGACAAGTCACCGTTGGCCACGGCCGTCGTCACCGCCGCAATGTTACGCACCTGGGCCGTCAGGTTACCGGCCATCGAGTTCACAGAGTCGGTCAAGTCCTTCCACGTGCCAGACACGCCTTCCACTTTGGCTTGACCACCCAGCTTCCCTTCAGAACCCACTTCACGAGCCACACGAGTCACTTCCGACGCGAACGAACGCAGCTGATCCACCATCGTATTGATGGTATCTTTCAGCTCGAGGAACTCACCCTTCACGTCAACAGTGATCTTTTTCGAAAGATCGCCGTTGGCCACAGCCGTCGTCACGTCGGCGATATTACGGACCTGACCCGTCAAGTTACCGGCCATGGAATTCACCGAGTCGGTGAGCTCTTTCCAGATACCGGCCACGCCTTTAACGGCAGCTTGACCACCCAGCTTCCCTTCGGTCCCCACTTCACGGGCCACACGGGTCACTTCTGCCGCAAACGCACCCAGCTGCGCCACCATCTTGTTAATGGTTTTGGCGGTGCGCAAGAATTCGCCCTGCAGTGGCCGATCGTCGACTTCCAACGCCATCAAGTGGGAGAGATCGCCTTGGGCCACGGCGCCGATCACGCGTGCCGTTTCGCTGGTAGGATGCACCAGATCGTCAATTAGCCCATTGACCGATTCGACCGAATCATTCCAAAAGCCACTGGCATTGTTGACCGATAATCGCTGGCCCAGCTTACCTTCCTTACCGACACTCTGGCTGAGCCGGGCGAGCTCTTCCGCCATGTGTTCGTTAAGTTCCACCACATCGTTGAACGCATCCGCCACTTTGCCGGCGATTCCCGTCCATTCGATCGGCAGCCGCACCCCCGACTTGCCTTTTTTCAACGCGACTAACGCATTCAACAGAGCGTTCATGTCGCTGATCGGCATGGTCGATTCGGAAACTGCCAACATATTGGAGTCCTCTTAGGAGAGTACCGCATAGAACGGGCGAATGGATGGTTTTTCATGGCAGAGGCCCTGGCAGCCAGAAAGACGCTCATTCATGCTAAAGCACTCGAATTTGATCCACAATAGAAGTCAATAATCTTCTCGGAACCTGCATGAAATAGGAGCATATGGAGTTTGGAATATGCCAAATTCCATACGTCGGTGTGATGCCAGACTGCTGGCTGCTGATTGCAATTCGAAATCGCCGTTGTTTCAGCGAGGATGCCTTAAGAATTCGAGCTTTTGTGAGGGGGACATCGGGATTTCACGTGTCAAAGTTTTTCCGGAAAGTTTGCTTTTGGTTCGCCGGAAAGCTCCAGAAAACCCATGCGACGATGAAACTCCTCACTGCGGTAAGTGTCCGGCAAGAGTGTTTTAAATACCTTGGATGTACTTGGGGTGTGATCGGACGCCACTGGTATTGCTGGCGACACGCTCTTTATTCATGCAAATTGGAGGCGACAGAAAAACAATCGTCCTGTTGTCGGGCGCATGACCGTCTGCCGCTTGCCTATAATTCCGCTTGCTCGACCCACGTTCACGAGGAATGAAAATGCTCAATGACCAGCTGCAAGCCGTCAGCACCGGATGGCGTCCTGAGATTTTGACGTACGACGCACTTCGAGCCACCTGCGATCAGTGGCGTCAGGAAGGGCTGTGCATCGTCTTTACCAACGGATGTTTTGATGTGTTACATTCCGGGCATCTGGAACTGCTGCGTGAAGCCCGGAGCCGCGGCCAGCGGCTGATCATTGGGGTGAACCCGGATGAATGGATCGTCGAACACAAGGGGCACGGTCGACCGTTGCAACCGGCGGCAATTCGCTGTGCGGTCGCTCATCGGATGGCGGACGCCGATCTGTCGCTGATTTTTTGCGACGCCACGGCCGAGCGTCTCCTGTCCATCATCCGCCCCACGATTTACATCATTGGGTCTGACTACCGGGATCAACAGATCCTGGGGGCCGAGCATTGCGGAGAAGTTGCCATCATGGACCGCATCCCGGGAGTCAGCACGACGGCGATCATCATGCAAGCGAAACAAGCGACACTTCGCAGCTAGAAATTCTGATAATACGTTCAGAGTTGAGCGAACGTAGGATTTGATTCAGAGGATTTTACCACGAATTACACAAATGACACGAATCAATCACGGGGAGATCGTTTTTTCAATTCATTGTGAAAAACAGGAACAAGCTTCGAGTACTCAACCAATTTCCCAACATCTGTGGTCGACGGTTATGCATTCGTGTGATTTGTGTCATTCGTGGTTTCAAATCTCTCTTCTGTCGCTTCAAACTCGGTTTTGTTAACCATTCTTAGGCAACAATCCATCTCGATTCGTCACAAAGTTGCTAGTAATCTCTGGGCATTCCCCGATCTGAGTAACTCCGCATCGGCATCGGGAAAGCCACCTTCAATCACTTTCAAGATTGAGGATTCCAGGTAGAACAAGGGGAAGTGCGAGCCGAACAGTACGGCACCTGTTCCGGCTTGGTCGGCAAATCGAGCGACAGCCCCTGTTCCTTCAATCATCGCGAAATCGAAGTAGACTCGCCCGGAGCGAGCCAGCGGGACGAGGACTTGTTCCGGAATGACGCCCGACGAATTCAGCACTTGCACTTTTAACTCGGGACATCCGGCGATCAGCTCGGTCAACGGGGTGATGTCGACGGGGGCCACCTGCATTAAGGGGTGTTGCGTACGGGCGTCTTCCATCTGCACCACAATCTGAACGACCAGTTTCTTCTTCGCCGCCAGTTCGAGCAACTGCGCCACAACGGGATCGTTCAGTTTATAGCCGTGATATCCCGGAAACAGCCGGATTCCCCGCATGCTGTGCGTTTCCTGGCACCGTCTTAGATCTTCTGGCCAATCAGGAAACAGCGGATTCACCGATCCGAACGGCAGTAGTATTCCGTTACCAAACTGTTGGCATTCATGAACCAACCGCCGATTGACCCCTTCCAGATCCTTATCAAACAACGCCTCGCATGAGCCGGCCCAGGCCTGGGTGACCTTCGACTGTTTGAGCCTGCTGACGATCTTGGTCGTCGTATTCCAGGGCGTGCTGCGAAACGGCCATTGTCCGAGCGAAATATTGGTATCGACGATCATCGTTTGACTCCCTTCGCCGTCAGGATCGGCTCCAGCAGCCGTCGCAGGTTGTCTCGCAAGATCACGCGTTTGGCTAGTTCCGACACGTCAGCTCCTTGAACCTTGGCCAGCTGTGAGGCCAGGCTCCGGCCAGGAAGGTCACTCCCAAATACCACGCGTGATTCGCCCAATTCGCGAACCGCCATCTCGACAAAGCCGGTTGTGGGATCGCTGCCGCCGGTGTCGACAACAATGTTCGGAACGTCTCGAATGGCCCGAATTCCCAGTCGCCAATCGCCCCCCGCGTGACCGCAGATGAATTTGGCTGTGGGGTGTCGTCGAGCCAATTCGGCCAGATCTTCGCTGGTGGATTCACCGGGAAGATTGCCCTTGGTCTTGTACCAGGTATGTTGCAGGATCGGTGCTTGCAGCTCTGCAATCCGTTTGATCAATGGATCCAACTCGGGTGAGTTACATCGTTTGGCGACCCACAGTTTCACGCCGACCATTGGGCCCTGCGCGACGCAGCGTTCAAGTTCCTGCAGACTGGCTTCAACGTGGTTGGGGTTGAGGTACACGAAGCCAAAGGCGCGGTCGTGATAGTGACTGATCGCCTGCAACAACTCGTCGTTTTGCTGTCGCAATTCGGCGGGCGAAGGATCCAGCAGAAACTTCATTCCCATATAAACGCAAAGGCGTTCCACACCCATTCGATCGGCATAGGTGAGCAGTCGCGTCATGCGTTCTTCGGGGGTGTTGCCGCTGATTCCCGACAGATGTCCGTGGACGTCCCAGATCATTTCGTCCCCTTTGCGGTTGGTCCTGGTGTCTGTGGTTGTCCGCCCACTGCCGCCGATTTCTGGTCTGTCGGCCGATTCAAAATGAACGTCAGCAAGTCCGCAATCTCTTGCGGCGTGACCTTCTTTTCCAGCCCTTCCGGCATCAGCGATTTGCCGCTCCCTACGATCTCGTCAATGTTGGCCCGCAGAATGGTCTCTTGCACGTTGTTGGCACGACGCAATGTCACGCTGGTGGCCGTTTCCGAAGCCATCATGCCAGTGGCGACTCGTCCTTCTAGTGTCGTGACCACGTATTCGACAAACGCCGGCGAGACCTCGCGGCTGGGATCCAGAATATTCGTCAAAATTTGCTGGGGAGCATGATGTCGAATCGTCTCCAGATTGGGGCCGACATCTTGTCCCTTGTCACCAATTCGATGGCAAGTGGCACATTCCCGCTCAAAGATTTTTAGTCCGCGAGACAGGTCTCCCTTTATGGTCAACAGCTTCTGTTCGTAGTCCTTAATCACTTCGCCGCGCGGTCCTGGGGATTCTCGAGCGAACAGCACTTTGGCTCGTTCACGAATCGCTGGATCGGCGTGCTTCATCAGCAGTCCACGGCGGACCGGAGTGATTTGCCCAATGCCGATCTTTTCTTGTTGCACCGAATCCAGTAGCAAGGGAATCCAGTCGGCCCGGGCCAGCATCGCCTCGACCACCTCCGTGCGGACGGGGGGCGAGAACGTATTCCATCCGGCGAGCAATTTTCTCGCGACTTCCAGATCCGGATAGATGGCCAATGTTTTAATGGCGGCTTGTTGGAGTGCTGATGGTTGACGAGGATCGAGGGAGAGGAAGAGAGCCTCGTTGACCAAGGCAAACTCGCCAAAGCCTAACATTTGCGCGGCTTGAATTCGTTCTGCGACATCCAATTCGGGATTCGTAACGGCCCGTACCGCATCTTGCAGCAAATCGGTGGTTAGCAGGTTCACTCGCGGATCGATCATGGCGAACACTGCGGCCAGCGTTTTGCCACCCCGTTTCAAACCTTCGCCCAGTCCACTAATAACCTCGGTCTTCCAGGGGCGTGTTTCTGCGGTTGTGGGCGATGCCAGCAGCACTGCCCCGACCGTTTTCAGATCGTCGTCGGATTTTCCGGCTCCGACCGATTGAGCCAGCAACCGCAGCAAGGGGCGAACTTCCGGCTTCTTCGCGAACGTCGGGTCGTCGACCAACGCCGCCAACATCCAGGCACCTCGACGAGCCGAGGAACTCAACACGGCCGCCCGGATGTATTCATCGCCCGCATCTTTCTGGGCGATCCGCACGAGGGCCTCACCCACGCCGTCTGCTGCAACGCCGCCTAACGAGAACGCCACCTGGAATCGCACCCTGGGCTCGACGTCATCGGCCAATTCCAAGACGCGCTGCAAGAATTTGGGTTGCAGCCCCAGTCGTCCCTCGGCCAATCTCACGGCATGCTCGCGAACCCCTCCGACGGGATCGCTCAGACCGACCAAAACATCGTCGTCAGTCAACTCCCACAATCCCTTGAGGCTCCACAGTGCATGCAATCGAGCCAGCGGTTCCGGGCTGGTATTTAAGAGCTTACGAAGTGGTTCAACCGCCGACTTATCTTGACGCTCGAAGAGCAAACGATGAGCCGTCTCGCGATGCCAGACATTGCGATTCTCCAGCTCGGCGACCAATTCGGCCGTCGATGCCGTGGCCAGTGATTTGAATTTCACTGGTTTGAAATTGGGGGGCGTCAACCGCCATAGCCGACCGAGATCTCGACCACTTTCCAGATCGAGGGCCGCTTTAATATCGTCAGGAATCGACCAGGGATGCTCAATCGTTTCGCGGTACATATCGACGACATGCAGCGTGCCGTCCGGCGCATTCACAAAATTGACCGGACGAAACCAAACATCCTTCGAGCGAACAAATTCTGTCTTCTCGTCGATCCGTCGGGCTCGAAAGGTGACTCCTGTGGGAGTCATGGCTTCACGATGAATCAAATTACTGGCGACATCGGCCAGGAATGCCTGCCCATAAAAATCTTTCGGATAGGCGGTGCCTCGATAGATCGTCACGCCGCATGCTGACGTGAAAAATCCATCAGGAACCAGCTCACTCTTGGGATAGGACAATCCTTCCAGGTTCCCCGACCAGCGCTGCGCCCGCAGGGTTCGCCAGGCCTCGGGGGGGCTGCTGCGATAGACTGGCAGAGTATCCCCGGCGTCGGCGGCATCAACGGTCGCCTTTTGAAAGGGAACGGCAGGATTTCGGGCGAGATAGTGCGCGGGCAGCAATACATGGATGACCGGATTGCGGATGTTGCAGAGAAACCGATTACCCCAGTCATCGAACGTCAGGCCAAATCGGGCACCCCCAGAGATAGCCTCCAGCTTTGTCGTGGCGGGATCGATCCGAAAATCATTCGTCGCGAACGGCACGGCTGGTAATTGCGGGTGTTTCAGCGACTTGATACTACCGCCATTCGTGCCACCGGCCCCATAAATCTGATGATCGAGGCCCCACTTCAGATTGTTGATCACCGCCTGAATATTAAATTTGCGGAAGCCCGTAAACACCTTCTCACGGACGTCGGCTACGCCATCACCGTCGGTATCTTTGAAGTACCAAATGTCGGGTGTCGCCGTGACGAAGACGCCCCCTTTCCAGAATGCTAATCCGGTGGGCCAAGAAATCTCCTCGGTAAACACCTGACTTTTATCAAACACCCCGTCACCGTCGGTATCGCGTAAGACCCGAATTCGCCCCATGGGCATGTCGCCTGACTTATCGGCGAAGGGCTTGTCAGTGTTCTTGTCGGTAAAGGGATAGTCTCGCATCTCGAGCACCCATCCTTGGCCATGCTCGTCATACTCCAATGCGACGGGGGAAGTGACCAGCGGCTCCGCAGCCAGCAAGTCCATGCGAAACCCGTCGAGGACCTCAAACGACTTCGCCGCAACAGCAGGCGGAACAGGCACAATTCGCGGAAACGTCAACACCCCGTCATCGGCCGGCGCCACGGTAACAAGTGTTAGCAGGAAATAGAGGCTTGCGGCCCAGGGATGAAATCTACGAGACGACGTCATGCAATTGCCCGATCTACAAGGTTGGAACCTTTCTCACTGCGAGAGATCAGATTAAGCAATCTTGATGCGTACTCTCAAGTATTCAATTGTGCGCATTGTGGCAAGTGAGGGTGATCTCGCGGTGATCGTCAATGGACGTTCGTCGTGGGCAGCGCTGCCCTCAAGGTGGCCAGTCCGGCATCAGAGATGATGGAGTGAGAAAGGTCTAAAATTTGCAGATGTTTGAACCGCGACAACATTGGTATGCTGGCGTCGGTAATAAG
>JAZKFE010000253.1:10273-16915 GCA_040386595.1 Planctomycetota bacterium | reverse complement strand
ATCAGGTACGAAACTCTACCTTATTTCCTGGTCCAGTTTTCGGGGTCCATCGTAGCGTCTGCGAGGTGTCTATCTCTAAAATTCAGAGCTGCGGTGCGATCAGATATTCGAATTTCTGGTCCACGCTCCGACAAGGGAAGGGAGCCGAGCAGCCCTATCGTAAAAACCAGTAACGCCAATACCACACGGTGAGGGCGGATGAAGCAATCTAAATCCATACCGTAACCTGTCTTAAAGATGAGGATTGCAAAGAATGGGGAATGACAAAGGACAGGCGTCTCAACGCGAGACAAAATAGTTTCCCAAACAGAACGCGGTTGCACCAGAGAGTGCGGTTTACCGTTGAGTCCACGGTAAAACTGGCCCCCGCTAAACGGAATGAGAATGACGATCCCAGGGGGCCAGATCAGGAATCGTGAGATCTGGTAGATGCGGCTTGGCGCGGAAATTCTGGTTTTAGGGGTGATTCAGGGCGTTGAGGCTCGTAAATACGAGAATACGGTCTGCAACTCGGCTGTAAAATCGCCATAACCCTTATCAAAGGAAGACTGATTTTCCAATTCCCCCAATCCTCCTCTCCCGTCAGTCCTCAATGGGGCCTATGTTTTCAGCGGACCTTGTCGTGTTTGGGCAACGTTGGAGCACACCGGCGCGCCTTGGGGAATATTGACGAACTATGGCTACTGAAACGATCCAATCATCTACCTCGACGCCTGTCGCCACCAGCGACCTCAGCGATCTCGTGCTGGACTACGCCGATTTGGCGGGGTTGCCGCCGACCGATTGGTTGACTCGTCTGAAGCTTCAGCGGCCGCGGCGGGATGTTCGGTCTCTGTCTGAAGCGACGCGCATCGCGAAACGCCTGACAGACATCGTGATCTCCAGCATCATGCTCGTTTGTCTGTTCCCGTTGATGTTGGCGGTGGCCATCGCCGTCAAACTGACCTCGCCGGGGCCGGTGATTTTCTCGCAGCTGCGAGTCGGTCTGAACTTTCGCAAGCCGCGTCCTGATCGACGTAAACGGAATGCCGATCTGCCGGATGGAATTCTAGAAGATCGCCGACAGATGTCGCGAAGAATCGGGACTGGTTACGGGCGACCGTTTGTCTTATACAAATTCCGCACGATGCGAACCGACGCCGAGAAGAATGGCGCCCAGTTCGCTCAAAAGAATGATCCACGGGTCACGTCCATTGGCCGCTTCATGCGGAAGACGCGTCTGGATGAACTACCCCAGTTGTGGAATGTTTTAAAGGGCGACATGTCGCTGGTGGGACCACGTCCCGAGCGACCCGAGTTCATCGAAAAGCTGTCAGCGGAAGTCCCGGGCTATCTGCATCGCTTGGGGCTGAAGCCTGGTTTGACCGGCATCGCTCAGGTCGTCAACGGCTATGACAACAACATTGAGAGCTTCAAACGCAAGGTCGCGTTGGACTTGTTGTACCTACAAAATTGCTGCTTCTGGAACGATCTGAAGATTCTGTTCCGCACCATTCGCGTGGTGCTCACGGGGAGCGGGGCACTGTAAAGTCGTTGTTCGCTCCGCGAACATAACGTGAGCGTAGTGCTGTGTCACCGCAGGATGATTGGGTGCGACGCGATCAGCTCATTTTGTAGGATGGGCATTCCAGCCTTGGGATTACCCTACTTTGGGGGTTTATATTCATGGACTCGAACGGCCATGAGGAGTTTATCAAAGCCCCTCCAGATGGTGATCCAACCTGGTTCACCGTCGCCTTTCCGCCCCAGAAAACCTCCGAGTCCAGCGAGTTGGCGCAGGAATGTGGAGATCGTCAGATCGGCGGTGCGGGGACGTTGGCGAAGGATCTGCAGGACTTCGATCCAATGTGCTGGCAGCAGTTCCCGTGCGGGGCGTTGGGGTGTTTCGCGAGCCGCCGTTTTTAGTTGCAGCAGACGCGTGGCGACCACCGAACTGACCGCCACCAGGCGTTCTAGCCGTTGCGCCGTCTGCAACTGTCGCTGTTCCACCCCGCAACCGGTCTTCAGCGCCTTGTGAAACTCCTCGATTCGCCAGCGTTGTTCATAGTATTCCACAATGCGATTGGCTTCCGCTTCGCTGGTGACGGGCGTGTCGGTGTAAAGCACCCAGCGGATCGCCTTCTGACCCTTCGGCGGTGACTGTTCCAGCAGTTCCACGACCCCCACGCGCAGCGGTCCGGTGGGACGATGTTCCTTCAGCCACGGAGTCAGCCGGCTGACGGGCAGCAAGACTGTGCCATAACGCAGTGTCATGTGAGCCACGCGTGCTGACGATTTACGCGTTGCCGGTAATGAGATCCGCCGCGTATCTCCCACGCCGGGCCATTCCGGCAACACCTCGACCAGCGGCAACTTCCGGCCGTCATCGGTCAACACTTTGCGTTTCATCCGTGAGACACGGATCACGAATCCGCAGCCCTGATGAACCGCGCGATGCAGTACCTCAATGTCATCCGCGCCGCGATCACAAACATGTTTGTAGGTGACGCCTTCGGGGGGCCGTCCCACGGCATCGATCACCCGGCCCCAGACTGCCGATTCTCGATCCGCCTTGCTGCGCGAAGCGTTGTTTGACGTGCTTTTAGGCTGGGAACGGACACGACGATAAAAGACTTCTTGAGCCGCCAGTCCGTCGGTCTGGTGCTGCGGTCCCGCATCCACCATGAGCGCGGAGTGCAGAAAGAAGCCCCGCGTTTTCCCATTGCCAATCGGTCCCAACCCCTGAGTCTGCCGCAGCGACGTGTAATCGATCTCCGTGGTATCGCAGATGATCAATTTGACATCGCCCGGCTGACAGGACTGGCGAGTCAATCTGCAGTGCGGGGCAATCAGATCCTGATACGAAATGCGGTCTTCGCGAAAGAACCGATAGGCCGATTTGCAATCAGCCCAGGATTCTGTCTGCTGCGGCAGACTACCATCAGTCCGCCGGACCAGTTGCACGGCGATCTTGATGAGCCGTCGATTCCGAGCCTGATTGTGTAGTTGACACGCGGAAAAATTCTCCGTGGCCCACGCCATCGGGTCCCAGGTCAATGAGCTCATAATCACATCCTGAAGAGAGGATGCGCACGCTCCATCACGTCCACGCATCCCTGCCACGCGATCTCATTTACTCCCTGTTCCCTGAGCGAGAATGGCAGACCAGCCTGGCCCACATCGCATACGGCTCCACAATGCAACTGCCGCGCCGCGACACCGACCACCACTTTTCCCGGCAAATTCGCGGTACTTAACACCTTAATCCATTTGTAAACTTGGGTAATCCCAAGGCATTCCAGCCCGTCTCTTCGTAGGAAATGCCAATACTGACGGGCAAGAATGCCCATCCTACGGGGCGTTGATCGCTCTCAAGTTCGGGGACACTCGTACTTTTCGAGGCCGCCCAGAGACTGCAGGGAATCCCACAGCACTAGTCGCGAGTTCGAATTGACGTTGAACCCCCGTTTTTATTCTGCCCGGGTTCCGCGCTCGCGTTCAGTTCGCGGAGCGAACAACGACAAAAGAGCCACCTGAATTCAGGTGGCTCTTTTGTTTTCATCCGGCGTTCAGAGTGTGACTACGACACGATGCCGTTCTTAGGCTTCCCATCCCGGTCGTTGAACAGGAACGTAAACAAGAACAACACAATAATCGCCCCGAACGCGGGGACGAGCCAGAACTTCGTCCAGTCATAGGTCGGGGGATTGCTGGTGAGCTTAAAAGCATCCAGAACGCGGCCACCAATGACCGAGCCGATGAATTGGCCGAACCCCAATGTGGCAAAGGCAATGAAGCCTTGGGCTGCACCACGCATCTCGCGCGGAGCCTTCTGGTCCACGTAAATCTGTCCCGTCACGAAGAAGAAGTCATAGCAAATGCCGTGCAGAATGATGCCCATGTACAGAGCAGGAACCGATCCCACGCTGAACAAGAAGTAGCGAATGGTCCAAGCCAGCATGCCCACCACCAACATGTACTTCACACCCAACCTCGTGAAGAAGAAGGGGATGATCAACATAAACACGATCTCAGAAACCTGACCTAAGGTCATGGTGAATGCCGGGTCAGGCATGTGCACGGCATTCAGGAACTGGTTGGTAAAGGCATAGTAGAACTGCAGCGGAATGCAAATCAGGAACGAGCCAATGACGAAGACGGAGAACGACAGACTCTTCATCAGACGTAAGGCGTCCAATCCCAGGATGGATCCCAGGCTGGCCTGAGTATCCTTCTTGGGGGGCGTGTGCGGCAGGAACAGACAGGCAATCGCCAGAATGATCGAGCTGAATGCGGCGATCTTCATGGGGAGCGAGGTGGCTTCAATGCTGGTCAAGCTGGCGGCGAGGTCTGCTGCCGCTCCGGTGGAAAGTGTCAGCGCGCCGGCGGTCGACAGTCGCAGCTTACCGATCAACATGCCTGCCGCAATCCAGCCGATCGTGCCCCAGACGCGGATGCCCGGGAATTCCTTCGCGGGATCTCGCATTTCATGGAACGAGACCGTATTGGTCAGTGACAATGTCGGCATGTAGCACAGGGCATAGCACAGCAAAATGGGGAAGACGAGATTGTTCCCCGGTTCGGTCGAAACGTAATACAGCAGCCCGGCCCCGATCAGGTGCAACGCGGCCAGCAAACGTTCTGCTGCAAAAAAGCGGTCGGCGATGATTCCCACGAAGAAGGGGGAAATCATGCCGGCGATCGGAATGGCGGCATAGCACATGCCGATTGCCGAACCTTCGAACTTCAATGTCGTTCCGAGATACGTTCCCAGTGTGACGAACCACGCGCCCCAGACGAAGTACTGCAAAAACATCATGACGGACAAACGGATCCGGACACTGAAACTCATGTGGGCCTCATCTAGGTGAAAAGAAAATAGCGGAAATCGCGTAGGCATCAGCGGGCGTTGATCATCCACAAACCGTGAACGATTCGCAAGTTTGCCACGCCAAGCTACGGCAGGATTGTCGACTACTTGGCCACCGCCCAGTTATCCCCCACTGAAACGTCAACTTTGAGGGGGATTCTGAGGTCCATGGCCTGCTCCATTTCTTCTCGCACGAGCTGTTGCAGACTTTGAACTTCTGCTTCGGGAACTTCAAATACCAGTTCGTCATGAATTTGCAGCAGCATGCGGGCCGGATGTTTTTCGGTCTGCAGGCGGCGATGGATGTTGATCATGGCCAGTTTGATCAAGTCGGCCGCCGAACCTTGAATCACCGTATTGACGGCCGTGCGTTCGGGCAGCGTCAGTTGACGTCGACCGGTGAGCTGGCGGATTCCGGCAATGGCGCGACGTCGTCCCCGGATGGTCGTGGCGTAGCCGGTTTCCAGGCACTCTGCGAGAAGTTTTTCAATGAACGCTTCGACGCCAGCGTACTTGGTGAAGTAGTCGTCGATAAACCGGCTGGCGTCCCCCGGGCTGATCCCGATCGCGGCTGACAGGCCGTACGGGCTTTGACCATAGATGACCCCAAAGTTCACCGCTTTGGCGACGCGACGCATTTCGGCGTTGACCATATTGGTGTGGAAGCCGTAGATCTCGGCGGCGACGGCCGTGTGAATATCCACCCCAGCAGCGAATGCGGTTTGCAAGGCTTTGTCGTGGCTGAAGTGGGCCAGCATCCGCAGTTCGATCTGCGAATAGTCGGCACTGACCAGTTTCCAACCGGGTTCACCGGGGATGAACGCCGACCGGACACGGCGGCCCTCTTCCGTCCGAATGGGGATGTTTTGCAGATTCGGATCGCTGGAACTCAGGCGTCCCGTCGCGGCGACGACCTGATTGAACGACGCATGGATGCGGCCCGTTTCAGGGTTAACCATCTCGGGAAGTGCGTCAAGATAGGTACTCTTAAGCTTGGAGAGCTTGCGATGCTCCATCAATTTATGGGGCAACGGATGCACGACCTCCAGTTGCTCGAGCACTTCCTGGTCGGTGCTGGGGCCGGTCTTCGTCTTTTTAAAGACCGGCAGTTTCAGTTCCGTAAACAGAATCTCGCGCAGCTGGATCGGCGAATCAATATTGAACTCGCGTCCGGCCAGCTCATAGATCTGGGCTTTGATGACTTCCAGACGTTCGCCGGCCGACTGGCTATGTGTCCGCAACAGTTCGGAGTCGACTTTGATGCCGCGATGTTCCATTTCGGCCAGCACGGGAATCAGCGGCCGCTCCAGTTCCCAATAGAGGTCCCACAGGTTCGCATGCCGCAGAATGGGTTCCAATTTTCCGCACAGTTGCAGCGCAATCTCCGCATCTTCGACGGCATACTCGGCCACCAGCGGGATGTCGATTTCGGTCATCGACTTCTGATTCTTACCCGTGCCAATCAAGGCACTGATGGGAATCATCTCATGTCCAAGATAGCGTTTGGACAACTCATCCTGGCCATGGCTGCGAGCTCCAGCGTCCAGCAGATAGCTGAAGATCATCGGGTCGCTGCCGATATTGGCGATGTTGATCCCCGCTCGTCGCAGGACCAGCATGTCATACTTGATGTTCTGGTTGGAAATCTCGACGGTGGGATCTTCCAGATGCGGTTTAAAGGCCGCGACGACCAGCGCCGGATCCAGCGTCGTCTGGCCGGCGGGACCACGCACGGGAATGTAATAGCCGGAGCCAATTTCCCAACAGATGGCCCAGCCCACAATGTCTGCCCG
>JAZKFE010000253.1:0-10263 GCA_040386595.1 Planctomycetota bacterium | reverse complement strand
TCTTTTGGCGCGCCTTTGTGCACCCATTGAATAATGTCTGCCCGCACGGCATCGACCGAGGTGGTTTCAGTATCGAGGCAGAACCGCTTTTGCTGCAAGAATTGTTCGAGAAACGGGGCAAATTTCTCGGGCGTGTCGACGATCCGCCAGTCTCGCGTTTGAGGGGCGGGCGCGGGAAGGGAGATATCCGGAGCCGGCTGCAGGGCTTTAATTTCTTCCGCCAGACGCTTGAAACCGAACCCCGTAAACAACTCGGTCAGCCGCGCGTGCTGCAATTGCCCCGCGCGGGCCTGATCCCAATCGACGGTCAGCGGCAGATCGTCGTACAACCGGACCAGCCGTTTACACAGACGAGCTTGATCGGCGAACACTTTGAGGTTTTCTTTGAGCTTCGCGCCAGGAGCTTTATCGGCATTGGCCAGCACGCCTTCCAGATCACCATATTCCTGCAGGAGGGCACTCGCCTTCTTCGGCCCGACCAGCGGCACACCGGGGACATTGTCGACGCTGTCGCCTACCAGAGATTGGAAGTCGACGGCCTGATCAGGAGTAATCCCCCAATCGGCTTTCAGCTCATCTACGCCGAAGAACGAATTCTTCCTTAAATTGAGCATTCTGACGTGCGGGCCGAGCAACTGCCGGCAATCCTTGTCGGTCGTCACGAGAACAACGTCGTGCCCCTGAGCCACAGCCAGCTTGGTCACCGTAGCAATAACGTCGTCCGCCTCCCAGCCGTCATGCTGGAGGACGGGAATCCCAAATGCTTCCAGTACTTGTTGGATCATGGGAATCTGCGGTCGCAGATCCTCGGGCATCGCTGAACGATTCATCTTATATTCGGGATACCATTCGCTGCGGACGGCATCGCCCGGCGAGTCCATCGCCGCCAGCCAATAGTCGGGCTTGCGATCCGCCAGCAGACTCCGGAGGTCGCGTGTGAACCCATAGACGGCATTGGTGGGCTGGCCAGTCGGGCTGGTCATCTCACTGCCAATGGCGTGAAACACTTGAAAAATCAGGGAGAAAGTATCCAGGATATAAAATGATTGAGGCATGGCATCGTTTCTGATGAACGTCTGTCGTCACGACTTTGTGAGTCAGGTTACGGGCGTGATTCGGTGTTATGGGGCATCTAAGGCTTAGGTGTCGAGTTCATCGAATCGGCGCTGGACAAAATCACGCAGCAGCGCAAAGGCCTCTAACTCTGCCGCTCCAGCGGTCTTTTCCAACGGGATCTGCAGCCGCTCATACTCTTGCATGATGTAGTCCTTTTTGAGGAGCTGCACGCGAGTCGCGAGAATCGCCGCTTCGAGGACGGCGTGCTTGGCACGATTGAAGCCGACGAAATCACGCAGCCGTCCCATGTGCACGACGCGGGCTACGATGTTGGTACGGTCCTGGGAATCGTCGAGTTCCGTGACTTCAAACTCATACCAGCGACAGGCCGATTTAATAACTTGTCCGCGGATTTTTTCTGCAGGAAAGAGTTCAGGCAACTGATTCAAGGCACCGATGGCAGCCTGCGCCAGCAGCAGCACGTCGTCGACCACGTGAAAGACGCCCTGACCGTGCAGCTTGAGATTCTGATAGGTCCGCGACGTCTTATAAGGTCGCAAACGTAGCGTCTCGAGTGACGGTTCCACATACGGCCCCATGGGGGCGACATTCACCAGTCCTTCGGGATCAATACTGGTGACAATCCCTTCCAAAATCATGCGTGGGTCCATCCCGAAAATCGTGCTAGAAATCGTGATTGTGCTCGCCGCGACCGTTCACCTCGCGGCATAACGACAAGTGCATCAACACTTCGTCGCTGGTCGCGGACGACATCGGCTTCGTCGGTAGATTAGCACAACGGCAATTCAAAGGGCATGGTCTGAACGGAGTGGGAGATTCCGTCGATCCACTTGCCAGGCACGGCGAGCTGAAACTGAAGTTTGAAGTCGCGTTGTTTTGCTCGGGGACCGAGGAGATGAAGGAGTGATCTCACGCAAAGGCGCTAAGACGCAAAGCTCTGAAGATCAACAAAGTGTTCTTTATTTTTGCGACTTGGCGCCTTTGCGTGAGATTTTTCTGCAATGGCAAGACGCCCCAAATCAAACACAGCCCCAGAAAGCGCAAGCGAATTCATTCCTCGTGATTTACGGGGAAATGGACTCGCTTGTACTTCAGGCTAGTATTGATGGGGCTGATTGCCGCACATTACCAACCGAGAGACATGTTGGTTTCGATCACGCGTTGCGCTTCGCTCAGATCCACGCCGGTATCCAGCATGTAAAGTCGAATGGCGTGAACCTTATCACCTTGCGCACGAGCCAGACAATCACGAGCGGTATCACACGGGCTGACGGTGTCTTTAATGCCCAGCAATCGCTTCGAGATGACCCACACATCGCGGGGCCGCTTGGTCACCCGAACCACATCTTCGCCCGGATAATTTTCCTGCGCGATGTGCTCGGCGCCTTCCTTAGAATCGGCCCAGCCGATCATGATGTGCGCGTTCGTTTCGATTTCAAATAACGGCATGATGGCACCCCGTTCTGACAACAGACCCGCACGAATGAAAACGTCCCGACGCCCGACCGAATAGCTCGCGGGCCATGCGGAACACGACGAAGTTGGGAACAAGCAATATTCTCAACACGGCCACGAGAGCGATGTCACTCTTGCTCTCGCGAGCAAAACATCTCTTTGGCAACCGCTGACTGTAAAACGTTCTTCAAGACTGATGATCCGAGTATATCACGCTGCAGTCTCGTCAACCATTGTTCGGTGTCGTTTTGTCAGACCCCAACCCCCGCGGCAATCACTGAAACGCCAACCCGTTTTGCCAAATGAATGGCGCAGGGAAGTTTTTATAGAGCCATCACTTCAATATTCACTGGCATGGGGTATCAATTCGCGATTGCTGGGCGTGTTCAAGTGGAGCAACTCCTGGATGGTGGCGTGGGTTGCGGGTGATCTCCCGGCATTCTGTTTGATGGGATGGACGGTCTGACAAAGGCCCTGCGACTGGTTCGCCTCCCCTTTATCTGATAGCATCTAGTTTGGGCCGTTTTACATGATAATTGGGAATTTCGAGTTTTGATTTATGGCGAGTTCATCGCCGTTGTTTCTATTTGCAGGTGGCGGAACTGGGGGGCATTTGTTTCCCGGTTTGTCCGTTGCAGAAGCTCTTCGCGGGCGCGATTCCAGAGTTCGAATCCAATTTGTGGGTTCCGAACGCTCGTTAGAACGCGCGCTGGTCATCCAGCACGGTTACGACCATCGAACGCTGCCTTCTGAGCCGTTGACCCATCTGTGGCGTAAGCCCTGGTCCTTTCTCTGGAGAAACTGGCGCGCCTATCGCATGGCTCGGCAATGGCTGCAGCAGGATCGTCCTGCCGCGGTGATTGGCTTGGGAGGGTTTGCCAGTGCTCCCGTAGTCATGGCGGCACATCGGCTGGGGATTCCCACGCTGCTCCTCGAACAAAATGCGATTCCGGGCCGCAGCACACGCTGGCTCAGCCGGTGGGCTCGTGTCGTCTGCCTGTCGTATCCTCAAAGTGTTGCCTACTTCCATGATCGAGTTGAAACTCGGTTAACGGGAAATCCGATCCGCGCCGAGATCGCCGCGTTGGCTGGTCTGGAACGTGTCGAATCCGATCCTCCGACCTTGTTGATCCTGGGTGGCAGTCAGGGAGCCCAGGCGTTGAACGCCGCCGTGATCGAGATGTGGAAGCTGGATCCGCAATTATTTGCAGGCTGGAACGTCATCCATCAAACGGGCGTGGCTCAATGTGCGGCCGTGCAACAGGAATATCAAGCTCTGTCGCGTTCGGCCGATATCGCCCCCTTCTTTCACGACATGGATCGCCGCTACCTGGCGGCCAATCTGGTGATCTCCCGAGCTGGCGCCACCACATTGGCTGAACTCGCGTGTGCAGGCATCCCAGCGATTCTGGTCCCCTACCCCTCGGCCGCCGACAATCACCAATGGCATAACGCTCAGGCGTTTGAAGAAGCGGGCGCGGCCAGAACGTGTCTCCAGCAAGCCACTCCCCAGGAGACGGCTCGCGAGCTGTTGAAGCAATTGACCGGGGTCGCCGACGATAAACAGCGCCGGGCAGAAATGTCCGAAGCCACCCGCAGCCTGGGCCAACCATCGGCCACCGAACAAGTGATTGAGGCCCTGATGCAAGCCGTGGCCAAGAACGGAACAAAGTGAGCACTTCCGTTCTGCCGAAGCGATTCTCGCATTGAGTTCCTTGGTCGGTAGCACCTCATAGTCGATATAGTCGATACGCCATCGAATCATTGTTGAAATTCCTGACGGACGGTCACGGAGGCTGAGATGTTTGTGATGATCGGTGCCTGTCGGTTGGAGTTGCTGCAGGGAGACATCACGCGGCAAGCGGTCGATGCGATTGTCAACGCGGCCAATTCTGAGTTGGCGGGTGGTGGTGGCGTCGATGGTGCCATTCATCGGGTCGGTGGGCCGACGCTGATGTCGGAGACGGACGACAAGTTTCCCCAGGGATGTCCGCCGGGGAGTGCCGTTCCAACGTCCGCGGGAAAACTGCCCGCAAAGTTTGTCTTTCATGCGGTCGGACCGATCTGGCGTGGAGGTCAAGACGGCGAGGCCGACTTGCTCCGCTCCGCGTTCAGAACCTGTCTGGAACTGGCCGTTGAGCGACAATGTGAGAGCGTCGCGTTCTCGGCTATCAGCACTGGAGTCTACGGTTACCCCAAGGACCTCGCCGCCGAGGCCTCACTGCAGACGATTCACGAATTCTTGCATTCTCAGCAGCAGCCAAAGCTTGTCCGTATGGTGTTGTTTGACGGCGGGACGTACGGCGCGTTTGCCCGTGTTCTGGAATCGATGCTGGCTTGAGTCACTCTGGATTAACCGAGAGGAACATCCATGCGGCCACTCATTTTGACGCGATCTCAAGTTCGCGATGTTGACCGCCGTGCCAATAAAGACTACGGCTTGCCGGGCGTCGTGCTGATGGAAAACGCCGGCCGCGGTGCGACAGATCTTCTGTGTCGTGAGGGCTGTACCGGACCGGTAGTGATCTGTGCCGGCAAGGGTAACAATGGGGGCGATGGGTTTGTGATCGCCCGACATCTGGCGATTCGCGGGATTGAAGTGCGTGTGATTCTCTGTTGTGTCGCCAGTCAACTCCAGGGGGACGCAGCCATTCATTATCACGTCCTGCAACGGGCGGGATTGGCGGGGATCGAGCTGGATCACACTGTCTCCCCGGAACAACTTGCCCAGTTGCTGATTTCGGCGGACTGGATCGTCGATGCCCTGTTGGGCACGGGGGCGCAAGGCGAAGTGCGCGAGCCCTATCGTACGGTGATTGATGCCATCAACCGTTCCGGCAGGCGTGTCTTGGCCGTCGATTTGCCGTCCGGAATGGATTGTGACACCGGCAATGCCAATGGTCCCTGTGTGCGTGCGGCCGTGACTGCCACGTTTGTTGCTCGCAAGCCGGGGTTCGATGCGGCCGGAGCAACGCTGCTGACTGGGCGGGTTGAGGTCATCGACATCGGAGTGCCGCCCAGGTTGTTGGAAGAATTGACCAATTGACAGACCGCGATGTCCCCTTGAAGATGAGGGCAGACTGAACCCCATCGACGAACTCTGAACGCCGCCGATGAGGACGGTTCCTGTCGATCGTTCGAATTCTTCTTCTTCTACACCTGACATTGATATCTATTCGAAAATTGCTGGCATCAGGAGATTCTCACCATGCGTGTCTGCGAAATACAAACACAGTTTGGAATCGATTCGTTGAAGCTCGTGGAACGCCCCGAGCCGCAGGTCAAACCAGGACATGTGCGACTGCGTATGAAAGCCTGGTCACTAAATTATCGTGACTTAATGGTCGTCCGCGGGCAGTACAATCCCAAATTGAAGTTTCCATTTGTCCCGCTTTCTGACGGTGTCGGCGAGGTCGTTGAAGTGGGCGAAGGGGTGGAAACGGTCACAGTCGGCACGCGGGTTTGTCCGCTGTTCATGCCTCTCTGGCAAGCCGGCCGACTGACTGACGCCCTGGCAAAATCGGCCCTTGGCGGCGCCTGGCCGGGCGTGCTGGCGGAATCTGTCGTGGTACCAGCCGGTGGTGTGACTCCAGTCCCAGAACATCTGACCGATGCCGAAGCGGCCACATTGCCGTGCGCCGCGGTGACCGCCTGGCACGGCTTGATTACCGCAGGGCAGATTCAACCGGGCGACACGGTGCTGATCCAAGGGACCGGAGGCGTTTCGTTGTTCGCCCTGCAGTTCGCTCGACTGGCCGGGGCGAAGGTGATTGCGACCTCCAGTAGCGATGAGAAGTTGGCTCGAGTGTTAAAACTTGGAGCGGCACATGGGATTAACTATCGTACGCAACCCGACTGGGATGTCGCCGTTCGCGAATTGACGAACGGGATTGGTGTGCGGCATATCGTCGAAGTCGGCGGCGCCGGGACTCTTGGGAAATCGTTACGAGCGGTCCAGACCGGCGGCACGATCACCCTGATTGGCGTACTGAGCGGTGGGGCCGGCGAGGTCAACCCGTTGCCCATCTTGATGAAAAATATTCGAGTCCAAGGCATCTACGTTGGCAGCGGCGAGATGTTTGCCGCGATGAATCAGGCCATTTCGCAACATCAAATTCGCCCGACGATCGACCGCAGTTTTCGGATGGAAGAAGTCCAAGACGCCTTCCGGCACCTGGAAAGCGGCCAGCACTTTGGAAAAGTCGTCATCGAAAACTAAAACGCGACTCTGCTCACTAGAGTTCTTAAAAAAATTGATTCACCACGGAGACACGGAGTTCACTGAGGTGTCGGAAGAACAGCCGACCGACAAGAATTCAGGAAGAGTTTTTAGCCACGGATTAACACAGAACAACACGGAATGGGTCAGCGTTTGTCGATGTTCTTAGAAGCCCTGACAATACTTTGGCGTTGAGCAAATGCAGGTGTTGGTTCAGGAGATTTTTACCACGAATTACACAAATAACACGAATTAATCACAGAAAGATCAATTCTCAATTCGTTGTCCAAAATAAGAACAAGCTTCGAATACTCAACCGATTTCGCAACACCTGCGGTCAACTATTCTGCATTCGTGTGATTTGTGTCATTCGTGGTTTACATCTCTCTTCTGTCGCTTAAGCTCAGTATTGTTGGCCATTCTTAGAACCGGGCCCGTGTTGTGTTAGAACACCAACAGACGATGACCCAATCCGTGTTGTTCTGTGTTAATCCGTAGCTAAAAACTCTTCTTCACAACTTGAAAAACTCCGTGTTCTCCGTGTCTCCGTGGTGCAACCTCTTCTGAATTAGGGAGACGCCGGTGCTGGCTTGGTGGTTACCGGAATCGCCTCGGCACTGGGGTCTTCTTGCACGATGACGACCAGTCGCGTCAACTCTGTGGAGGCCACGTCGTCTCCTTGCAGTTGGGCATCTGTCATGGGCAGACGAATTTCGACTTCTTCATAAGAGGCTAGCAGTTTCTTAGCTGGAGAGACGACTCGATCCTCGTGTTGGGGATTGATAAACGGACTATCGTCATGATTTGATCGCGTTTCGTGCAATCGATTTAACTGTTGGAGAACCTCGGGAGTGACATAGTTTTTCGGATCGTCCTGCCCCACGTTGTCAAAAATCTGATGCGAATCTTTGCGGTTTCCGTACTGCAAAATACGGCCGGGTTTGCCGAGCCAGTCATTTCTCATATCCACCAGCATCCCGATTTGTCCGGGCGCCCAGCGGATATTCATGAAGTCGAAATCGCCGCAGTCGACCGCCATTCCCAGCACCGCGATCGGTTCATCGGAAGGGCCGACCGTCGAATCCCAGACCGGCACGGAGAACGCTAAACGTGGCTTATGCCCCAGATTGCTGTTGTAAATAATCGAGCGTCGCGGGCTGCGCATCGGCCGCGGTTTTTCATTGGCGACTTCCGTCGCGGTCATATCCCGTTCGCCACCGTTGAAGTGGGTGCGATAGCCGAAGTACCGCCCAATGAGCTCATTTCGCTTGGTTGACTTGGAAGCGTTCGCGCACATGTAGCCTTCGCGGTCGTAGATGAACCAGGCGTAGGCGCGGGTCGTGGAATCACACCGCCGCTTTTCGACCTCCAGCCACTTATCCAGGTCCACTTGGGTTTGCTTATTAAATTCGACACGGCTGTCGTGCAGCCGCGTGCCCGGCTTGTACGTTTTGCCGTTGTTCAAACCTTTGATGAATTGAATCAACGCAGGATCGCTGGCCGAGTTCTCCAGCATCTGCCAGCGTTTGTTGATCTCTTCACCGATGCCACGGGCCGCAAAATCGGCAGCCAGTTGCGAGCTGTTCTCGTGTAACGCTCGGACTCGCTGCGCGTGCTGTTCGGACTTTTTGGCATCGGCAGCCGCGTATTGGCTGCTGGCTGAAAGGAGGAAGATCAGCGAGATGGCCGCGACGCAGGCTGCAGTGGCAATCGTACGGGTCAAAGTGCGATGGTGGCGGCACCACCGTGCGGCGACTTCCCAGTTTCGGTCGGTGTAGGCACTGACCGGAGAATCTGCGAGGTAATTCTCGAGATCAACGGCCATGTCGTCGGCATGCGCGTAGCGATTGGCAATCGACGGGTTGAGCGCCTTCATGCAGATGGCATCCAGCTGATGCGGCACTCCACGTTTCACTTGTTTGGGGGCCATCACCCGACCGGACATCGCAAATGCCAGGACTTCGTGGATTTCCTTACCTTGATTCGGGGCATTGCCCGTCAACAGTTGGTAGAGGATGCCACCCAGCAGAAAAATATCGGTTCCCACGGCCGTCAGGGCATCGCTACCCGGAGGCAAGTTCGTCATGCAGGCGGCAGCCTGCTCCGGGCTCATATAGTGAGGGGTTCCCGATTTGCTGTTCGACGACTGGCTAAAGCTGTGTGAGCTGCTGTAGGGAATCGACAACTCACCACTGGCCCGGAGTTGCGGAACGCGTTCGATCGTTTGGGCTTGGCCCCAGTCGATGACGACCGTTTCACCAAATTTTCCCAGCATCACATTCGCGGGCTTCAAATCCCGATGGACGACTCCGCGATTATGAGCATAAGCGACAGTGCGGCAGACCGAAATGACTTGTGTCAGCAGCCGCTGAAACTCCGGACTGTGCATCGCGGAATGGTTCAATGTGATCGGCTGGGCATGAAAATGCTTGATGCCTTCTTTCAGACTTTCGCCTTCGATCTGGCGCATGGCGAAGAAAGAGCCATCTTTTTCGGTCTCACCCCAACCGTACACCGGAGTCACCCCGGGATGCTGCAGTTGCGCGGTAATGAGGGCTTCCGTTCGCGAGATCGAGCGTGCCAATTGCTCGGCACCGTCGGCATTCCGCATGAACTTCAGGACGACATCGCGTTGAAAATCGACATCGGTGGCGACGTTCAAGATCCCCTGACCGCCGACTTCAAACGCGCGCACATTCCGATACTGCGACTGCGTGACGTAAACTCGCGTGCTGCGTTCGGCTTCGCACATGGCCAAGGTGATTTGGGTGCTCGGGTCTTGAGGCATCGTTGACGACATGTCTTCGAAGGTGTGGCCACCCGAAGTCGTTTGTACGGCAACTGCTTGCACGGCGACTGACGGTGATTGCAGTGCGGCGGCCTCTTCTTCGATTTGCAAGGCTCGTTTGAGTGCCGGGGCTAATTGTGGATAGCCTTCTTCAGCACAGAACGCTTCGGGGGGCAGATTCTGACCCTGATCCGAGATTTGCTTCCAACGATTCAAAAGGATTTCCAGACGTTCGTCGTCGGTCATGCCTTCCTCTCCGCCAATCAAGCTTTTAGGGGCAGTTCTGAGCTGTATCATTGCCGCCTGGACTGGCCGGCTGACATCGCCCGTCGTGCAAAACACGGCAGCATTCTCCCCTCGCCGGGAAACTGCGGGCAACGTCGACAATTTATCTGAAGAGTATAACCCGTACAGGGGCGAGCGTCTCTCTCGAATGCCGTCCCAGACCAATTTTTACATGTCTTGAGTTCGTCAATACGGGCCAATAACGCCCTTTGGGTATTATATCAGGTTAGCGGCAACCCAATGCCAGCTTGCTCCAGTTTTAGGGAGGAGATTGGGGGGCACTTCATTTGCGTGGGGAATAGGAAGGATGAAGTTCGAGGACTTAGTCCGATATGTGAATTCGTTGCTCCCTTTGCATTCTTTGCGGCCACACAAGGCTTCTGGGAGGGTGAGGCTCCTGCCGAACCGCTAGGTCATTCGGCTCCGTGTAGACCAAGCG
>JAZKFE010000252.1:0-12524 GCA_040386595.1 Planctomycetota bacterium | reverse complement strand
CTTGAAATGCACTGCTTAACAACTGAGTACAGTTGCAAAGCAGTGGCACGACAGGACCTTGGGGAGTGGATCCCAAATCTAAGCTGACGCTTTCGCTGAATCTTGTGACACAAAATCGGGCCCAAACTGCTGAAGATCCACTGAAAACAGGGCCTACAACCTCTCTATCCTGGCCAAACGGAGCTCTCTGGCCCGTTTTTCCAGCATCACAGGAAAGTCGGTGGTTACACATATTCTTGAGAAGTTTTCAAATCTGAGCGGATTTATGGTTCAAACTTAGACCAAAACTGTCCTATAATTTATCTTGGCGATTTAAAGCAGTGATTTGGAATCATCCGGTCCCGAGTTCTTCGGGTCAGATTTTCGATCACCAGTGAAATGGCCAGCGGCCGGCAGATTTTGGCAGCTGGGCTGTTTGTCGGATAAATGATCCATCGAGCAAATGCAGAGTCCGCCGTTTGCCGATCCTGTCTGTGAATGACATCTTAAACTTGAAGTGCACGGGCGATTGCTCCTGGAGTCGCCTTGAGATAACGGTTTAAAAAACAACTTCCTCATCAGTCGCGACCCACGAATGTCCGCGCTAGAATGAGAGGAACGATCAATTGTCAGTCGATTTTCTCGAAACACTCCGGCGCAGCGAACTGCTGTCCTCCGAGGACATCGCGACCATTGTCCGTTCCGAACACCTGACCGCTGAGTCTGATCCTAAAGACATCGCGAAGGCGTTCATCAACCGGCATCAGTTGACCCTGTTTCAGGCCAATCAACTGCTGCATGGTCAGGCGCGTGGTTTCTTCATTGACCACTACAAGCTCCGCGAGATCCTCGGTACCGGCGGTATGGGCTGGGTCTATATTGCCGAGCCCCGGAATGTCCCTGAAGGCACGCACGAGCGCGTGGCCATTAAGGTTCTTTCCGACCGACTGAAGCACGACGTGGGGTTGCGTGCTCGTTTTGAGCTGGAAGCTCGTGCTGGGCTGCAGTTACATCACGACAATATCGTCAAAACCCTGCAATATGGGCTGTCGAACGATCTGTATGGCGAAGTTCCCTTCATGGTGATGGAATTCGTCGAAGGGATCAATCTGCAGGACCTCATGCGGCAGCGGCGCGGTCCGCTCCCCTGGCGTCAGGCTGCGGATTGTATTCGACAGGCCGCAGACGGTTTGCAGCATGCCCACGAACGGGGCATGGTCCATCGCGACATCAAGCCGACCAACTTGTTGATCACCCGTGATGGCAACGTCAAGATTCTGGATTTTGGCCTGGCGCTGCTGCTGAATGACGATCAGTCCGAGTTCTCCCTGGCGATGATCTTCGGACATCAGTGCCTGGGAACCGACGACTACATCGCTCCCGAACAGACTTTCAACAGTCATTCGGTCGACGGACGAGCTGACATCTACAGCCTGGGGTGCACGCTCTATCATATTCTGACGGGGGTCGCACCTTACCCCTTGGCTAAGACGCCGCAGAAGATTGAGGCGCATCGGTTTACGAAATTTCCGTCGGTGCGTGACCTGGTTCCGGAGATCCCCGAACAACTGGCCAATATCCTGGCCAAAATGGTCACCAAACTGCCGGAAGAACGTTACTCGACGGCGGCCGAAGTCAGTGCCGCGCTGGCCCCGTTCTGCCAGCGGGAAAGTATTGAGTTCGATTTTAACGAGCTCTTAAAAGTCCGCGCCGGTGAGGCTCGTAAACGATTGCAGTTGGCTCGGCCATCGTCCCGTAGCCACCAATCGAGCACGACGTTAAAGCCGTTGTCTGGAGTGGCTTTGCCACCAGCCCCCCAGGCGGTCGTCGAGACGCGGATTCCCGCCGACACAACCCCTCGCAATTCGAGCATCGCACTTTCGACACCCGTCGTGCCGGAAGAACCCGCGTTGAAGCATCCGGGATTCCACACTGATACGATTGCGGCCGACTATCCGCATTTGCGGCTGGTCGAGCAAGTCAAGTTGATGTTGGTGCCAGTCCCCGATGCACCACCGGTTTTGCTCAATCGCGAACGGATGGTGATTGGGCGCTCGCAAGAAGCCTTGATCCGTTTAGATTCCACTCGCGTGTCGTCGAAGCATGCCTTGCTGTCTTTAGAAGGCCAATGGTGGCGAATTAGTGATCTGAAGAGTCGCAATGGCATCCGCGTGAATGGCGTAGCCACCACAGATCAGCTCTTGTGGCCCGGTGATCGAATTTCTATCGCTGATCAGTTTCACTTTGTGCTGAAGGAAATTCCGCAGGCGAAGAAGGGTTGGCCCATCTGGTCAATCGCCTTGGCCGTTGTGGTTGCCGCCCTGGTCCTGGGAGCCACGATCTATCTCATGCAACCAGCTGCTCATCTCTAGTCGTTGAGCTCGGCCCTAAGCAATTCCTTCGTAAAGGATTGGGGAAGGTTGCGGCTTCTGCCGAACCGTCTTTTAGTGATTTCACTTAACATCCCGATGGCCATCGATGCAGTCGATGGGTAGCCCAGATTCTCGAATCTGGGTGAGCGCTGCGAACAAGAGGTTGCGGCTCCCTCGGCGTCTGTCCCACAATCAGCTCTGGGCAAGCCGGACAACGTCAGTCCCCGGATTCTTCGTCTGAAGCACAAGCTTCGTGCACCACGAAGACACGGAGTGCACTGAGATTGGGAAGTCTGAGAGAGAGATAGTGAATCCAATGAGCAATCGTCCGTATTTTTCCGCAGTCCCGACAGGGACGAAATAACCTAGCCGTGGGCGTCAGCCCACGGAACGAATCTTGTGAACAACCGAGCCCCGAAGGGGCGACACTCTTTGTCGAACACGATTGCGGAAGTGTCGCCCCTTCAGGGCTTTAGATCATTTTAAGACGCGTTCCGTGGGCTTGCGCCCACGGCTAGGTTCTGTCGTCCCTGTCGGGACTCTGGGACGAGAAATGTTCCAATCGGGAGTGAATCGCAGCCACGCCACTCGGCAAACATGATGCCCAGTTCGAAGACAGCGATGGCCGCTCATTCGCTTCGCTCACACCGGTTCCAGAAACGGTGCCACACGGTGAAGAAAGCAAAGAAGTGCAAGAAGTGGAGAATGAATTCTGGGGTGCTACTCGCCGGCCGAATTAATGCCTAATCCGCGGTGAGAACGGGAGATAGAGCTTGGCGATCCAAGACCCCAGCGAGAACAGAAGGTTATAAGGGATCAAAGAAAGCAAAGAAGCGCCACTTCTTTGGAAACCTGGAATTCGTCGAGCGTTCGAATCGTTGGGATGGTGAGGCTCCTGCCGAACCGCTAGGTCTTTCGGGTCCAAGCGGTTCGGCAGGAGCCTCACCCTCCCAGAAGCCTTCACGGTATTGAGCAAAGAAAGTGAAGGGGGCAAAGAATTCAAAGAATCGCGCCAATTCACGTGGCGTCAAAAAACTCTTCTTCGACCACCATGAGCACGAAGTGTTCTCCGTGGTGCAACTTCTTCTCACGTCAGACACGGCAGGATTTACAGGCTGGTTTGGACTTCTTGATCCGGCGTCCAGTCGGCCGTAATCGGCGTAAACTCGGGGGGAATATCGGTGGGCTCGAGATGCCGCCGGATCATGTTTAACAGGTCGATCCGATCGATTGGTTTTGTCGCATGATCGTTGCAGCCCGAGGCGATCGATCGTTCCCGAGCATTGGTCATCGCATGGGCGGTCAGAGCGACAATCGGGCGGCGGAAGCCGGCGGCTCGCAGCCGTTCGGTGGCTTCATAACCGTCCATGACAGGCATTTGCATGTCCATCAGAATCAGGTCAAACGGCGTGCCTGACGCTTCCTCGGCCAAGGCCAGTGCGACCGCAAGTTGTCCATTGTCGACGGCGGAAACGGTGGCTCCGGCTTTACGCAAATACAAGGCAATCAGCCGCTGGTTGTCGGGGCCGTCTTCGGCAATCAGAACGCGATAACTGAGCGGCCCTTCCGACCACTCGTTTCCGAACTTGGAGGCACGGTGACGATCGGGAATGACGATGTTCGGGCTGACCTGATTGGTATTGGGGCGACTGGGTTGTTCCACCTGAATCCAGAATGTGAAGGTGCTGCCAAATCCTGGCTTCGCCTCGACCGTGACATCGCCCCCCAGCATGCGGGCCAGACGCCGGCTGATGGCCAGGCCCAGTCCTGTCCCGCCAAATCGGCGAGTCGTCGAGGTGTCGGCTTGAGTGAACGGTTCGAACAGACGACTGATCTCTTCAGCGGTAAGGCCGATGCCCGTGTCAGAGACTTCAAATCGCAGGTAACCCGACAGGCCCAGTTCATCCGGTTGTTCGTACGACATGCGGACTTTCACTTCACCCACAGCCGTAAATTTCAATGCGTTGCCCACAATATTCAGCAGAATCTGACGCAGTCGAGTCGCATCGGTCCGGACGATTTCGGGACAGTTGTGCGATTGTTCTGCGGTCAGTTTCAAACCCTTCATGTCGGCCCGACCTTTCAGCGACCCGAGCAGATCTTGCAGGATCCTTGTCGGCTGACAGGCCAGTTTCTCAATCGTCAGTTTACCCGCTTCAATTTTCGACAGATCGAGGATGTCATTAATGATCTGCAGCAGATGCTGGCCGTTCCGATAGATGCTTTCGAGTGCCTGCCGCCGCGCCGGAGGAGCTTTGTCCAAGCCTTCTTCGGTGACCAGCAACTCGGAGAACCCGAGAATCGCCGTCATTGGCGTGCGGATCTCGTGGCTCATGTTGGCGAGGAATTCCGACTTGGCTCGATTGGCCGATTCGGCGTGTTGCATTGCTCGACGCAGCGCTTCAGTCTGGAGTTGCGAGAACGTGACATTCGCCAACGTGACGCCGGCTTCCAGACGAGCCCGTTCCCGTGACGTAGGGCGACGTGGTTCGGCGAGCAGAAACTCCATCGCCCCTAACAGAACACCCTCACTGGAAATCACAGGCCAAACCCAGGTGGCACGATAACCATGCGACGTTGCGATGGCTCGACAGCTGTCCCAAAGAGGATCGGTGCCGACGTCTTCCACGACGGTGGGACGGTGAAAGGTGATGGCCGCCCCCAGCGTTCCATAGTCCGCTGTCAGACGCCGTCCACTCCAATGTGCGGTGTAGGTTTCCGGAACGCGAACATTCGCGAAAGGTTGCCAGTTTCCGGCAGTATCCGCCTTCCACATAATCGCCTGGACGCCGTCAATTTCGGCTTCCAGGCCACGCAATAAACCGGTTAAGACGTCAGGCAATGGCAGCCGATCGGTCAGTCCTTGCCAGACAGCTTGTTCTGTGGCAATTTGTTGTTCGGCACCTTTGCGAACGGAGATTTCCTGGATGGTTCCGACAATGCGGATCGGAACTCCGTCGGCGTTGCGTTCGGTCGTGCCCGCCGTGACAAACCAGCGCGTGGCTCCATCAGGAGTCCGCATCCGGTGTTCAATGGTTAATGATCGGCCTGTCGCCAGATGTTGTTGAAAGGCGCCGAGGAATCGCGGCAAATCATCGTTGTGAACCATTCGGGCCCAATGGCCAAATCGATTCCAACGTTCGGTGGGCGGGCAGTGGAGGATCGCCAGCAAATTGGTGGAAAATGAAATTCGCTGTTCGGGATTGCTTGTCTCGTCCGGGTCGACAATCAACTCCCAGACGCCCATTTGAGCCCCCAGACTCAGCATTTCTTGTTCGCGGCACGCTTCGGCCAGACGGCTCTTATAATCCCGAGCCACATGGCGAGCGGCTTGTCGAGACATGAACCAGCCCCAGACGCCGGCAATCAACCCGACACCGGAAACACCAGCAAGGCCGCCACCTGCTGCTCCCCCAAAAAGTTTTCCCGCCACCAGTCCCGCCGCACACGCGACGGGCAGGCCGCAACTCAGAAGGGACTGCGAATTTGGAGTGCGTTTGAACACAATTCACCACGGCAAGGTACGGCTGTGACTTAACAGCGAGGTCGTCACATTGAATCTAGGCTAGTTGATCCCGGGAAAGGCCCCTGAGCAGCGGATCTCGTTTCGAGGACAATTGTATCGATCCTCGCCCGGTAAGCACGAAGTTTCCGCATTCCCCTAAAGCGAGAAAGTGATCGATTCGAGGTAAGCATAGGTTCTATTTTGCGAGGGACACCTCACTTGATGCCACAATACAACGTGGCCTTTTGTGATCGCCCCAAAACGGGAAGTGATCAATGGCTTTGAACTGCCAGACACGAGGACGCAAGCCGATACAGTCCACACTTTCATTAAAACCAAAACTGTTCAAATACTGAACAATCGGAATGATGTGCGGCGAGTATCGTTTATGACGATTTTGAATAGGGAAACTCGTTTGTCCCCGCAGATGTCAAAAATCGCAAGATCTGCGCGGCCCGTCACGTCGCAGCAGGAGTTTCCCGAACTCGTGACGGCAAGATTGACGTTCCGAACCTGCATGGTTCTAATGCGTCTCTATCTCTGGGAGTCGGAACAGTGTTCGATTTTGACACTCCGACCACAGACGATGGCCGAATGGCGGAATAGGCAGACGCACAGGACTTAAAATCCTGTATCGGGAAACCGGTGTGAGGGTTCGAGCCCCTCTTCGGCCATTACCAGATAATGACTTACGGCAATTTACCGTGAGTCCTTTTTTGTGCCACTGTTAGAAATGATGGCCATCAAATGGCAAACAGCGTCAGGGCATCCAAAAATGCCCTGACGCTGCCCATCAGCTGTGTCGCGTGGCAACGACGTTCGATGCCGCATTAGATCGGCGGTACGATCCCTGCCGTGCCGACGATGTTAATGGTGCCCAGCTGCCTGACAACTGCCGTGCCTGTGAAGGCTGTGGCATCGTTGTTTAACGTCACGGTGAATCTCGCTCGGACGGCCGGTTCGCCGGGGACTTTCAACACGGCGACGCCCTTAATCACATCGGTGTCGCCAGCTTTGAATCTGCCGGTCAACTTAAAGGTGACATCCACAGGTGTGTCGACGGTGCCGCGAATCACTTGACCGGTGCGCCCCGATTGGGTGATGTTCAACACACCGGAGACTGATGCACCTCCGGACGGGGTGAGAGTCACGTTCCACGGCCCACTGACATCCGGCCGGACGACGGCAGCTCGCCCAACGCTGGAATTAGAAATGATCGTGGGGACATTTTTAGTTCCGGTGAGCACGAGATTTAGCTGGCCACCCACAGAAGTTCCTGTGAATGTTGCCGGGTTTGTTTCGTTCGGAAAACTAATTTCGGTGTGAAGTTTGACGCGGCCCAGCTCGGGCAGCTTAACGCGGGTATTGCTGATCAACACGGTAGGATTATCTCGCGAGAATCGACCTCGAAGCGTAATCTCACCGACGCCAGGAATATCGACAATCGCGACAACACGAGCATTCCGTTGGGTGAATGTCGCCGTACCCGCCCCCAGACCTGCGACCTCGACATTCCAATTTCCAGAAACCTGCGGATATTGCACTGCAGCTCGAGCGTTGGCTGTGACAACTTCAGCCGGGGCAGTATCAGGTGCCACCGACGCCGCAGACAACAAGGCTCGATCTTCTAAACATTCGGCTTGATAACCCCAACGTTGCTTCGAGATCGAAATACGTTTCGCCGGTTGACGAGCGAGCAAACCCAGACTTTGAAACCAAGTCTTCGGAGATGTCATCTTCATGATTGTTTGCTTTCACTGTTTTAAGGACGTCTGTCGCAGCAGTCCGAGCCCAAGCTAGGTCTGCACAGCACACACGTCCGCGGGGCAAATTTGTCAGGAAAAGGCGTAGTGCTCTCCACCGAATTGGACGAGCTGACTCCGGCCCCCTAACGCAATTTTGATGCCGCAGAAATTCAGTGACTGAAAACTCCAGAAAAACTTGTAGAGAAAGAGTTTTTTTCGAGAACAACTCTCAATTCCCGGGGAAACGGTGGTCACTCGGCAATCAGAATGGTCGACACTGATGCAGAAACACCACCACCAGCAATTGAGACTCTCCGCACATCTCATGATTCAAGCGATCGTTCGGAAACATGTTCCCAAGTAAACCAGCTGGTCAGTTTTGCAGCTTGGCAATCGTCGTCGCTAATTTCGATCCCAGCCCTTGAATTGCGGCTTGTTTGGTCGCGTCATTCAGCTGTCCGTCGGCATGGAACGCATCGGCAGAATTGGAGATTGCAATCTGTTCGGGCAACACCAGCACGTTGATATTACTTAAGATCGCCCGCACGTGAACCAAGCCGCGCAGGCCGCCCAAGGCTCCCGTCGAGGCGCTCATCAGGACGGCAACTTTATCGACATAGCACGCCAGCCTCGGCTTGCCGGGGATCGGGCGCGAGATCCAGTCAATCGTATTTTTGAGCACCGCGGAGATCGAGCTGTTGTATTCCGGTGCCGAGATCATCAAGCCTTGATGTTCCAACATCAGTTGCTTCAGTTTGAGTGCATTCTCGGGAGTTCCTTGGGCTTCAAGATCTTCATCGAAGATTGGGAGTGGGAAGTCTCGCAGATCAATCAACGTGACTTCGGCTCCCGCCTGTCGGGCGCCTTCGACAGCAATCTGAATCAATTTTTTGTTGTAGGAACCAACGCGCAAGCTGCCGGCGAAGGCCAGGATTTTAGGAGCGGGCATTTTTGAGAACCTTATCGGAGAGAGATTTTATCACAAGCAGGAAACTGCCCGAACGCCGCTGTATTAGAGTCAGACCGCGGTCGGCCTTCAACAATAGCTGCGGCAATGGGATTCATCGACTGCATGAAACCAGAAAAAACACCGGCGGTAGATCAATCTCGGATTGAGTCGTGGTATTCTACGGAGCTGCGAAGTTGATAGTCGTTGTTCGCTCCGCGAACATAACGCGGGCGCAGTGGTGGGGTGAAGTTACCTGCGAACCTGAATGCTAATTCCACCCCGCCACTGCGAATGCGTTGTGTTCGCGGAGCGAACAACGACTATGGCCGGAGTACTATCCGGCCGCCTCATAAAAATCCTGGAAGAGAATTTGTCCCTCATGTCCGTTGCTGAAGATCCACTCCTGACCTCGTTGCAGTTCGTCACAGGAGTTGGTCCGAAACGTGCCGAGCTATTGGCCAAGCTGGAGCTCCAGACGGTTGCCGACTTGCTGTGGTATTTGCCGCGTGATTATCTCGACCTGACTGATGTCCGCGTCATTGGCGACTTGGAAAAAGACCGGGTGCAATCGGTGCTGGGGCGGGTAGTCGATCTCGATTATCGACAGCTCACCAAAGGCCGGGTCATGGTCGGCGTGCTGCTGGAATGCGATGGCGGCTACCTGCGCGGCGTCTGGTTCAATCAGCCGTGGATGTTGAAGAAATTCAAACCCAGCGAGCAAGTCGTCTTCTCCGGCAAACCGAAATGGAGTCAGGGCCGCTGGGAGATTTCCAATCCCAATGTGCAATGGATCGGTGACGATGAAGAGACCTCGGCGGCCCTGTCGGTGCTGCCGCGCTATGGTCTAACCGACGGCTTGAAGATGGCGGAGATGCGGCGGATTGCCCAACAGGTGGTCCAGCAATTTGCGGAATTGGTTCCGGATCCGATCCCCGAAGAATTTCAAACCGCATGGAAGTTGACGCCCATCCGCGACGCCTTGCAGAGGATTCATTTCCCCAAGAGCTTGCTCGATGCCGAAGAAGCCAAACGTAGCCTGATTTTCCACGATTTACTGGATTTCCAGATCGCCTTAGCCCTGCGGCGGCGGTATTGGCGACAGCGGAGCCCCGCGCCGAAGTTACCCACGACACCCAAAGTAGATGCCCGAATTCGGCGGTTGTTTCCGTTTACGTTGACTGCCGGACAAGACAAAGCGATCCACGATATTTCTGCCGACATGGAATCGGGGCAAGCGATGCAACGGCTGCTGCAAGCCGACGTCGGTGCGGGCAAGACGGCGATTGCCATTTACGGCATGTTGGTCGCGGTGGCTGCCGGTTATCAGGCGTGCCTGATGGCTCCGACTGAATTGCTGACCTCCCAGCATTGGCAGACGGTCGAACGACTGCTGGGGCACAGCCGAGTCCAACGGCTGTTACTGACGGGCAGCCTGACACCCAAGTTGCGGCAGCAGGCGTTGGAGCAAATCAAAACAGGGGCCGCCCAACTGGTGGTCGGAACGCAATCGCTCATTCAAAAAGATGTGTCGTTCTCGAAGCTGGGCTTGGTCGTTGTGGATGAGCAACATCGATTCGGTGTGACGCAACGGGCGCATTTCTCCAGCGGTACCGAGAACGTGCACATGCTGGTCATGACGGCAACACCGATCCCGCGCAGTATCTGTATGACGCAGTTCGGGTCTTTACGGCGATCTGACGATCAATGCGGACTTGCCTCCTGGTCGGCAGAAGGTCGTCACCAGCCGGATTTCCACCGGGGGGAATCGCAGCAAGGCCTGGAATTTTATTCGCCAGAAGCTGGAATCCGGCCGTCAGGCGTATGTGGTCTGCCCGCGAGTCGAGGAAGGGGAATCGAACGGTGATGCGGCAGACATGATGAGTGCCGAGGCCGCGTACCGTGAGCTACAGAATACCGAGCTGCAAGGCTTTCGGGTGGGGATGGTGCATGGTCAGATGGATCGTGAAGTGAAAGCCCAACAGATGGCGGACTTTCGAGCCGGCAAGATTCAAGCCTTGATTTCCACCACCGTGATTGAAGTGGGCGTCGATGTTCCGAACGCGAATCTGATGGTGATTTTTCAGGCCGAACGGTTCGGGCTCTCGCAATTGCATCAGCTGCGGGGACGCATCGGTCGCGGCGAGTTCCAAGGCTATTGCTTCCTGTTCACGGAAACTGACAAGTCCGAGGCGTTGCAACGGCTGATGGCGTTGGAGGCGTCGACGAACGGGTTCGAAATTGCCGAAGCTGACTTCCGATTGCGGGGGCCAGGGGACATTCTCGGGACGCGGCAGCATGGTGACTTACCGCTGCGGGTGGCCGATCTGCTACGCGATCAGACGATTCTGGAAGAAGCCCGAGCCGCGGCGTTCCAGCTCGTGGACTCGGGGCGATTGGATCAACCAGACCTGGCGATGTTGAAGATCCGTGTGCTGGATCGTTTTGAGACCCCCATGGAACTGGTTCGGTCGGGCTGACAGTCGTACAATCGGTTACTGATGCGTAACAATGCTGAAGTGGGACGATGGGGTGCTCGCAGACCGCCCGCAACGGTGGTCGTCGGGGAGATCCCACTTGAAATATTTGCCGATTTCTTATCACTTGCCGAGATCCTCTGATATGTCTCATTCGCCAACGGTCGTGAGTGGTCCTCTGTCGCATGTGTCCCGCCGGTCATTCCTGCAGGCGGCGACGAGCAGTGCCGTCGGCTGGACCTGTGCGACGCAGCTGGGGTTGGCACACGCGGCGTTGTCTACAACACCCATGCCACGGCGTGCCAAGCAGATCATCATGATTTTTCTGGCAGGCGGGCCTAGCCAGATCGATACTTGGGACCCCAAGCCCGACGCCCCGGTGGAATTCCGGAACATCGACGCGGCCTGTGCGACATCGGTTCCAGGAGTCCTGATCAGCGAGAACTTGCCGGGAATCGCCCAGCGGATGCATCAGGTGGCATTGGTCCGGTCGATGTTCCATGACGGTCCGGCCACGCACGCGGCGGGGCAACAATTGCTGATGACCGGACGTTGTTTCTTTCACAACGAGACGTCACCTCACATCGGATCGGTGCTGTCACAGTTGCTGGGAAGCACGGGGGACTTGCCGGCTAACATCGTACTGGGCGGACCGTTAGGTCCCGATTTTGTCGACGGGGGAAATGGTCAAACCGCCGCTTGGTTGAATCCGCAGCAGGGGCCCTATCTGGCCGATGTTTCCAGCGCCATCACCGCGGCGGCAATTCCCCGCAGGGTGCTCGATGTGCAAGGGGAATCGTGGGCCACGCAGCAGCGTTATGGGTCGCATGCGTTGGGACAGCAGTGCTTGCAGGCGCGGAGACTGGTCGAGCGCGGAACGCGGATGGTGACCATCAATCAGTTTGGTTCCGTCCTGGATCAGGCGACGTGGGACATGCATGCCAATGGCGGTCGCTTGAACTCCAATGCTGCCGACTATCGCGACACGTTGTGTCCGCAGCTCGATCAAGCCTTGTGCGGCCTGTTAGATGACTTGTCGGACCGCGGTCTGCTGTCGGAAACCGTTGTCGCCGTGTGTGGTGAAATGGGCCGGACACCGCAAATCAACAGCTATGGTGGACGAGACCATCACACCGGTGCCTGGTCGGTGTTACTCGCGGGAGGTCCGATTCAGCCCGGAGTGGTCGTCGGATCAACGGACCAATTCGGTGCCACACCCGCGACCCGCCCCGTGACGCCTGCTGAGCTCTGTGCGACGCTGTATCACGCGCTCGGAGTCGATGCCGTACGAGCCGTCGTTCCGGGACCGACCAACGCCCCCTGGCCAGCGTTCGACGCCGAGCCCATTCGGGAATTGTTCTAAAAGTTCGGGGCTGGAATTTCGCTGCCGGGAGGGTGAGGCTCCTGCCGAACCGCTTGGTCTTTCGGCTCTCGGCAGACTTTGCGGTTCGGCAGGAGCCTCACCCTCCCAACGATTCGAACACAAAAAACCCGTGATGG
>JAZKFE010000251.1:0-3062 GCA_040386595.1 Planctomycetota bacterium | reverse complement strand
CAGCGCAGCGTGAAGTTCATCGCAAACGAAAGTCGGTGAAACTCGCCGCGATGCGACGTTACGGAATGCCAGACGTAGGCGGGGAAGATCAGCATCAGGCCCGGGCGCGGAATGACCTTGATGTGATCGCGCTGACACACGGAGGTCAGGTTGGCATTGAAGCGCGGATCGTGGAGCACCAGCACTCCGTCGCCGGCCTCGAAATAGTCTTCGTCGTCGGCCGGTTGGATGGGGTGTCGATTGGAAACCGCCGTCTGGGCATAATAGATGCCGATCAGGTCTGTGTTGTGATTGTGGACAATCGTAGACTCTCCGCGGCCCATGCGGTTGCTGAAGAGCAACAGATCGATCCCCTCCGGTCCCGCGATTCCCTCGGTCTCCAACCAGTGTTTCACCCCTGTAATGAACATGGACCGGAGCTGCTCGATCGCCGGCACGGTGTCTGCCAGTCGCAGCAAATTCAGCGCCTCGGGGTGCGTGTTAGACCTGTCGTCGAGCTCCGGCCGGCGATCAAACAGATCGCAGAGCTCCGCATTCAGGGGGTCGGTGTCCGGGAATTGGATTGTCACCACCCGCGTTGGAAAAAAGGCATAGTCCGTCACTTCCATCAGCTAACCTCTTCACACGTAAACTCACTGTACCCGCGGCAACACGGACCACTCGCAGCTCCAAAGGAGACCGAGAACGCTGTGTTAATAGCCGAATTCGACAGAAGCTGCACGCTGAGCGTCCTGTTAAGTCCCGTTTTCACTTTGACAGTCCCATGGGCGAACCAAGAGAGCTTGTTGCCAAACGTGCTCTGGCTTGCGACAGCGTGACGCCCCGAGGATGCCTATTTTCCGCACGGACCGGCAGCCTCATTATGATTCCTTACTCGACGAGCGGAAAGGCGCCCCTGGTTTTCTTCTGTCGCGCAGCCTGCCAGCCAAAGGGAAGTTCAACTTGGCAAAAGACGCCTCGTTCGTATCATCGAAAGTACATTCAACGACTGAAGTTAGAGAGTTCAACTGTCTCCTCACTTCCTAGCGGACGATTCCTAATCCATCCGAATCAAAGTTCAGCAGTGGGCGAATTGGCTTAAGCTGGCAGGATACTTTTGCACATCGGACTGCAGGCGACGAGCAGGCGGATGTGGACTGGCCCTTCTCGAAATGCCACCACTGCCATTCGTCCCAGTCCCGAAGTCCAGCCTGAAAAAATTCTATTGGCGGCCTGTTGTCTCGACTCTGAAATCGAACAAACTTCCAACCGTTCTCTATTTCTTATTGATATGACAAAACGCCTTCAGGCACACTAATCGAGAGCGTTCAAATGGCAACCAAGTGAGCGGGTAACGCCTAACCTGCTCCGCTGCCGCGAGTGTCAGGGGACGATCAGTGCGGTGTGAAAAAGCCGCGTAAAAAAGGGGACATCCGACTTTATTTAAAAAACGCAATGTCCCCTTTTCTACCGTGCCGTGCTGTCTTGAGCCGTTTCTGTGTTGCCTGACTTTGCATACGTGGAACGAGCCCGTTGATGATGATGTGACAACTTTGTGTGGAAACTTTCAGGAGTTGAGCCATGAGTGGAGCAAAGAATCTGTCGGGATCGATTATGAACGCCTGCGAGCAAAACCCTCGTCTCGCGTTTTTCGTGATTCCGCTCGGTGCTGCATTGATCTGGTGGGGAGGCGCGGACGCGAAGTATTTCCAATCCATGCGTGAGAAACCGACTTACAAGATGCACGTCACGGACGTCCATAATGCACCGAACAGCCGCGGGTTTTCCGCACCGCATGTGTTCGGTGAAACCCCCAAGGGTGAAGTCAGTTTTATGGTCTCCGCGAAAGAAGCTCGTCGCATCCAGCCCGGCCAGGACCTTCAGATTATTGAAACGAACGATTCAAGCAGGCCGTATCTGACACGCGAGACATTAGACGGGCAGCTCTCGGGAATTTATTTCTCTGTCGCTGGCTTTCCGGTCAATCACATCGCGATCCTCGGTTCCGTTATTGCGCTCGGTGCGCTGGGATGGGGATTGTTCGGAAAAGCAAAAGTGGCGGAGACGCCACCTTCTCCACAAACGACTTGAGGTCACGTCAAGGACGAGCCACAAACCCCAGACTAACGAAAACGCTAGCCGCGCGTCATGCGCTTTGCAGCCTCGTCATAATGAGCTTCTGATCGAACGATATTCCGCAGGGTGGGCAGGTCAATGCTCCAATGGACCTGTTTCCAACCAGAGAATGGCCCCAGAAAAAGTTCAAAATTATTCGCCGGGTGTTAGCGGGCGGGACCAGTCGCGTTCATCGAACGCCTGTAAGATGGAATTCCTGGGGCGTCGACTTTTTGACATTAGATGACGGATTGGTTGCTCCCACCTCGAACCTTTACGAGATCCGGCGCTCGAATTGTTATTTAATTGAGGTGTGCCGTAAATCTGGCACCGTAAAAGGGGCCGCTAATCTTCGCGATGCTCGTGCTTCGCCATGGCCCAGAGGTAGAGTTCTCCGAAGAGCTGTGCGAGGGCCGCGGGCTGGTAGTGGGCATTCAGGCCGCTGGGGTTCGGAAGTACCCACGCGTGGCTGCCGCCGAACGGGGTGAGCTGCAGGCCGACACCGGCTTTTTTATTGCCCGAGACGACGCGGTAGGGACCGATGCCGACGAAGGCCACGACGGTCGGACGCCAGAGTTCGACTTTCGCCTCAAGACGCTTGCCACCAGCGCGAAGTTCGCCGTCAGTCAGTTCATCAGCGCGCGCTGTGGCGCGTTCGACGACGTTCGTGATGCCCAACTTCAGGTCCAGCAGCAGGGTTTCTTCAAAGGGAGAGAAGAGGCGCGGCGTGAAGCCGCCACCATGCAGGGCGGGCCAGAAGCGGTTGCCTGGGCGGCCGAAGTGATGGCCAATGGCGGCGGTATAGAGACCAGGATTGATGCCGACGAAGAGGACAACGAGATTTTCGTCGGCGATATCCGGGATGACTTTGTTATGTGCGGCCAGGATCTGGGCTTTGGTGGGCTTCCAAGGAGTGGATAATGTTCGATTCATAGGGTGGGCGTCCATGAAGGCTATTTTAACCTCGC
>JAZKFE010000250.1:22634-55801 GCA_040386595.1 Planctomycetota bacterium | reverse complement strand
CCGCTTGGTCTACCGGGAGCGGAAAGACTGAGCGGTTCGGCAGGAGCCTCACCCTCCCAATGCTACGAAACACCGCCAAATTCAAAATTCCTTGAGAATTCACGTTCCAAAATCCTTCACGGCGTAGCCCCACGAGGCTTCATATGGCACATCGAAGTCCTTCCGGATATTGCAAACGCGTTCAGTTCGCGGAGCGAACAACGACTATGAGTTCCTTGTCGTTCGCCGATCAAATCGCCAAACTCTTATCTGTATGATCGAACGGTTCACGAGCCAGCGGTGGCCAGATTGAAAAATCTGATTGCGGCCGCCTCTCGCGACATTCTGCCAACTGCTTGACTCGCCACGAAGGGACTCCTATGACCACACGCTACTTACCCGCTCGTCGCAGACTGTTTCTGGCATCCCTGGGGATGCTGCTTATCGCGTTCACCAGCAGAGCCCCTCAACCAGGTCGCCCCACCCTGCTTGCCGCCGATCAACCCGCGAAAGTCTTTCGCGCGGGTGCGGCTGCCATCGATATCAGCCCCGTGAAGCTGCCGGTCATCGTGAACGGCAACATGACGGAAGTCATCGCGACGGAAATCAATGATCGGCTACACGCTCGAGCCCTGGTGCTGGACGATGGCAAGACTCAAGTCGCCATTGTCATCATCGACAACTGCATGATTCCCCGAGACCTGCTCGACCGAGCCAAGGCTCTGGCCAGCGAAGCCACCGGCATCCCCACCAATCACATGCTGACCGCTGCCACGCATGCACATTCGACCCCTTCCGTATATGGTTGCCTGGGGACCGATCCGGACGTGGAATACACCAAATTTCTTCCCGGGAAAATCGCCGAGGCCATCACGACGGCACACAAACGACTGGCCCCGGCACGCATTGGATTTGGTGTGGGCCGCGATGAGAAGAACGTCGGTTGTCGTCGCTGGTTGATGCAACCCGGCACGGCTCCCAACAACCGTTTTAGCGGCAAACAACACGACCTGGCTCAGATGCACCCCGGGTTCAATAACCCCAAGGCGCTTCGCTCCACGGGCCCGACCGATCCTGAAGTTCCGGTCGTTGCCGTCCAGACTCTCGAGGGCAAGCCGCTCGCCACGCTGACCAATTTTTCGATGCACTATGTCGGTGCCAAGGCCATTTCTGCCGATTACTTCCCGTTGGTCTGCAACAAGCTGCAAGCACTGCTGAAGGCAGACGGGGATAAAGATTATGTCGGTCTGCACTCGAATGGCACCAGCGGCGACCAGTGGTTGCTGGACTACAACCAGTCGTCCCGCCGGATGTATAGCATCGACAGCGTCTCCACGGATGTGGCTCAGGCCGCCTATGAAGCCTATCAGAAGATCACCTTCCATGACTGGGTACCGCTAGTGATGGAAGAACAGGTCCTGGAACTCAACGTGCGGATGCCTTCAGCCGATGAAGTCCGCGACGCGCGAAAAATCGTCGACGCCTTCGGGCTCAAGAAGCCACGCACAGGCGAAGAGATCTATGCTCGCGAAACCGTGCTGCTCAACGACATGTCTCCGACGCGCGAACTGAAGCTGCAGGCACTGCGGATCGGCGAACTGGGGATCACCGGAATCCCGAATGAAGTCTTCGCCATCAGCGGCATCACGATCAAGAAACGCAGCCCGTTGAAGTCGACGTTCACGATCGAACTGGCCAACGGCTGTGAAGGCTACATTCCTCCCCCCGAGCAGCACGCCTTGGGTGGATATGAAACCTGGCGGGCCCGTACCAGCTGCCTGGAAGAATTGGCCGAGGTCAAGATTGTCTCCAAGATCCTGGAGTTGCTAAACACCGTCACCAAAGCCCGAGCCGACGAACAGCCACTAGCGAGCAAATAGAGACGATAATCACCTGGCATTTGCTTCGGAATGACAAAAGCCAGCCTGATCTCGGGCGAGATCAGGCTGGCTTTCTGATACGACACTAAGCCGTGATAACAAACTATTCTCGGCGGAGCTTCCAGGGTGGAACTTCCGGCAGGAAGGCGTCGAACTCGGCAATCAATTCGGCTTCATAGGCGCCGGCAAATGTTCCGGCGAAGAAGCGGTCGAGAGCTTCGCGGTAGAAGCGATCCCAGCTGTGTTCTTCAGCGCCCGGATTGATCGGGTAGTAGCGGCAGTTGTTAGCGAGCGCCGCAGCCTTGTCGCCGGGAGCGTCACCAATCATCACGATCTTGTCGGCCGACCAGCCCTTAGCGATGGCGGCAGCGAGGATCTCTTTCTTCGAGCCCACTTCTTGACCACAAATGGCCCCGACATAACGAGCGATATCGTGCTCTTCCCATTCCTTCTGCAGCGCGGCATTCGGGGTCGCCGAACACACAATGATGTCGGCCTGGCCGATGGCCTTCTCCAAGCTCTCACGCAGTAGCGGGAACGGCGGCACACCGTGGACGATGGCCTTCACCGTGTCGTCCACTTCCTGCGACCACTTGGCCGCCAGGATTAGATCGGGATCGCCGGTCTTTTCGGCCTCAGGAACGATGGTCTTCGTTCCCAGCTTGGACTCACGTTTCACCCAGTCGCGAACCCCTTGCAGCGCCGGAATCTTACCGCCGCGGGCAGCAACTTCAGGACGTTCGGCCAGGAAGTCGAGGGCCTTCAAATAGGCGGGAAAACGGTTCGCACCGCGATCCTTGGAATACAGGTTCACGAACTCGCAGGCTTCACGAGCATACTTGGAAACGGCCTGCAAACCCATGTGCTTGATGAATGGAGGAATGAAGCATTCCTTGTGCTTGATTTCCATCGAATCAAACGCGCAGCCATCAGAGTCGATGGCGACCAGGAACTCATGTTTTTTGCTCAACTGCTCGAGCGGATTGCTTGACACTTCAACAAACTCCTAGGCAATAAAGATTTTGATCTGCCGGCCGAGAGATCCAGCCGGCAGGAATTTTCACGACGTCGACAATCAGGGACGTTAGGCCATGGCCCAGAACCGATTACTTCGCCCGGTCCGCTTGCGGCACGTAGCTGGGCAGCTTCTTGTTCGCGAAGATCGGCTTCAACTTCGCCAGACGGATGCGACCGTCGATAATCGGCAAGGTCACCATATCATCGCCAATCAGCGGACGAGCGTACTTGATGAAGTCATCGGTGACGTCGGTTCCACACGGGGTGATCCAGACGTCGGGGAACTTGCGATCCTTCTCGGCGACTTCCGCCAAGGGGGCTTTGTCGTATCGCACCTGATAGTTGTCGCGGTCGGCTCGCAGGATCGTGGCCATGTAGCCGTGCTCGCCGGCAGCCGCCAATAATGCCGCCTTCTGGCCGACATAGTAGGCTTCGTCCAAGTCCACCACCGACGCATACGCCATGCTGTGACGTTGATCGGTACCGGGAACGTTGCAGCGGGCCGAGCCCTTCACTGCCAGGCCAGCCTTGTTCAAGTAGTTCGTAACGATCTGTGCGACGGTCAATTCCGAAGAACTGAACTGAGCATGTCCGAACGAATCCTTGCGAACGCCAATGTCACCGACGTCCAACCCTTCGCTCAACACGACAATGGCCCGGCCGTCCTTCTTCAGGCTTTCGTTGACGTTGTGATGAATCTGCTCGAGCGTCGTCTTGCGTTCGGCCAAATAAATCTGCAGCGGCAGTTCGCGGTGCGGATCGGCGAGACGTGCGGCGGCGGGGATGTAGCCAATCTTGCGGCCCATCGCCTGCAACACCAACACCGGGTCAGCCGGGCAGCTGCCATTGTTTTCTTCATTGGCACATTGCACGTAGTGCGTCCAATACCGAGCGGTACTGCCATAGCCGGGGGTGTGATCAACCAGCTTAAATTCGCTGTCACCCACGTCGTTGTCGATCGTCTTGGGACCACCGACACCAACCACATCCAACCCGCGAGAACGAGCCAGATTGGCGACTTTGTTCGCGGTATCCATCGAATCGTTGCCGCCGATGTAGATGAAGTACCCAATATCATGGGCCTTGAACACATCCATCAGGCGGTCGAAGTCTTCGGTCTGCTTTTCCTTGAGCTTGTACCGGCAGGTACCGATCGAACCGGCCGCCGGAGTCGTGCGCAACAAGGCGATCTCATCGCGGCACTGCGCCGACAAATCGATCAGCTCTTCCTTGAGAACACCCTCGATCCCGTGCCAGCCACCGTAGACCGTCCCGATTTCGGACATCTGCCGAGCCGTCTCGACGATGCCGCGGAGCGTATTGTTGATGACGGGAGACGGACCGCCCGATTGGGCAACCAGCATATTCTTGGCCATGATGCGCGACGCATTCCTTCAGTCGAAACAGGAAACAACGAAACAGTGATTCGGCTCACTCTACCAACGAGACCGAACCGGCTATTTTCGCTAGAATCCGCCGCCATTTCAATGCGGACGCAAATCACATCCAACACAGCACTTACGACAAGAGAGACGAACTCTCACGGCTGTGGGCGAATCCGCTTCGCTCCACGCAGGCCCCACAATAGATCCAACACCTTTGGCTTCGGCAACACCCCTTCTCCCTTTCCCAAAAGGTCTAGAATTCGATTCGACTTCCGGCCGACAGGGATGTCGCCCAAGGTCCAAATGAAGAGGGCATCTATTGAGAACCTTCCGCCTTAAAGATCTGTCTAATAACTGGGGACTATCGGCTGCGGTTTTACCTCGCTATTTTTGGACGATTCGACCTTAGCTTGACGCAAGGCTCTCAGCAGTTTTAGGACCTCTTCATGTCCTTCCCAACTTTGACGGATGACTAAGCTGCCGGAGGCGGGGACCATCGAAATCGTCGCGACCGCATCATTCGGTTTTGCAGGCTTTCCGGGCATACCAGGCTTGCCCGACTCTGTCAGGCCGGCATCCATCCAAGCTCTAGGTGTGACGCCGAGTTTGATGGCTTCCATCAGTAACTTGAATTGAGCAGTCTTATCTCCGAAATCAGCCGTGACCTCTCCGACCAGATCCGGAACAGGATAAGTACGTGTCAAATATTGTGAAACGGACACACTCCCGGTCGTAATCTTCAGCACGCTATCTTCTATCACGAAGGTCAACCTTTTGGGTTGCAACAACAGTTTCAAAGCGGACCGCAACGGGATCTCGCTCACTTTCAAGTTGATATCGGTAGCATCAGTGGCGATACTGTCTTCTTCGAGAAGCACCTTGTCGATGATAATATTAAACCCATGCCGTTCCATAATGGTGTCACGCACACCATCGAGCGACTCATCCGTAAAATCCAAGGTTGTATTTTTTTCCAGTTCGAGCTCAATCTGTTGCTCCTGGGCGGAGTACCGCGGCAAAAACTCCACTGCTGACGGACGAGACTGCCCAGCTCCCGCCGCGGGCTTCGCCGCAACGGGAGAAAGTGTCGGTTCAACAGCCGCTGCAGCGGCCGGCGTTGGAGCTGGAAGAGCTTTCGATTCGGGTTTCTCATCTGGAGATTGCGCATTCACACACCAAGTCGGCAGCGCCAACAAGGCGATGGCTCCCAGCACTAAACTCCAGCGGCTACGCCGAGACAGAGGCGAATTCAAGCGTGCAATTTGTGGTAACATTTGCATTCTCCGTTTCCAGAACGTATTGAGTTCGATGCGATTGCCCGTCGCGATGGACGTTGCCCAAGGGCCGAAATGCAGCTTGGTACGGTTCATGAAACACGACCTTAAACAACGACGGTGACGACTCTGTTTACTGAAGCCAGACGATCTCGTTAGAAGAATCCACTGCCAGTGGTGCCAACACGACTAGCCTTAATACTTTGAACCGGCTCAGCGGCTTGGCGTGCCCGCGCCCCCATCCCTTTGACAATCCCCGTTTCGGCTTTTGTCTTCCGTAACGACCGTAAGAGATCCAGGGTCTCGTCATGGCCCGGTAATGTTTGACGTACAACCAAGCTGCCCATGTTCGGCACGATCGAAACCTGTGAGCCAGAGGGATCGTCGTGCATCCATTCCCCAGGCGTGACGACCTGCTCCACGGCAACAACTAGCGACTCTAAATCGTCGTAGTTGCTAATCAGATCTCCAACCGGGTAAGTGCGTGTCCACCTCTTTCCCAGCAAATCGGTTTTTGTCGTCACCTTCACAACTTCGTCTTCGATATAGAAGGCCAAATTCTTGCGATCCAAAATAAGTTTTAGTGCAGAACGTAGTGAAATATCGGCGATCGCCAAACTGCCGACGTCTACGTCAGTCGTGATACTTTCTTCTTCGAACTTTTCCTGATCAACGATCACATTGAGGGAATATTCTTTCGCCAGAATCACAAAGAACTCGGCCAGTGTTTCGTGCTTGAGATCGAGCGTTACTGGCTGACTCAGCTTATCAAGAATCTTCTGCTCAACCTGCGATGGTTGTGGGTGAAATTCGATTTCTGGCGGTGCCGCCATCGCTTGCACTGGCGGGTCTTTCTTCGGGGGAGAATTGGCATTGGAAATGGAAGCGGGAGAACCGCCTCCTCCAACAAGTTTTCGACTCGGGTCTTCATTTTTTCCGAGTAATGATTTCGCTTTTGAGGGCGCAGCGTTAGCGGTCTTTTTACAATTCACCTCGTTACTACCGCTCTCTTTCGAGATGGCAGGTTTCCCAGTTGCGGGCTGACTCTGAACGGTCTCTTGCGATTGAGCCGTCTCATACCAAGTGGGGAGCGCGAGAAGTGCCACGCCCAGCAATGCCAGACTCCAGCGACGGCGGCCCGATGAACGGGGCTGCAAACGAGCAATTTGCGGCAGCATGGCCATTCTTCTTCTCCAGAAAGTATTGAGCTCAACGTGAATTCCCGTCGACATCGACGTGGACCAGGGGCCGAAAGACGAAGACATGTTGAAAGCAACCTTTCCATTGCAGAACTGCATGGAAATAGGATTTAGACACACCCGACTACATTAGAAGCAGTCAGACTGGAAATCTCGAACCGATTTTAGACGTGTGAATTCTCGACTGCGACTAATCTTAAATCATCCGAACTGGAGAGCTGACCGACAACTCGGACTAGCGTCTCTGCATAGGTGGCCGCATCGCGGCCCGAGGACAACATGGCGAGTTGATCACAGGCCAGCTCGCGTTCAAATCGAATCTGGTTGCACACGACATGCACCAGTGGATTAAAGAAGAAGAGGACTCGCCCGATTTCGGGAATCCACCCCCAGATCAGATCTCGCCGCCGGACGTGTGCCAGTTCATGCAGCAGCACGAGATCCAGCTGTTCCGGCGCAAAGGACTCTGGGACAGCCCGCGGCATCACCAGCCGCGTGTGCCACATTCCGCAAACGAAGGGCGAGATATCTTGATCCAGGATCAACACCTCGGGAACTCGGGACATTCCCAGCTGTGCGGCGGAATCACGGACGCGTTGCACCAATTGGGGATCTGCGGGCTCAGCATCTCGTAACCGCCGACTAAGGGCAGCTCCTTGCCGGACAATCTGTAGGACATACCAACAGACACCAAGCAGCCAGGCCAACATTAGTCCAGCCTGCCATGAGAACCCGGGGGTCGCTTGTCTTACCGACGGAGAAACAGAAACAGTCGGCGCCGGACGATTTTGCACAACGCCTACGGGATTCGAAACGGTGATCGGCAACGGTGCTGTCGCCACTTTTTTTGCGGTGACCGGAGCGGCTACTGGATCAGCGTGGATCGCGACGGCACGAGGAGCCTGGGGGAGTGACGGAGCATCTCGTTCAGGAACTGCTTTTGCCGCGAGCCCTGACTCAACAGGCAATTCCGCCCGTAGAGCTCGGCCCGGTTCGTGCACAACAGCTGGTGTGATTTTTACCGACTTCCGAACGGGAGTCGGCTGCGACTCAGCCTGCCCCCCAACGGTCGCCATCGGGACTGGACCGGAATCAGATCCAGCCCCCTTCCACGGAGCCGCGGCGGTCCAGAACGGCATCAACAGCAGCTTAATCGCCAGAATCTGCCACAGCCAATAGCGCCAGGTGGGAGCCGCTCGACGTAGCGACCAATGGATCACCAGAACCACCAACCCGAGACAGCAAAACTGCCACGAAATGGCCCAGATGATTTCAGCCCACCGCGCTGCACTCCGATTAATCAACTCCAAGCTGAGACTATTCATGAGTCGGTTCCCCCAGCTTACGGGCGATCTCGCGCAGGGCAGTCAGATCTTTCGAGGAGAGTTTTCCAGACCCCGAAAAATACGCGACAAGCGGGTCCGGCGAACCTCCCAGCACGTCGTTGATAAATCGACCAATGAGCGTGGGCAGTACCCGCTGTTGCTCAACCAACGCCCGAAACTGAACCGGGCTCGAGTCCGGTACGCGCTCCAGAAGCTGCTTCGCTTCCAGACGCTGCAGCGTCTTCAGCACGGTCGTCCGAGCGACATCGCGTTCCGCAATAATCAAATCGCTGACCTGCCGTTCGGTGCAGGGTTGCAGCTGCCACACGAGTCGCAAGACTCGCATTTCCATTTCGCCCAGAGTGGGCATTGCCTCGGCCATCGCAGACCTCCTTTACGGCAGCGGTCGTAACACAACCAAAGCTTACGACAGTCGCCGTAAGGTGTCAAGCAAATTTCTGAACGAATTGTCACGAGGAGCGGATCAATGACGAATGTCGAAATCCGAATGACGAGAGAATGTCGAATGACCAAATCCCAATGGGAATGCAGTTCACTCCAGCGACAGGCTCTTCCCGGAAACATCGGGGATGAACTCTCCAGCACCATCCGAGTGTTGCGATTCTTTCGCCATCCGGGTTTCAACATTCGCTTTTCCCACTTCGCCTAACCCATCTCAATTGCCTTATGCCATCCCCTTATCCTTGAATGCCTGCTGTTTCAGCGGTAAAAGAAGGGTTTCGAGAACAAGAAGGCGCTGCCGTTCTCGTGAGATTCCGCGTTCAATCTTGCCATTTTTCGAATTCCACAATTTCGATCTTATATCACGCAGTTCCCCAGTTCAGGAGAAACGTCTGACATGGCCAATGTGGCGAAGCTCGCAACTGACGCGCTAACGGACGGTGGTGGTATTTTACGTCTGTCTCCGACCTGGGTTCCTCGTTCATTCCTGCAGCCCGGGAAGCGGCTCAAGCTGCACCCCAATGATTACTACGCGATGGGAACTCATCGCGGTGGTATCGATGAACGCTGGTTCGGTTCGACGACCATCGCCATGAACGACAACCGTGGCGAAACGGAAGGTCTCAGCTTCTGCGTATTCGGCAAAGAGCAATTTACGTTGCGCGATGCCGTGTCCGAACTGGGCGCAGACATCGTCGGTAAGAACATTTGGAAGAAGTACAACCGCTGGCCGGTCTATTCCAAGTTCTTCGATAACATGGGGCCGATCCCCCACCATATGCACCAGAACGACAAGCAAGCCAAGCTGGTCGGCCAGGAAGGCAAGCCCGAATCGTACTACTTCCCTCCCCAGATGAATGCGATCGGGAACAACTTCCCGTACACATTCATGGGCTTCGAACCCGGTACCACCAAGCAGGACATCGTCCGCTGCCTGGACCGCTGGAACGAAGGAGACAACGGGATCCTGAACTATTCCAAAGCCTATCGCCTGCAAACGGGCACGGGCTGGTTGGTCCCTCCAGGCGTGCTGCACGCTCCCGGGTCGCTCGTCACCTATGAACCGCAGTGGGGTTCGGACGTTTTCGGCATGTACCAGTCACTGGTCGAAGGCCGCGCGGTTCCGCGGGCGCTGTTGACCAAGGACTTCCCGGAAGCCAAGCACAACGATAACAAGTACATCGTTGACGCTTTGGACTGGGAACAGAACATCGACCCGAACTTCAAAGACAATCACTATCTCGAGCCGGTCCCCGTCACCAATACCGAAAAGGAAGGCTACGTCGACCGCTGGATCGTGTACGGCAAGTTCGCTGGCAAGCAGTTGTTCACCGCCAAGGAACTGACCGTCGAACCGGGCAAGAAGTGCGTCATTAAGGACAGCGGCGCGTACGGCTGGATCACCGTGCAAGGTGAAGGCTACATCGGCAAGCTGCGTCTGCAGACTCCGGCGATGATCCGCTACGGCCAGATGACCGATGACGAAGTTTTCGTCACCGAATCGGCCGCCAAAGAAGGAGTCACCATCGAGAACACCGGCACCGAGCCGTTGGTTTCGCTGCGTTACTTCGGCCCGGATGCCTGCCCGGATGCTCCGGAAGTTGGGGCGCATAAGAACTTGAAACGCAAGTAAGCTGTTAATGTCGAATGACGAAATCCGAATGTCGAAAGAATGACGAATGTCCAAATCCCAATGATTTGGATTGACGTTTGATATTCGGGGGCGTCATTCGAGAGCGTGTTCACCTGGAATTCTGAGCGTTGACCTCAGAATCCCAGGCTTTCGATTCGTTTCCAGGACGGCCATCATGCGGCAGACCGGTGCGAATGGGTCATTCGATCTGGAAGAACGAACTGCCAAGTTCGGAGAAGACGTCATTCGTTTCGCGAAAACCATTTCGCAAAACGTGATTACCGTGCCTCTCATCAGTCAATTGATTCGTTCCGGCACCAGCGTCGGAGCGAATTATTCGGAGGCGGATGACGCGCAATCCAAGAAGGATTTCCGTCACAAGATTTGCATTTGTAAGAAAGAAGCCAGAGAGACAAAGCATTGGTTGCGAATGTTGGCAACCGCCGACGAGACCTTAAAAGATCGTGCCAGGCCTTTGTGGCAAGAAGCAAAAGAGCTAAATTTGATCTTCGCCGCGATCATGAGAAGTCGTCCCGACCGAGAAGACATTTGACCAACGACTGACCTTCGGATTTGGTCATTAGTCATTCATTCGTCATTCTGGTTTCGTCATTCGTCATTTTATGCTCGTCTGGCCAACACACCATAACCCCAAGAGGCACCACCATGTCCAGCGCCAACAATTTCCCCAAACTCCACAACGCCATGTGGCCCGGTCTCGTTGGCAAAGGGTCTCCGGACGCCGAACCGTTTATTGATCTCGACACGATGCTCGACCTGACGGCCAAGTCCGAGGTCAACGGCACGAAGTTCGACGGCGTCGATCTGTTTCTCTACGAGCCCCACATCTCGATCGACCTGGATGACGATGGCGTCAAACGCCTCGCCGACAAGATTACGGCGAAGGGCTTTGAAGTCGGTTCGGTCGTCGCTCCCGTGTGGTTCGATGGGTCGGCGATGGGTGATGAAACTCAACGTAAGAATTGGGTGAACGCCGTCCGCAAAGCCTGCCGCATTGGCGAAAAACTGCGGAAACTGGGCATCCGTCCGAATGGCATCGTCCGCATCGACACGGCCGCTGGCCCTGGCGATTGGGCCAAGGATCCCGAAACCAACACGAAGCGGATTGCCGCCACGTTCCGCGAAGCGGGTGACGTCGCCAAGGACTTTGGCGAGCGCCTGGCAGCCGAAGGCGAGATCTGCTGGGCCGGCATGCACAGCTGGCGACGGATGGTGCAACTGCTCGAGTTGACCGACCGCCCCGGGACCGTTGGATTCCAAGCCGACATGGCCCACACCCTGCTCTATACGCTGGGTTACAATGCTCCCGAAGACGCCCTGCTGCCCGCCGGATACGACTGGAAGAACGGCACAACGCTGGACGAGGCTCTCAAGACTCTTACCGCGGCACTCCGCCCCTGGACGATCGACTTCCATGTCGCCCAGAACGACGCCACGGTCAAGGGAAGCGGCTCGCACGACAAGACCGGCCGCCATTGCCTCGCCAACGACCCGAATGGCAAGTTGAACATTCCCCACCACGCCGGCTTCTGGCTGCGGGACAACTACGGCAATGTGACTCAACGCATTCGTCACATTTGCTGGGACGGATGCATGTTCCCGAACGACGTGCTGAACAAGCAACAAACGTGGAACGACATCCTGGCGGCCATGATCGCCGTTCGCGACGCACATGGCTGGAAGGAATAACGGCGACAGTCGCCGGCTCGTTTCGAACCCGATATATTTGCCGAATCGCCCGATTGGCACCTTGGAACAATTTCCGACCGAAGGATTACCCTATGTCGAAACCACTTAACATTGGCCTGATTGGCTACGGCTTCATGGGCCGGACCCACTCGAACGCTTACCGCCGCGTTAACAACTTCTTTGATCTCCAGTACCACCCGGTCCTCAAGACCGTTTGTGCTCGTGACAAGGAAAAATGCCAGGCATTTGCCGACACTTGGGGCTACGAATCCATCGAAACCGACTGGCGTAAAGTCGTTGAGCGGAAAGATATCGACGCCATTGATATCTGCACGCCCAACAATTTGCACCGCGAGATCGCCCTGGCGGCGGCAGCCAACGGCAAGATGATTCTCTGCGAAAAGCCGTTGTCGATGAACACGGCCGAAGGCGAAGAAATGGCCGCCGCCGTCGAGAAGGCCGGCGTCGCCAACACGGTGTGGTACAACTACCGCCGCGTCCCCGCCGTCACGCTCGCCAAGGAAATCATCGACTCCGGCAAGCTGGGCAAGATTTTCCACTACCGAGCCAACTTCCTACAGGACTGGACGATCTCGGCAGACCTGCCCCAAGGTGGCGCCGCGTTGTGGCGTCTGGACGCTGCCGCTGCCGGTAGCGGCGTGACTGGCGACTTGCTGGCCCACTGTATCGACACGGCACTGTGGCTGAACGGTGGCATCAGCACCGTCAACGCTATGACCGAAACCTTCATCAAGGAGCGGACGCACACGCTGACCGGTAAGGTCGAGAAGGTCGAAATCGACGATGCCTGTGCCTTCCTGTGCCGCTTCACCAATGGGTCGCTGGGTCTGTTCGAATCAACCCGCTATGCCCGTGGTCACAAGGCTCTGTATACCCTGGAAATCAACGGCGAATACGGTTCGTTGAAGTGGGATCTGCACGACTTGCATCGCCTGCAGTACTTCGATCACAACGACGACGGCATCGTCCGCGGCTGGCGCTCGATTCACGTCAGCGATAGCGATCATCCCTACATGAAGCACTGGTGGGTCCCCGGTCTGCAGATTGGCTACGAACACACGTTCGTACACCAAGTTGCCGACTTCCTGAAGTCCCTTGAAGACAACAAGCCTTGCTCACCGACATTCCGCGAAGCGGTCGAAACCCAGAAGGTTTGCGATGCCGTTTTGGGCAGTGCCAAGAGCAACCAATGGTCGTCCGTGTAGATCTGAATTGAAATCCAGACTTGCGAACGCCTCGGCGATCGGTAAATAATCATGTTGATCGATATCTCTCCCGGCGTACGGGCCTTCTGCCGGGTCGAGAATAATCTCTCAATTTGACTCGCCAGAGGGGTTTTCGACCACAGGATCGTGTAAAATTAAGTGTCAAACAAAAGTAGGGACGGCACCACTGGCCGCCCCTACTTTTGATTTTGTGTACATTGAATCTGTCCCTCAACGCTAACAATTGCTGGATCTCTCGCGAGATACTGGCTGGCTGCGTAGTCCCGCGTCGCACTGGCGGCCCGGATGAAGGAGTGGGAATGGAACGGCACCCGATTTCACAAGAAGGTTACGACAAACTCCGCGAACAAATTAAGGAGCTCGAAGACGTCGAGATGCCGCGGATTGCTGAAAAAATCGCCGAGGCTCGCGCCGAAGGAGATCTCAGCGAAAACGCGGAATACCATGGCCAGCGCGAGGCCCAGGGGATGACCCAGGCGCGCATTAATCAATTAAAGACACAAATAGCCGCCTCTTATATCGTCGACAAGTCGACGATGCCCAAGGGGATCGTCGCGTTCGGCAGTCGTGTCACCGTGCGCGATATTGAAGACGGATCCGAAGAGATCTACGAATTCGTCGGTCCGGGCGAAGACAACTACAGCGGCCCCGTCATGAAGATCCTGACTTCCAGCCCTCTGGCCCAAGGGATGCTCGGTAAAAAGGTCGGCAGTAAGGTTGAAATCCAACTGCCCCGTACCGTGCAAAAGCTGGAAATCATCAAGATCGAAGACACGTAACCGGCAATCACCCCTGGCTGCCACGATCATCCGTAGCAGCCAGGGTGTTCCGCTCGCATTTCGGCTCAAGACAAGACCAAGTTTCCACAAATCCTCAGTGCGCTCTCACTTCGGCAGGGGTGGCTTAATGTCGCGTTCTGGTTTGATGACAATCGTGGCCTTGGCTTTCTGGGGAGTCGCACTCCCCGCCGAAGAAGAATGGACCGAGTTCCGTGGCCCGGAAGGGAACGGACACTCCACCGTCACTGGCCTGCCCACTGCGTGGACCGAAACCGAAAACGTCGCCTGGCGAATTGAAGTCCCCGGCAAAGCCTGGTCCTCGCCAATCTGCTTCCAAAAGCGGCTCTATCTGACCACCGCAGAACCCGTCGACGAGCCCAAGAACGCTCAATCACTCCGCACGCTGTGCTACGACGCCCATTCTGGCGAGCTCATTTGGAACCGCGAAGTCTTCGTCACTGACGGCAAGCGGTCGATCAAAATTCATCCGAAGAACAGCTACGCCAGCCCCACCCCGCTGACTGACGGCAAGCGGCTGTTCGTCCACTTCGGTACCCACGGCACCGCCTGCCTCGACCTCGAGGGGAAAATTCTGTGGAAGAACGAAGAGCTGGTTTACGCCCACGTCCACGGCAGCGGCGGCTCGCCGGTACTCACTGACGGCAACCTCATCATGAGCTGCGACGGCGGTGACGTGCAGTTCGTTGTCGCCTTGAATGCCGACACGGGCAAAATTGCCTGGAAGACGGCCCGCAGCGAACCCGAAGCTCCTAAAAAATTTGCCTTCACAACGCCACTGGTCCTGAATTATGCCGGCCAGACGCTCGTCGTCAGCCCCGGTCCAGGAGCCGTCTGTGCCTACGACGCCAAGACAGGCGAGGAAGTCTGGAAGGTCAAGTACGACGGCTATTCCGTCATTCCCAAGCCGCTGTATGCCCACGGATTGGTTTATGTCTGCACCGGCTACGACCGCCCGACTCTGCTGGCCATTCGCCCGGACGGAAAAGGAGACGTCACCGACACTCACGTGGCGTGGAAACTCACAAAAGCCGTACCCCACAGTGCTTCACTGCTGATGGTCGAGAAGCAACTCTATCTAATCAGCGACGCCGGAGTCGCTACCTGTCTGGACGCCGAATCGGGCGAACAAATTTGGCAGCAACGGGTGGGCGGCAATTTTTCCTCATCGCCCATTTACGCGGACGGCCACATCTTCCTGCTGGACGAAGCGGGAGAAACCACGATCCTCAAGCCCAGCCGCACCTTTGAAGAGGTCGCCAAGAACCCCATCGGTGAGAAGACCCAAGCCTCCTACGCCATCGGCGACGGAGCCCTGTTCATCCGCGGAGAAAAATCCCTCTTCCGCATCCAGGCCAACTAGTCAACGCATCGCGCGGTGAGCCCAACCGGGGACGGTATGTCGAGTGACCAGCAAGACAACTCACGGACCGCCGCTTTTCCAACTGCGAGCGCCACGCGAAGGCACAACAGATGGTAGCCCCGTTGTTGTGCCGAAACTTTGCCGTTGAGCTCCACTGCGTCCCGGCATACACATTCAATGCCGTAGATAACGGGCATCGTTACGATCAGGTTTACCACCTCAACGACGAAGTCGTTCAGCCGTCAACCCTGCATACCGTTCGCGTAATTTCTCGCACGGACGATCGAGTAACCACCACTTGCATCTTGACTGCCTCCGGCGGAACGACCGGCATTCATGAAAATTCGGCCGTCGTACATGACGACTCACTGGTCATCGCAGTCGGCCCCTTTATCGTCTCTCTGCAGTTGCCGTCTCTGGAAATCAATTGGAAGACACAGACTGACCAGGCAACGTGCTTTGGCATCTATCACTCTTCGAAACATCGGTGCTATCTCTCGCATGGCGAGCTAGAAATTGCACGGCTCTCCTATCAGGGAAAAGTCGAATGGACTCATGGTGGCGCTGATATTTACGCCAACAAATTCACACTGAGCGAAAACCGCGTCGAAGCCATTGACTGGAATAACGATGTCTACGTGTGGGATATTGCGACGGGTCGCGCCGTTTAAAAAACACTCGATCAAGACATGTGGCACTTCACGGCGGTTCCATAGGCCAACACTTCGGTCGTCCCTGCTGTAAATTCGGTGGCGTCATAGCGCATCGCAATAATCGCATCCGCACCTCGCTCCTGAGCATGCTGGATCAGTAAGTCATACGCCTGCCGTCGTGCCTCCTCGCACACCGACGCATACTCTGGAATGTTGCCGCCCCAGATCGAGCGGAGCGTGCCAATCAGTCCCTTCGTAAAGCCTGTCGATCGCACAATGATCCCACGTACCACTCCGAGGTATTCAGTAATCACATAACCCTGGATGTCGTTACCGGTGGTGATGATCATTCCACAACTCCTGATGGTGAACGGGAATTCGCACGTCGTATTGGCCAGAGAACAGGACTGGCAATCGTCCTGGCTTCGACAAGCGACGCAAAAACGAAATCCCGGCCCCCGCGATATTGGATGTGAAGTAGCCCCGGAATCGCTGCGGACTCACAAGTGAATCCGCGCAGACATCACCAGCGTGACCGGGACACCGTCATCAACCACACGTGAGATAACGTATGTTCCAGGGTTTCGGTTCACATCTCGTTGCTGTTTGTGCAAAAACGGAGATTCACCGCGATTTGCAGGCAGACATCGCGAGAGTTCGTGATCGAATCACACGTCAGTTTCAGCGGCGGGGATTCGGGCGGGGTCGGGTGGACGCCGACGATTCAGCCCTTTACTCGCGATGTAGTACGTGAGTACCGCATCAGGAATGTGCGTGAAGGCAACAAATGCCCCCAAAATTACAGCACTAACCCCAATCACTTCTTGGTCACCCTTTGCAATCGCATGTAGGACAATAGTCCCCATGATCAGCCATCCAACGAGATAGCCGATTAGCTCCATGATCGCGACAATATAATGTCGCATCACAAAATCGCCCCACGAGGGGAAAACCAGGCTGCGCAGGGCCACATCCCTGGGCTTCCAGTACTCGGCCCCACACGTGTGGCAGATCGTCACGTCTTTCGGAACGACGGCACAACAGTAAGAACAGAGATTCTCTCGTGACTGGGAAACGGGGGGATCGAACCCACGTGCCTGATAGTTCGCAGCAGCAGCTTGAAATACCAGCGGCATCTGCTTTTTGTCTGTCCCCGTGAAACCGGCAAATTTGAAGGTCTTGCCATCTTTGAGTTTGACCACCAACGAGCCGTTAAACCAACTGGCTTTGAAGTGCACGATCTGGCTGTAGTAGATCATCCAATACATATCCTTGGGCTTCCCCTTGGTATTGGTATGAAACAATAACATTCGCGCATTCGTCAGGACGAAGACCGTCTGATTGATCAAATTGGCCCAGATCCCCAGGAAATATTGCTCCCAGAATGAGTACTGAACCCCCTTCGCCACATAGAGCACTTCTTCCCCAGGCCGCAACACTTCTTCGAGAGTCGCTTCAGCTTGTTGAATCAGCTTATGTTTCTTTTTGATCTGACCGTTAGCAAACCAACCCGTCAATACGGGGAACAGACTATCCAACTTGTAGTTGACGTTCGAACTCAGCGGCAATTTCAATTCACTCAAGCGGTCCGCTGCCGTGATAGGTTGCTCTGTCGACACAATGCCTCCCTAACAAGTTGAAGATGGCAAATCCGATTCGGGAACGAGTTCTAGACCCGCGCCGAGAAAAATTCTGATCGGACGCTGACCGTTCTGCAAGCCCGCCTCCACAAATTCAAATCCCCTTCAAAATCAACATCGAGGAGGAACAAACCTGTAAATTTCCAGCGTACGGTCCTGGAACACCTTCCGACATTTCCTAGACCGTTGCCATTTACTGGTGATTAACGAGGAGACAACGAGACAGCTCGTACTGGAATTCATCCCAGCGCCTTGAAGCGTGGTCCAGGATGACCTCAACCCGACTGTCTCGGCGGTAGGATGTGGAAGTGACTGACATTTCAAAGCCGGCTCGGTTGAATTGGATCCAATCGTCCGCAGTACGAAAAACCCCCTTGATCCGGCGGATGGAAAAACCGCCACCGAGCATGTCGAGTAAGGTGTCTCGGTCAAAGATGTCTTCTGGAGAGAAAATCCAGCCACAATGATCGCTGGGCTCGTTCGAGGCCGGATAGCGGATGGGGTGGCCCGGGGTGTGATGTTGCGATGCCGCAGGGACAACGGTGTCCAGCGAGACCAGTGTGGCCTCCGGGACTGCTTCTGATTGTAAATGCGCAGTAGCGGGGTGGGCCTCGGGGAAGAGAGGGGTGCGAACCTCATCCACTCGCCAATCGAGCCACTCGTGATTCAAGCGCCCCTGTTGTGTTGTGGCGACCAGCAGCTTGGCCGGGAACAGTTCATTCTGGACATAGCCCTGAAACTGAGTGACGACGTCCGGGGCCACCACGTCGATCTTGTTGATCACCACAATGTCGGCCAGATGGAGCTGGTCCTGAAAGACCAGCGATTTTGAAATGCGAGGGTTTTCAAAGTCTCGCGGGTCGGCCAGACAGATCGTTGTTCGCACATCGAGTATCTCGCGAAAACGGGAGCTACGAAGATGATCGAGAACGCGAGCCGGGTGCCCCAGGCCGGTCGGTTCGATCACCAAACGATGCGGCTTCGCGGTGCGGATTAAGGCGTCGAGCGTCCAGTCGAGCGGCAGCTCCATCGAACAACAAAAGCACCCCCCCGCAATCTCACTCACCGCCAGACCCGGATCGCCGCTCCCTTCCAGCATCGCCTGATCGAGGCCGACCTCACCGTATTCATTCACCAGGATCGCCCAGCGTTCGTGCGGCGGGCGGCGAGCCGCGAGATCCAGAATGGCGGTCGTTTTGCCGACACCTAGAAAGCCGGTGATGAGGTTCGTGGGGATGGGCCTGACGGGCAGATCGGGGTACATGAAATCAACTTTTGAGCGACTGCTCGTCGCGATGAAACGCAATCACGTCACGTGGACTGATGGGAAAAACTTGTTCTCACGTCGTGCCGCGAAGGTCCAAAAAAGAAAACGAAGGCCGAGTGCGCAGCCCTATTTTTGCGTCTTCGCACCTTGATGTCAGATATTGACATTTTACAAACAACGCCTGACCTCACCCTGGGGAAAATACTCGAATTGCTCCGCCTTCCAAGTCAGTTCCCGAGAGGCAGAATCTGCTCGCAACATGGCGGCCATCAGGTTCTGCTGGCACAGCTTCGAATACCCCAGGTAGCTGGTCGTGATGCGGGGATTGATCTCAACCACGATCGGATGAGCCGGATCGTTATCAGGGATGATCAAATCCACTCCGACATAACCACGCAGCCCGGCAACCTGCCGACAGGCCTCTACAGCGACCGCCTGCAAGGCCGCAGCATCGACGTCGCGAGCCGGGACAACACCGCCTTGATAAGTGAATCGGCCACTGGGATCCAACGTCTGTTCGCACGGGGGTAAGGCTTGATAGCGATACTGCTCCGGAGTCACCAACACCGCGACAGAGGCCGCGCGGCCGGCAACGTAAGGCTGACAGACGGCTTGCCGCAGCAGCGACGACTTCTTCCATGTGGGAAGCAGGCTTTCAAAATCCGCTGGCGTCCGCACGAGGTACGTCTCTTGCGATCCCGCCCCATCTCGGGGCTTGATCACGCACGGGTAGGTGACGGACTCGGCGGTCGCATGAGCGGGGGAGAATTCTGCCGTGGGGATCGTGGGCACACCAGCAGCGTGCAGGATCTCGGCAAGCTCGAACTTATCAGCACAAGTCGTAATCGCCACAGGATGCGGCCCACACAGCCGCCCCCCGACACCTTCCACCAGCAACGCTCGATGCGTCAAAATGCCATCGAATTCCGGGGCAATCAGCAACGTGATATCGGCCCACGCGGCCAACTCGGCCAGGAGCTCAATTTCCTCAGCAGGCGAATGGGCGAGTTGAAAAGCGACCCCCTCCACAGGGAATCGTTCGCGATGGGCGCTCCAGATCGTGACAACTTCCAAGCCGGGAACTTTTGTCGCATCGCGCAACACGCCCAGCAGCATCGACCGCCCCTCTGCGATCAGGGTTGAATCCAGCGATTCCTCGGCCCAGGCGCCGCTGCAAACAAACTCAGAGACTAGAAGACGCACAGACGTCGAGCTCAATTACGAGGAATGAATTGGAAATATTTTTTATAGAAACGCCACGGGCAATTACGCCCCGCACCCCAGCAGCGCCTCTCAACGAGGGACACTCTTTGAAAAGTCTCCATCAAAGAGAACGACCTGCCGAACAAAGCTCGGCAGGTCGCAATTGATTTTATGTTGTCACGCTGCAAGCAACTGTTATTTGAATGCCGAGTGGCAGTCGCCGCACTTGGTGGCCTTCTTCAATGCATCGGCCGAACCTTCTTTGCCTTCAACCACGTCCTTAGCCGCAGTGATGATGGCATCATTCAGCTTCTTCCAGGTTTCGGCGTCGCCCTTGCCCGGTTTCGGCTTGTTCTTGCCCATCTCTTCGTAGAGTTCGAGGAGCTTTTTCTTCTCTTCGTCGGAGGCCTTGCCTTCCACGACTTTATTCAGCAGCTTTTCTTTACCATGAGCCAGTTTCATGACTTCTTTGGTCGTGTACTTGGGCTTGTCATCAGCAGCCCCGGCGATACTGGCGGCCAAGAACAGAACCGCCAACCCCAAACTTAATGCAATTCGCACGATCCATCCTCCATACATCTGAAAATTAACTGGTGCGCAATGTTGAGGAGGCGACACCATCAAACCGGCTGGTTCTCATCTGTCGAGGCAAACGACCATCGCCCACCCCTCGAGAATTTGCCGAAGCTAATTATGTACCAATCCCGCAGGATTCAAACAAGTAACGACCGATGTTTTCTCTAATTTATCGCTATTCGCTAACAATAACTACCTGAACCCCAGCTCTTACCTCAACCCACATTTGATCTTCAGCCTTCAAGCGACCGCGATCGTTTTTGAAAAGATTGCATTACAGTGGTGAAGTTCCTTCAATCAAACGCCGCAGCAAATTCTCGTCGACACGACCTTTGAAGCGAATTTCGCCGTCAAATTCGACCACCGGCACGAGCACATCAAATTGAGCTCGCAATTCCGGATCTTCATCAATATCAATCACTTCCGGCACGGGCAAGTAGGGGCGATAGAGCGAACTCCACAAGATCTCGACGGCCTCATCGCACAGATGACACCCTTCGCGCGAATAAACTCGGACCTCACGAAATCGCCTTCCAGCGAGCGCGGGCTTCCAACGTTTTTCGACACTCGGGCGTCCGGCCTGTACAGCCACACCCACAGGAATCATCAGAATCCCCAGACCGATCAACACCGGTCGATGGACATACCAGAATCGCGGCAAAGCGGGCAGGCTACTGCTGGCTTCCTCGCAGATGGCGATCAATAGAATCAACGCCCCCAAATACACGGCCGCAGAACCAAAAACAGTTCGGGGCAGCCAAGATCGATCAGCAGGGGCACTCTTATCGGGCGGAACATCACTCATCATGATGTCATCGTAGCTGGGGAAGAAATCTGCCGCCAGATCGATGTTTATTCAGGAGTCTGGCGGCTCGCGACACAACTACTTGGCAGGAACTGGCCGCACATTGCGCCACCAGCGTAACTCGTTCGCCCCGCGTTCGGCACACGCCACAATATCCAGCCGGCCGTCTTGATCGAGGTCCGTGACAATCACCGTGACCGCGTTCGGCCAGTTGGCTTTTAACGAGTGCTGCTTCCAGCCGGTGGTTGGATCGCCGGTATTCTCGAACCAGGCAATCTGGCCCGCCCCCGTCCAGCTGGTCGCGACGACATCCTGGTCGCCGTCACCATCCAGGTCCCCCGCCACTGCTTCGAATCCCTGCGGGAAATTCGTACCGATCTGATGCTTCTTCCACTCCGCCCCCAACCCAGGTTTTCCAACATTCTCATACCAGGCAACCTGATGCGATGTGGAAGCATCATTTCCAACAGCAGCCACAAGTCCAAACGCCATCAACACGTCCAGGTCTCCGTCCCCATCCAGATCAACAGGGTGCCCATGCGTTGGGGCGAGTGTCGTGCCATCGACAACCGTTTTCTTCCACGATTCGGTAGCCGGTTTGCCCGAATTCGCATACCAGGCAATTTGATTCCCCGCCCGTGCAGTCCCCAGCAAGTCCGGCTTCCCATCGCGATTGAAGTCAGCCACGGCAATTGTACGAGTCTCCGGAACCATCCCCTCAATCTCATGCCGCACCCACGACTCGCCCGAGCCAGGGCTACCAACATTCTCGAACCAATCGAAGCGGTTGCCATGCACCCAGCTGGAGGCGGCAACATCCAGATCCCCGTCGCCATCCAGATCGCTCAACGCGACGTCGTAAGCTCCCGGGATCCCCTGCGGTGTCGAAACTCGGTGGACCTTCCATGGATTCGCGATCCCCTCTGGTCCGGGATTTTGGAACCAGCGAACGTCCCATTTCAAGTTATCAACAATCACCACATCCGGCCGGCCATCGCGATTGATGTCGCCGATAGCATGTCGTTCCAAGCGGATCGGCTGGTCTTCTTCCGCAGCATATTTTTGAATGAACGAGTGCTTGAAGTGCCCCTTGCCATCATTCAGCAACAAATACAGATTGCTGTTGGGCTCGGCGTCAGCAGTGGTGAGATCAAGGTCTCCATCACCATCCATGTCAGCCGCGGCACACGCATACGAGTACGTATAATTTCCGAGCAACCGTTCTTCGGCAAACTCCAATGGTCCCGCTTGAATGGTGGCCGCTGCGGCCGATTTCGCCGACGGCTCGCCCTTCGCATCGAGCAACGTGGCCAACACCTGAGCATAAACTCGGTGACCAAAATCATTCGGATGATTCACACCGTTTCCTGACTGATCCCAATCTTTTTTATGCTCCAGAAAGCCCGCCCAGATGGATGTTAGATCGGCCAGCGCCACACCCGGACCGCGCAGCTCCGCCAAGGCATCGCGATACGCCGGGAACAATTCCTGCTGCAACCGAATCCAATCCTTATTGCCCAGCATCGAGGCCACCAGGATGAACTCACAATCGGGCCGTTGCTCACGGACCTTCTCCATGATCGCCTTCGTATTGGCTTGATAGTCAGCCGCAGGCCGCCCCGCCGAATCGTTCATTCCAAATGCAATAATCACCAGGTCGGGCTTGGGCTCAATCACCTTGTCGATGGCTCCTAAGACCCATTTGGAATCCGTCCCCCCCTTCGAAGGATTCGCCAGGGTAACTTTGCCTCGATACCGCACTTCGAGATGTTGCCGCAGCAGCTCGGAAAATTGCGGTTGATAGGGAGCCCCATCGGCCCAACCCGACGCATTGCATCCGGCAGAAATACTGTCCCCTACCAGCACGATCGACAACGGCTGCTTGTTCAGTAATTTATGAACAGACTTCGGCAAAACCTCGGGATCGAACTTGGGTACGGGCGCTTTCCATAGATCAGGTGCGTGAGTGTAAGTGATGCAGGTCTGCATCTCGGCATACTCCAGCCGTGAACCGAAGAAGATTTCTCCATTGCCGTCGCGATGGGTTAGCTCATACTTCTGCGTCTTCGCCGGCCGCCGCAGTTCAGCCAGTGTCCGCGATACAATTCGTGAACCAACCGGCAACACAAACTCTCGCGAGTCAGCCTTCCAGACATAATCGCGACCGTTCTCATAAGTGATATCGCCGACCGAGTTCCTCACGGCTAACACTTCCTGCACGGGAAACAGCACGGACGCTCGCGTAATACCTGTCTGCGGATCCTTAATAAAGAGCACCGACTCGCCCTCCATGACGGTCCCCTGCCAGAACGGTCGCATGGCCTCAGGGCTGTATTTCCAGACCGGCTTCGCAGGTTCTTCCGCGTCCGCCATCGCCGACCGTAGCGTAGCGAAACCGATCGCCAACAACGGGCACAGAATCCCGACAAACAATCGCCTCGTAGGTGTAGAACTCATTTGTCGTCTCCTGAAATTCCTTGAGCGTCGTTGGGAATCACGACATCCGCACAGCATGATTTCTAATGCTGCGGCAGCAGGCTTGGCAAGGGTGCGTCACTTGAGACTCACTTTGGCACTCGCCCCTGATCCCAAATTTCGCCACCAATAGCAAGTCCCCGCTTCGGAACACGCAGCGATGTCTAACTTCCCGTCATGATCGAGATCCATCACGATGACTTGAGCTGCCGCCGGATAGGACTTGAGTGCGTGTTTCTTCCATTCACCGGTCACCTTGCCAGTATTCTCAAACCAGCAAAGCTCCCCGACGCCGGGCTGGCCCCCCGAGCAACCCGTGGCGATCACATCGAGATCACCGTCGCCATCCAGGTCTCCGGTAACGGCCTCAAACCCAAAGGTCAGCTTGCCGATCAAGTGCTTCTTCCACTCACTGCCGGTCCCCTTCTCTCCCACATTTTCGTACCAGGCGACTTGATGTGAATTCTCCTGCGATGTGGCACCACGCATGCCGAACGCCATGATCACATCCACGTCGCCGTCACCATCCATATCAACCGGATGCCCATGAGTGGGAACTAAAGTTTTATTATCGATGAGGTGCCGTCGAAATCGCTTCACCCCTGGCTCGCCGGTGTTTTCATACCACACGGTGTGATGACCGAAAGTGCCTGTTCCGAGCAGATCGAGCTTGCCGTCCCGGTTAATATCCACAGCCGCAATCGTCCGCGTATTCGCGATATCAGAACCTTTATCAAACTGATGTTGCTGCCAAACCTCGGTCACCTTGTCGAGACCGGGATTTTCGAACCAGGAAAAGCAATCCCCGGTATACGCCGAGGCCGCCACATCCAGATCGCCGTCCCCATCCAAATCAGCCAGATCCACATCATAGGCCCGCATGAAATCGGTCGAAATCACATGCCGCTTCCAGAGCTTGCCATCCGCTGGCGTGCCGCTGTTTTCATACCACAACAAATGGCCAATCTTATTCTTGACCATCACCAGATCAAGCTTTCCGTCACCATTGAGATCCCCCAGATCGTGACGTTCCAAGTACCCTGGTTCGTCCTGGCAGATGCGATGACTTTTCAGATTTCCTTTCCCGTCATTTTCATGCCACAGCAACATGTCACTGTGCACGCCCGCGGTCGTCAAATCGAGATCGCCGTCGGCATCAATGTCTGTAGCGGTAATACCATAAACATATTTTCCATCCCCCCACACCAACCGCTCTTCGAACTGTAAGCCTCCACTCGTGAGTGTGGTGGCAGCCGGCTCGGTCGACCACAGTCCGGCAGGGAAGAAACAGCAACACCCCGCGATAGCCAGCAGGCCTGAGGCCCGAATGATCCAAGTCCTGGGAGTCATGAACGGTTCCTTCAAGGATGATAAGTCCGGGAGTGATGTCGCGATCCGTTCGCCACCCATCGACGTGGCAAACCAGACACACTTCAGGCGTGAAGTGCACATTCCGGGAAAGGCGAGCGAAAGACATCCAACCGCCGTCACTCCAAGGCGACGGCGGCAAGGATGGGTAGGCAAATTTCAGGCAAAGAGTTCCGAAATCGGTTGGCCATCATCCATGACCGGCAGCGGACGGCCCAAGGTGTCGTACACCAATTCGTGATCCGAAATGCCCATCGATTGATAGATCGTGCGGGCCAAGTCCTGCGGCGTAACGCGACGCTCCAGGGGGTAAGCCGCATCTTTATCGGAACGGCCAATGATAGTGCCGCCACGAACTCCGGCACCCGCGATCAACGCGGGGAAACAGAAGCTCCAATGATCACGGCCCCACGTGGCCGTGGTGGCTCGAGGAGTCCGGCCCATTTCCCCCAGGCACACCACTAAGGTGTCCTGCAGCAGGCCCCGTTCGGTCAGATCTTCCAGCAATGCGGAATAGGTCTGATCAAATTTGGGTAGCAAATGCTTGCCGAGATCAGGTCCATTGAAATGGGTATCCCAACCATCGGTGCCGGTCGCTCCATCCCAGCACACCGTAACAAAGCGGGCTCCCGCTTCAATCATACGACGAGCCATTAACGTCGATTGGCCGAACAGGTGGCGACCAAAACGATCACGCACTTTGGCCGGCTCGCGACGAATATCGAGTGCCGTACGGATCTTGTCAGACGTCAGCAAGGCGAGTGCTTGCTCGCGGATTCCATTGTAAGCCTGCAACCGCGACGACTCATCAATGCCACGCCGCCAGTCATCGAATTGATCCAACAGACCGGCACGACGATTGAGCCGGTCCAGCGGGACTTCAGTCTCTGAAACGAGCCCCTGGATGCGGAAGTCGAGCTCAGCGTCGGTACACTCACGCAGGTACGGATTGTCCGACCGAAAGCGGTTGCGGATGTCGCTGGCCAAGCCGTTATAGGCTCGTCCCAGCCAACCGGCATATTGCCCGGTGCGATCGTAACCTTGAAGTTTTCCCAGACGAAACGGGAGGAAACAATAGCTCGGAAAAGGTGCCAATTGGCTACCGGCGGCTCGTTGATCGAGATACTCCACCACCGACCCCATACAGGGCCAATCTTTCTCCGACGCGTTCACGTCCTGACCATTCGCCGCCACGCGGGGCCACGGATGGCCGGTTTGAATCAGATGGGCCGCATTGTGATCGTTGTGCGTATGGCTCATCGTCCGAATCACGCAAAACTGATCCGACACCTGCGCCACGCGCGGCAGATGCTCACAGATTCGCAGATCCGAGGTCCGAGCCGTGATCGGCTGGTACGGCCCGCGAATCGTACTGGGGGCATCGGGCTTCATGTCGAAGGAAACCAGCTGGCTGGGCCCGCCGAACAGATAGAGGAAGATCACCGCTTTGGCTCGTGGGGGAGCTGCAGCTTCAGATCGTCCCTTCTCCGAGGCCAACAGCTTCGGCAGCGAGGCCCCGAGCAGACCTGCCCCACCGATTTGCATCAGCTCACGTCGCGATAGACCACTGCACACCCTTTGCGATCGGCCGAGAATGTTCAACATGGTAAGGCAACTCCCCTTCTTCGAAACTTCCGGCGAATCAACGGGACCTCAACATCAACCGCGTTTCACTGGAATCTGGATATCCAGTATAGCAGAGATATCGGATGGACCTCTCAGGAACCGCAAACATTTTTGATCGACACACTGCACTTTGTCTTAAGTTCTGACCTCACGTGATTTCAAATGTACGGCTGAAGCTTATTTTTTCGAACTTTGACCGAGCAACCACCGCGCCGCTTCATCATGCGGGGCACACAGCTGGCCGAATTCCGGAGTCGGCACGGCGTGCAAGCGGTGGCCAATCGTGCCCACTAATCGCAACTCGACCGGTATGGGATTCCGTTTACCCTTCGACAGCTTGATGACTTCTAAACCCAACGCCAAACAATCGTCCGTGCTGACTCGTAAATCCTGATTTCCAATGACGATCCACAGCGGTTTACCGACCAGTTTATGTGCCACATGAACCGGTGAGAGCGACAACGCAAGCGGGTTGGTTTCGGCACCGGCGAACTCGGCCAGGGCCGGAAGATGGGTAACCGGAGCAAACGCAATCACTTGCTGAATCCGCGAGTCGGCGGCCGCACAATGAAACGCGAAGAATCCGCCACGAGATGTCCCGGAAACAGCTACCTGCGCCGGATCGGTGTATCCCTCAGCGACCAAGTAATCCAACACGCCTGTGGTTTGCCCACAAAACGGAGTCACAATGTTCTCGCCATTGACGACGCGTGTTTTCCAGCCCGCCAGATCACCAGACTTTTCCCCCGGACGGGTATCAGTTCCATGACACGGAAGATCCAGCGAAACACACAAATACCCATGCGGAATCAGTAGCCGCCCCAGGCGATTGACGTCCTCTCCGATCAGCGTGTTTCTCATATCGGCCCCGAAGACCAACAACGTCGGTGCGGGGGCCTTCGGCTTCTCACCGAGGATCGCAAACGGGATGCCGCCAGTCGTCTTCAAGAAGCTAACAGCTGGAACCGGATCATCGGCGCGTAACACCGGCCCGCTCAGCAATCCCAACAGCAGGATCCAGCCGACGACACCACATATCCGGTAACTCATTCTGTCGGCCATAGATAAAGAAACCCTCTCAATTCGAGGTTGGAACTCGAAAACTGGACGCTCCACTCACAACTGGTTATCCAGTTTAGCAGATTCATCAACGGATGCAATTGGATAATTGGAAAACTTTAAAAACGGCCGACATCTCTTGGGAGGGTGAGGCTCCTGCCGAACCGCTCGAATCACGAATCCAGGGCGATTCCTGGGGCTACTTCAGATCCTTCAGCCCGAATAGCTTGATCGCGTTATCACGCAGGATCATCTGTTTTTCTTGATCAGAAAGATTCGCATGATCAATGCGAATCCGCTGCATGGATGCCTCGTAGAGCGGCGTATCGGTCCCGAAGAGAACTCGATCCACGCCAACCTCCTTAACGGCCCATTCAATCAGCTTAGGTGTCACCGAGCGGGCACTCGAGGTATCGGCAAATACATTCGGGTGCTTGCACTGCTGGATTGCACGCACCTGATGCGTCATATCGCCGTCCCACCCGCAACCGATGTGCGCCAGGATCAGCCGGACTTCCGGAAAGCTATTCAGGAAGGGGACGAAATCGGCCGCGAGGCTATTCTTCTCACTGCTGTGCGTGAGCACCACTGCCCGATGCCGGGCCGCAAATTCGAAGATTTTCTGACAGTGCTCCGCGATCGGATAGAGATGTTCTTCGGGATGAATCTTAATGCCGACACACTTCGGCAACTGCAACATTTCTGCCGCCTGCTCATAAGTCGCCGGCTTCAGCGGATCGATGACGACATACTGCAACAGCCCGTCGGTCTCCGACACAATCTTCGCGGCATTCGCGTTTCCTCGCAGAGGATCAGCCCCGCCACGTGGCAGCAACGCTTCCAGCGGCGACACAATCGTCTGAACAATATTGGCACGCCGAGCCCGCTTGACGACAACCGACGCATCGCCAGTCATAAAATCAGCGATTTCATCGCTCATTCCACGCCGCAAGTAACGACCGTAGTGAGCATGCACGTCAATAGCTTGAATATGTTCGGTCGACATCGCGTCCTCAAAGAGAATGACTCTGTAATAGGAAACAACTCGTAGAGATTATTAAAACGTTCCGCGTTCAATCAACACGTATTAAATAAGGAGTTTTTAACCACGAATCACTCGAATGACACGAATGAAATGCAAAAACGCCGCTCGTTAATCTGTACTGATTCATGTCAACAATGATTAGACACAACGAAGAAGGCCAGAACGCTTTCAGCGTCATAACGAACACTCTCCCTCGTTCTGTATTCATTCGTGTGATTCGTGGTTTAACTCTTCTGTGTTGTTCGACAACTTGAGATTTTGTCAGGCAGGTGCCTCTTCCGGTTCGGCCTGTCGTTGAGGATGAGCCGGCAAGATCGGAATGAGCAAGATCACCAAGCCCATAAAGACCAGTGCTGCCGCGAAACTCAGACGGAATCCAAACGCTCGATTATAGGCCGAGCCAAAATAGTCCGAAATCGCCCCCAACAGTGCTCCAGCGGGAGCCGCCGGCAGCATCGTCAAAGAGGCAAATCCCATATTGCTACGAGTTCTCGCCTTCGACGAGCAACTCAAAATGTAGTTGGTCATATACACGCCGAATAGCTCACCCGCCCCCAGCAAACCAAAACTCAACAGGAACCAATAGCCGGGAACAACCATCGCCCACACGATCCCCGACGTCGCACACAACGCCGTCGCGAGCATTGTGGCCCGGGGCCCCGATCGAGTCAGCAAAGCCCCCAGGCACAGCCCGGCCACGATCTTAAACCCAAACCTTAATGCCAGCTGATAGCCGACCAGTTTCTGCGGCGGGACACCTAACACCTCTTTCGTATAGAGGGTCATATTATTGCCAATAGAAAATCCCCAAAAGGACAAGACGCCAATAATAAACGTCAGCAAGAGCCAACGATTCGCAACAAAGTCCCCGACGCCACCAAACATGCTGGAAACAAACGGTCGCCGCGAAGGCTCGTTGTCGGACACCGGAATAGTGAAATGGGTGGCCAACCAGGCGGCCAGTCCCATGATCGGGACTGCGGCCGCAAAAGGCAGCGCGAAGTTCCATGGATACGCGACAGGAGCCAGTGTGATACCGAACGATTTGCCGTCCAAACAGAGTTGCAGACTCAACGCCGCAACTAAGCCCAAAATCGGACCACGTCCATAACCGAGACTCAGCGCTCGGCCGCGATGCGAGGATTCCGCACCGCGGTCCAGCACTTCGAACAAGAACATGGTCACGGTGGTTAACGCTGCTCCGGTCACCGCACCTTGCAGGATGACCGAGACGATCTTAAATGTATTGGGCACGGGCAAAATCAGCGCCAAGGCCGTCAGGCCCGCCACGCCTGCCAGCAACGAATAGCAGATGACCAACACACGTTTCAGCAAGGACACCTGCGGGAACAGACACGCCACAATTAACGGCGATGCCGCCATGACCAGGTAGGCCGACCACGGCAGATTTGACACCGTGTCCGATGCGCCCAACGCCTTACACACCGTGGCATGAAACCGCCCGACGTTCAACACCGACGACCCCAGAAACATCAGTCCGGTATTGATCCCAAACAGCATCACATTCCGGAGTTGATCGCTCTCGCTCACCGGGAAGTCGGTGGGCAAAGGTTGCAGAGCCGGAGCGTCGTCGAGAACAGTCGTCATAAACAATACGATCTCTGCAACGGAGTTGTTTTAAACAAATTAGTCCACCGCATAATGTTTTACGGCAGACTCATCAATCTCAATTCCTAACCCGGGTCCCGTCGGCACATCAACATAACCATCACGAACCTGGAACGGTTGTTTGACAATGATGTCTCGGAACGGGTTCTCGGTGACATCCAACTCCAAGAGAGGAACTTCCGCGTCGTTCCCGCACGTGGCATCAGGCAACAAGGAGACCAGGTGCACGGTCGCAGCAGTAACCAGTGCGCCTCCCCAGCAGTGGGGAATACACATGATATTCCACAACCGTGCCATCTCGGCAATCGCCAGACACTCGGCAAATCCGCCACACAGGCTGACATCCGGCTGGATGATGTCCACCGCTCGCCGTTCAATCAGCCCCCGAGCCGCCAGTCGCGAATCCAGGCATTCTCCACCCGCAACAGCAATATCTAACGACGCGGTCAGTGTGTCATAGCCGACATAATGTGGCTGCGGCAGCGGCTCTTCAAACCAGTACACCCCCAGTTTTGTGAGCTCGCGTCCCATCTCAATCGCTCGGGGAAGTGAATAAACCCCATTTACGTCAACCGTCAATTTAATATCGGGACCAATGGCGTCACGTACGGCGGCAATAATGGCAATTTCGCGACGCACTGGAAACCGGCCAATTCGCAGTTTAACACCGCGAAAACCTTGTTCCACCAGTTTCACAGCATCCGCGGGATACTGCACCTCGGCCTCATGCCCTTCGCTGTAATTGACCGACGACGCATACGCTTCCACTTTGTCTCGAACGCGCCCGCCGTACATGTCGGAAACCGATTGATTCAGGATTTTTCCTCGCAGATCCTGCAAGGCAATATCCAAGCCCCCCAAGGCCATACCGTTACCAAAATTTACGCCCCAACACTGCCGCCACAGTTTACGATGATTGAGCGGGTCTTGTCCGATGAGAATCGGCGTATATTTCTTGTCGATGATCTCCCGCACGCCGATCATCGGAGCCGTTTCTCCCCAGCCCACAAGACCTTCATCCGTTGTCACCTTAATGAGCAAGGCATCGCGGGAACTATATTGAAAGTACGAGTTCGCCAGCCACTTCGGTAACTGGTGCGTGACGAGATAAGTTTTGACCGAGGTGATCTTCATCGAAAATATCCTGGACCGCGTGAAAACATCTAACGAGGCCGTCGTGCGAATAGAGATTCTTTAGTTCGGACATCAAGACTTAGCGCGCTGTCATCTCAATCGACTGCCCTGTTTCGCTCGACCGACGAACGGCATCAATCAGCTCAATCGCCGCGAGACCGTCTTCCCCTGTCACGGCGGGCGGACGATCTTCTCGGATACTATCGACGAAGTCTTGGACCTGAGTAAAAAACGCTTCCAATCGACTGGGACCAAGTGGCTTATTCTGGAAATCGATTGCCGGTTGTTCCCAGAACAATTCCCACGGCTTACCATCCAGGGCGACGTTCAACTGCCCATACCCATCGATATCCAGCATCCCCGTGGAGCCCACCACCAGAGCCCGAAAGGCACTATTCGCCACTCCAGGTTTGGGCAGTTCAAAGGTCATCCACGTTTGGCCCATCACACCGTTCTGAAACTCAACCTGAGCCATCGCGGAAGGAAACGCATAGCTATTTTTGCCGTAGTCTTTAATACGACCGAAAACGTGTGCGGCTTCGCTTCCCGAGTAATATCTAAGAAAATCAAAGTTGTGCGAACCTTGATCCAGGATCATCCCGCCCGACCGTGACTGCTCAATCCAGGCCTTACCAGACAATGCAATGGTGGGGAAGATCGTCCGCAGTTGGATCATGCGGACGTCCCCAATCCGGCCCTCGTCGATCAGCTTCTTGCCGCGTGCCACGGTACCCCGGAAACGCCAGGTCTGAATCACCGACAGCTTCACCCCCGCGTCCCGGCAGGCTTGAACCATGGCCTGGCATTCATCGCGATTGAGTCCCATCGGCTTTTCGACCAGCACATGCTTCCCCGCTGCGGCGGCCTGCGTGACCTGTTGCAGATGATGCATCTGCGGCGTCGCGATGAGCACGGCGTGAATGTCGTTGCGGGCCAGCATTTCCTGATAGCCATCGATCGCCTCGACCTCATAGTCCTGCGCCAGTTGAGACGCCCGACTCCCTCCGTGAACGGCCACCAGTTGCCCTCCTGTCACATATCGCTTGAGGCACTCGGCATACGTGCGGCCCATAAACCCCGAGCCGACAACTCCGACTCTAACCACATCCATCGTGCTGTACCCTGCTGTGAGGACTAAAGTCAGTGCGAAGAAACGGTGACAACGACGAGCATATTTCGGGAGAGACATCGAAGCGTCCAAAAAGCCCCGGCCTCTTGTTCGCTTCGCTCACCCAGATTCAAGAATCTGGGCTACCCCAACGTCTCGAACGCTCGCATTAAATACGACTACGGAGCCCAGCGCGGAAACTTATCGCGAAGCTTCGTCGCAAATCGGTTAAAGGCCTCGTCGGGCACGCCTTGATACGGGGGGAGCAATCGTAACGGGAAACGCGAATCATGGAGTCGCCAGATCAT
>JAZKFE010000250.1:11380-22624 GCA_040386595.1 Planctomycetota bacterium | reverse complement strand
GAAGGTGCCGTCAATATGTTCGCCCGGCCCTCCTTCATTAATCAGCATATACAACATGGCGTTCAATTCACGCTGACAGGCGATCAACGTTTCGGCATCACGGCGACGGCCCGCTTCAAAAAAGGCGCGACCTGATTTCCAATTGGTCGACGCCAGCGAAATCAACAAACCACATTCGCCCAACAAGCTGCCATAGATGAAGCCGGTTTCCGTAAGAAAATGCTGCAATTGGGGCACTTGCGTAATCAACGCATGGATCCGTTCCATCGAGTCCGTACTATTCTTGGTCGCCACAAGGTTCGCATGCTCCTCAGCCAACCGCGCGTATTCGGGAGCCGTAACCAAGCGTTTGGTCCGCATTAAGTTGTAATGCAAAAATTCGCAATCCGGGAAACGCCCACAGGTTTCTCGAAAGAACTGGGCGAGCTCCGCGTCGGCCAGCGCACCCCAATTGGGCAGCGAAATCTGAAACCGTCGCACCCCTTGGTCACGTGCCATCTCCAGACGCTCGATGATCGTTCCCAACGACTGGTTGATCACCCCCACCATCGGCTGGGCGCCCCCCTGCTCCATTTCCTTCTGAAAGACTTTCACTACTTCTAGGAATTGTCGATTTGTGACGGCATAACCTTCGCCAGCCGTACCGAAAATATAGAGATGCTGCGTCCCTTCCTTCAGCAATTTGCGAACCTGGTCGCGAAACAGGTCTTCAAGAAATTCGTTGCGATCGCTCCAGGGAACAACGCAACCGGCCATAATACAACTGGGATAACGAGCCATATATCAACCTTATTAAGCGCGAGATCGGACTGTTCACATCACTTCCCAGTGATCTGCGTCTTAAGGATCAGAAGTCTTAACCAAACCGTGGTTCGATTAAGAAGAACCATAACATTAAACTGGCATCGCGCTGATCGCGAAGCCAGTGACAATCACCCTCTCAACTCTAATCAATCAGTTTGATGTCAAACGTATTCTCGCCATCTTGCACGGTGTACTCCATTTTTGAGGTAGCAAAATCTCGATAGCGTTTCGGAATGTGGTCGGTAAAGACCTCCTGTTGCCCACCAGGTCTTCCTTGTTCCGCAAACGACGACGTTTGCGATCGCACCATCACCTTGTTGACTCCTTCGGGAACATTGGCTTTGTACTGGCCATCAGCTTCAAATTTCGCGACCGTAATTTCCCCGCTGGGATGCTTAAAAATCACCTCGCCTTGGGGAAAAGACTTGCCATATGACACCGTCCCCGAGACAGGAGACTTAGTAAGACCTCGGGAATCGCTTTCACGACACCCCATCAACATCAGAAGACCAACTAACAAACAGCGTTTTAGATGTGGAGAATAATTCGAAGTTGCCATGAACGATCTCATCGCCTCGCCACGAAAAGAGAGAATTTCGCATCCGAAAATCAAGGCCAGGAAAGACACCCTGGCCTCCAGGTCGAACATGAGCCGCTTCGATTACGTTAACAGTTTCAAATACCCTTCGCTAAAACTCTCCCACGACATTCCCATCGGCTTTATCAGCCAGATTTTTGAAGGTCTGCAAATAGATGTTGTCGGAGATAAAACGAACCGCCCCGTCCATCATCAGAATGTGAATTCCACCGGGATGCTGGCTGTGCAATGCCGAATCACTCAGGCGCCCGGTCACGTTCGCGGCATTTGAATCCGACATATCGGAGTTGTAGAACCAACGCGAATTCGGGGCGACTGTCACCCCACGAGTACAATACTGCGTGTCATAATCCTCGGCGAGAACCCAGGGAATTCCATCGTCTCCTCGCCCCTGATTCGCTCGGGGCTTCTGCCCTTTGGTGAAGCCGGAGAACTCACCAACTCCAAACACATTGGACGTGCCATCTGTCACATCTCGCGTACTAATCTTGGCGGCGCTCCCCCACTGAGCGGTGTAGCAGAACATTCCGGTACACATGAGGGGACAAAAACTGCAACCTGTGCGTAGGCTAGTCCCCCGAGGATCATCCGACCCCGAAATCAGGGCGTAATCGGTCATGCCGAATTGCGTGTACCAGGCACCATTCGTCGCACAGTTATATGTTGCAGCAGCCGTAGAGCTGGGGCAGATAAAGACGGAAATAACAGTCCCCGCAGCAGGCAATGATGCCGGATTATACATATCTGGCAGGCTAAAATTGAGCCGATTATAGACGTTCGTTTGATCGAGATAAGGCAACATCAGAGAGTACCCTGAAGCGCCTGCTCCGGGGTTCTTGCCATAGGTTGCCGCACCGGGCGGGAACACGCTGTGAGTCTCTAAATAATTAAACGCGGCCAACCCCAACTGCTTCATGTTGTTCTTGCATTGGCTGCGACGGGCGGCTTCGCGCGCTTGCTGCACGGCCGGCAGCAGTAAGGCAATAAGAACGGCAATAATTGCAATCACAACTAACAACTCAATTAAAGTAAATCCTCTGCATCGACGTGTGTCCATAAGGACTGTGCCTTAAATGCGAGACCATAAAAAGACGTTGGACGATTGCCAACGACCGCAGAACCACGCAGGAAGTCGTTTGAATGATGACACATCGCTATTCTGCCCGAGGCGAGCCGATAGGGTGTTGGGTTAATTGTCAGTACGGAGCGCGAAGTGGAGCGCTGGCGGATTCAGAACACACCCCGCCAACTGGATATCCAGTTTATCAGTTCAGATTTGGGTTGCAATCCAAATCTGAACGAAATCTTAAAAAAGAATTTCTTGATCGACGGCCACAGCTTGGGCCCGCAACAAACGACACGTGCCGGCCATGAGCCCGCTCTACTTGCGGGTCGCCTTCGTTTTTTGCTCGGAACTTTCCAGGAGACGCTGCTTCAGAACATCGCGTCCGTTCTGGATATGTTCGAGCATCGAAGATCTCGCCAGCTCGGGATCATGAGCCTGGAGAGCCTGGACAATCCGCTGATGCTCCACAGCGACGTCCGAATTGCGAGTCAAAGAACCCTTCGCAAAATCGTGACGGACATTGGCCAGCAAACGCAACGACTGAATGAGCGTCGTCAACAACTGGTTTCCGGCGGCACTCAGAATTGTCCCGTGGAACACGCGTTCTTCGTCGATCAATTCGCTATGAATGCTCCACAAATCGCGGGCCGATGTGGCCTGCGGAATCCGCGTCTCGCAATCGTGATAGCGCTGACAGGAACTCTCGAGATTTTTCAGCTGCGCATCGGTGATTCGCTCGGCAGCGCGGGCGGCGGCATAGGGTTCGATCAACTCGCGCAAATCACACAGATTGGCAAATTCCTCGGCAGTCAGTTCGCGGACATAGGTCCCACTTTGAGCACGACACTCGACCAAGCCCGCCTTTTCCAGTTGCCCTAAGGCATGCTGGACTAATGCTGGGCTGACGCCGATTTCTTCCGCCAGCTTGCGTCGCGACAGCTTCTCGCCCGGCTCCAGTTCCCCGCGCGTCAGCTTATTGCGAATGTAATCGTACGTCGCATCCAGCTGGGAAACTTTAGTCATTGATGCGGTCTTTTTTGTCGTCGAACGATGGGTCGAGAAGCGACCGGCAATTGTTTCAAACATTTCAAACGGAGAACGTTTGATGGTGATCCGAATTTGCCCCAAAATCAGCTCAGCGTCCAGTTTATCACAGCGGGCGAGGGTTGCCAATCTTCTTAAGCCGCGGTGTCTTCTGGGCCTGAAGCGACGGTCCACTGCCGAGAGATTCGTGACTCGGAGGGAAAGTCCGCAATACGCGGAAGCACATTCCCTCGCGGCTCCCTTATCTCACGGACTGCGTGACGGCGACAGGAGTCGAGGCCGGGTAGGCGGAGCTCCAGGCAATGGTGATGAGCCCCAAGGCCAGGCAATAGAAAGCAAACCAGTGCAGGCGTCGCTGAGTCACCATTCGCAACAACCAGTTCAGGGCGAAGTAACCTACGACTCCCGCGGTGATGGCCCCGATGATGAGGGCCGACAGACTGTGGCTGGTGTGGCCTTGTTTGATGACATCTTTCACCATCAGCAACGTCGCGCCGCCGATGACTGGAACCGCCATCAAAAAGGAAAATCGGGCAGCGGACGTACGCTCTAAACCAGTCGACAATCCCGCGGCAATCGTGGTGCCGGAACGCGAAATCCCCGGTAGTAAAGCCAGCGTCTGACAGCAGCCAATCCAGAATGCCTGCAGTAACGTGAGATCCCCCTCTTTAATTCGAGGACGTTCGCACCATTGTCCTGCCAATAGCGCAGCTGCCGTGACCAGGAATCCCAGACCGGCCACCAGGGGTGAGTTGAAGGTTTGTTCGAAGGTGTCCTTCAGCAACAAGCCGACAATTCCGGCCGGAATCGTGGCCAGAATAATGAGCCCACACAGCCAGGGCTGCCGGGGTAGCTGAATGAGATCCTTCCAATACACCAGAATGATCGAGACCAAGGTACCGACATGCAGGGCAAGGACCAATTCCAAGGTGTTACCGTCGCCGGTCGTCCCGAACCAGTGGTTGAGGCCCGACTGCATGAGCGCTAAGTGGCCATCCGAGCTGATCGGCAGGAACTCGGTAATCCCTTGCACGACGCCCAATAAAATCGCCCGAGCGGTCTCCAAGTCAAACATATCGCCTTCCACAGGTGCCACACTCGGTGAGGAAGGCACGTTGCCGCAAAAACATCCGGCGGCCAATTCAACACACGACGTCAGTTGCCATTACCATTCTGGACTACAGATGCCACAGCGGTCGGTCACTGCAAGAAGTCTCTCGGGAACCGTGCGATGCGGCCGCAATTGTAGTGGATGCACGGGATTTGCCGCGGCTTCGGACAACGCCGCGAACGATTTTCGACCTACTGGGAGGGTGAGGCTCCTGCCGAACCGCTTAGTCTTTTTAAGCCCCAGTAGCCTTTGCGGTTCGGCAGGAGCCTCACCCTCCCATATAGATTGCCCCCAACCGACGACTCTCAATTGGCGATCTCAGGAAGCCTTAACCTCTTGTTCGCTCCGCTCACCCAGATTCGAGAATCTGGGCTACCCTGCGGGAAGCTCGCATTCGCTTTGAAAATTCCCGGGGGGAACTCGTCTTGGTCAAATTGGGGTTTGAAAATACAATCCGGATCGATTGATCCAGGAATTTTTGGGGAGCGTACTCCCACAGGCCCACACGGATGTCCGAATTCGCTACAGACGCCGCGGAGAATTGCTCGGTGCGGCCACCCCACTCGGGCTGGCTCGTAAACCGTGATTCAGCCGTGTTGCGCGCTGTTCTGGCGATCGGATTTGCTTGCCTGCTGCTGCCGGGTTGTTCCCATAACATGAACCGGCGCATGACGATCCGTTCGGATCCCCCTGGGGCGCTCGTACTGCTCGAAGGTGAAGAAGTCGGCTACACCCCCGTGGGGGTCGATTTCAACCACTACGGAACGCGCGAAATCACGCTCATCAAAGACGGATACGAAACTGTCACGGCCATGCAGAAGATCCGGTCGCCGTGGTATCAAAAGATTCCGCTCGATTTCGTCAGCGACAACCTCAGCCCGGTAAAAATCAACGATCGACTCGATTACACCTTCACGCTGAATAAGCAGGAACTCGTGTCCAACGAGCAATTACTGCAGCGGGCCAAGGGGTTGCGATCGCAGTCACAGGTCTTACCCAAGCAGCCTGAATAGCCAACAGTCGCGCTCATGAAGGCGAAGCGTTGGCGACAGAATCCCTTCGCAGATTCTTCATCAGTCGGACCTCTCTTGGCAAACCCCCTGCCCGAGGCATACGATGATAGAACATAGGGTATACCGTACACGGCTCTTCAGATGAGATGTCTTGCTCACGACAGCACTATTACGATAGTCTCATCCGTGGTCGCGTGGTGAACAATGTCTGGGATCTGGTTCGAACCGAGCCGGATTGAGGGTTATTCGTTGTCGGTGACCGTATCGCCGTCGCTCAACACCGAACATCCTCGCTTAAGTTACAATTTTCTGCCGAGAACTCTGGCATGACAATTTCAATTCCGTGTCCCCAATGCAGCGCTGTTTTGAAGCTGCGGGACTCCAGTTTGCTGGGACGGACCGGTAAGTGTCCTAAGTGCAGTCACAAATTCCTGTTGCGCGATCCCGACGAAGTCGAGATGGAGCTCGTGGAGGCCCCTGCACCGCGTACTCAACGAGCCAATTCGGGGCCCAAGGTCGGGACCGGGGCGCAATGGGTGCCGGACCATGGCCACGCTCCGGCCGAGCCTGCTGCGCCGCCAGTTCTCTTCACCGCTCCGGAAATGGACCCGCTGAAGGGAGGATTGAAGCGCAAGCGACGCAAACGCAGCACGCCGAAAACGATCGTGATGCTGGTCGGATTTGTGCTTCTGGGAGTTGGGGGAATCTGGGCCTGGCAGACGTTCTCTGCAGGGCCAGCGAAGCCCGACCCCATCGCCGGGAAAAAGGCCAAATCACAGAAGTCGGCAACCGGCGATTCCGAGAACGGTGCCGTCGCAGCGACGGACGATGGTAACTTCGGTCGCCCGACGCACGGCAAGCCGATCGATCTGCTGTGGATTCCGTCGGGAGCCAGCATCATCATTAACCTGCGGCCAGCCGATTTGTGGAAGGCCGGAGCACTCGGCGAAGGTGAATTTGTCGCCGGTCTCGGACCGCTCGGGGCGTGGATGGCCAGCTCCATGGAGCAGCATCTGATGGCCAAGCCGTCCGAGATCGAAGAGGCGTTGATCTGCGTCATCCCCGGAGCCCGTGGCACACCGCCAGATATCGCCGTGGTCGTGCATCGACTGCCCGCCGCGAAGTTCAAGAAGTCGGAAATGATCGAGAAGTTCGGCGGTCAGGCCGTCGAAACCGGGCCGGCAAAATATTACGCCAACGAAAAATGGGCGATGGTACTGCGGCCCGACCTGCAGACGTATGCCATCTCCCCCGTGAGTATGGCGGCGGAAATGCTCAACGCTTCAGAAACGCCCCAGCCGACTCACGGCGGCGTTGAAGAGTTGCTGCAGAAAACCGACCGTGATCTGCATTTCACTGTGGTCTGTGTGCCCGCCGATCTGAAAATTCATGGCGAGTTCTTGGTTCCGGCCAATGCTCAGCCATTCCTACAAAATGTTGCCGACTGGGTCTCCAGCGACGACGAAGCGGAAGCCGTTGCCTGGTCGTTCCACGTCGCAGACAAGAATTTTTATACCCAGCTGTTGGCACGGAACTCGGCGGTGATTAAGCCGCATCAACTGGCCAAATCTTTTAAATCACGGTTGGCAACGACACCGCGACGGGTTCTGGAAGCCGTCGAGATGATGAACCCGGCCCAAGTTGGTCCGCGTAAAGTGATCGGTCGCGTCCCGGCGATGACCAAAGTCGTGCAGCTGGGAACGCAGGTCGAAACCGGCAACCGCTTGGTCTCGCTGTCGTATGAAGGTCCTGAACGAGCGGGTCCCAACCTCGCCCTGGGGACACTGTTGGCTTGGGACGAATCGACTCGCACCAACTTCGCCGCCTCACCGGGCGGCGCTACGATGGCTGCGAATACTGCCGAACGAAAGCCGTTGAAAGAACTGTTGCGAACCAAGATCGATGTGGATTTTCGACGCGTTCCACTACAAGACGCGTTTAATTACATCGCGGGGGAAGGCAAGTTCGAAATTGAGATTGATGGCGACGCATTGAAGTTTGCCGGATATACCAAGAACATGCCCCAGATCTTTAAAGAGGACAGGATCACGGCGAGCGGAGCTCTGCATCGAATCATCACGACCAAGGATCAGGAGAAGATGTGCTTCGTTCTGGACGAAGCGAAACGCCTGGTGCTGGTGACGACCTTGCAGAAGGCAGCGGACAGCAAGTTGACCGTTTATCCCATGAAGCCATGAAGTCACATGAGCCGCAACTTGCAGCGGCCCGATCAACGATAAAAAGTTAAAACATTTCAGCGACTCACCCCGGACACTGCGGCTGATGTCACTCAGTTTTATTTGCTTCCGCTGTCGCGCTCATCTCAAGGTTCGGGATGACACTTTTATCGGGTCGACTCTCGACTGCCCCGATTGCGGAACGCCACTGCTGATCGCCAAGTCTGAAGACGGCGAAATCATCAGCCAAGAGATCCCGGCTCCGACACCGCCCCCTGCCACGAAGGGGGCCGCGAGTAAACCCGTTCGATCAACGACAACGCGTCATTCCAAGAGCCCGCAGCCCGCTGAGCCGGCTCCGTTCGAACCAATCCCGACGACGGCACACGGCTCGCGCACGCCGCAGATTGTGGCGTGGAGTGTGGCCGGAGTCTGCCTGCTGGGGTTGATTCCCTTTCTGCTGCCAACCAGCAAGCCCGCTCATCCCGTGGCCGATGTTCCCAAAGTGGCTCCGGACAAAGCCCCAGCGGTGGCTCCGCCGGTCGCGAAGGCTGTCCCAAAACCGCTGCCTGACACGCCGGCTGGGCGTTTGGAAGAGCTCGGAAAATTGGTCTTGGATCAAGCCCGATTGGACGGACACTTCCCCGCCGGAGCCGTGCCAGCTCCTAGTTTGGTGCCCTCGTTACGTTGGAGTTGGCTGGCCCAACTGGCGGCGCGACATGACAATCCGAACGCGACTCAGATCCTCTGGAATGAGCGGTGGAATGATCCTGCGCAGGATCACTTTGTCCGACGTTCCATCGCCCGGTTCCAGAATCCTCTGGTGAACACCAAGGTGAGCGAAGACAAGTATCCGGCGTCCCATTTCGTCGGTGTCGCCGGTGTGGGTACGGATGCCGCCACCCTGCCCGCAGACCATCCTCGAGCCGGCATTTTCGGCCAGGATCGGCAAACCAAACTGGAGCAGATCGGCGACGGCACATCGCACACAATGTTGCTCGCAGGGGTCGAAGAACATCTCGGCTCGTGGGCCGCCGGGACGACCAGCTATCGTCCGTTTACCCGGGAACCGTATCTCCACGGCCCTGATGGTTTTGGTACCGGACAGCATGACAGCATGCTGGTTCTGATGGCCGATGGCAGTGTTCGCGAACTCCCAAAACAAACCGATCCGCGAATCGTGCGACGCATGGCGGCGATGAACGATGGTTTTTCCTTAGACCCTCTGGTCGAGGGCGAACCGGGCGATCCACGCCCAGGCTCGGTCCCCATCCCCGATCCCGCCATGACGGCCGTTAAGCCGCCAGATAAGACGCGCCCACAACAACCAGGCGTCGCAGCAGCCCCGGGCGTTAACGCCCCAATTGCAGAGCAAATCGTCGACATCCCGGCAGCACTCAGCCGGAAGGTTCTCAAGTTCGATCAAACCAAGCCAGCCGCAGCCTTCCAACTGATTTTGCAGATCGAAGAATTAGCCGGAGTGCGCATCGAGTATGACCGCGAAAAACTCGGCGCAGCAGCGGGGCGTCTCGATAAGTTAATCACACTCAAGAAACAGGACGCCTCACTCGCCGAGTTGCTCGACGACATCCTGAAACAAATCGAGTTGCAGCGCGAGAGTGAGAAAACCTGCATCCGGATCGTCGCCCCCGAGAACACTTAAGGTTTTCGGAGGCTCAGATCCAGGGTTACAGGTTAATCTCTCTCGTTGAGCAAATAGCGATTGCTGATCGCCTTGAACGACAATCGCCCGCACAATGCAGGACTATGCACCTCGTGTAGGGACCGAATCACGATCCCCTCACGCTCGTTGCTTGTCCCGGGATATTTGCCTTCAGCCAGAGCCAACAATGACTCTTGTGTATGGGCAAAGTCTGCCCCTTCTTCCACAATGCTGACTCCCGGCAAGCCGGTCGCCGACAGGTAGTCGCGCATTTCCAGATGACTGAGATATCTTGCATTCTGGATATCGAACACGCTGAACGCAAAGAACGTGAGCTCTTTCAAACCCAGCGGGTTCTTCTGAATTCCTGGACCAACAATTTCACCTTGAACGGCGAACTGCGGCTGAGCCCGCAGAATTCTCTCCAAGTCATACTGCCGAGCAACTCGCCAGTAAAAACTGGATCCTTCCTTGATGCTGATATTACGACCGCACGCATGGAATTCACCGTCCCGTGGATCAATGCAAAACGTCGACGAGGTGCCGTCATACTTCATCGTGACGATGTACGGCAGCCCGCGCAGCTCATCCAGCACCTGCGGGATACTTTGCACTCGAATCTCGTCTGTTTTCGGAATAAACGCAGGAAACGAGGCTCGAAAATCGCCCATACCGGCGGGTGCCGGGGCTTCATACTTCACGACTTCCAATAAGGCGGTTACGTCATCGCCTTCTTTCGCATCAGAGAGCGAGAACGTCCCCAGGGGCATGAACAATCCTTGCGACAGCGCACCACGCAACCGCAATGTACGAATCCGGAATTTCTCTGGACGAACGACTGGCGTTGTGGTGCCGGATTCGGAATCACCGGGCTTTGTTTTCGGCTGCCAGAGGAAACGAAACGGTTCTGTATCGGGCGGAATGGCATCGATCTCAAAGAACACGCCGAGATCACCAACCGCAAAGTCCCGCTTCTTCGTGACGCACTGCCACCCGTTAATCCTCACCAATTCAATCGCATCGGCATTCTCAATCGGAATGATCTCGAGGACACGTTGAATGCTGGCCAGTTTTCGTTCCATGACGGCACGTTTTTTAAAGGGGTTTTTGGTTGGGAAAATGTCCTTTGTCAAGTGATGACACTGAACAGCAAGTAAGGTTCAGAGGGACGATTTGCTCCTAACTCAGAGAATCTGGCGGCAGGACAACTCGAACGACGAAAGACTTCTCCCTCCGACCCCTCCAGCATTTGCAGCGACTTCGATATTATGTCGGCTGATGATGTCTTGAAGGGAGTCTCACTGAATGCCTCGCGATTTCGCCACCGAAAGTTTGATCCACGACCCCATTCACGGGTACGTACCGTTTATTGCACGCCAAGGCCTGCCGCCGGGTGAAATCTCCGAACAGGAGATCATCGACCATCCCTGGGTCCAGCGGATGCGGCAAATCCATCAGCTGCAAACTGCCTGGTGGGTGTTTCCTTCTGCCGAGCACACCCGCTTTCAACATGTGCTGGGGGTGATGCACATCGCCTCGCAAGCGATCCATCAGTGGTACGATTCCCTGTGTGAATCCAGCCGCAATGTGCCGTCGCTGCCGTACGTGGAGAGCCTGGTGCGATTGGCGGCGTTGCTCCACGACGTGGGGCACGGCCCCTTCGGCCACTTCTTCGATGATCATCACCTCGACCAATGGGGCATTACTCACGAGGACGTCGGGGCGGCGATCATTGAGCGGGAACTAGGCGACTTGCTGAGCCGCGTTC
>JAZKFE010000250.1:10884-11370 GCA_040386595.1 Planctomycetota bacterium | reverse complement strand
CCACGGAAAGCTGGCACCGCTGGAACAAATCGATCCGCAACAGATCGCCTGGCTGATCCGCCGGCCACGTTCGACCGAACATGCCAACGATGGACACCCCGATTGGCTGCGCAAGCTGCGGGCGCTCTTCAGCGGCATCTATACCGTCGACAACATGGATTTCGTCCTGCGTGACGCGTACATGTCGGGCTACAACACCAAGGCCTTTGATCTATCACGGCTGCTGCATTATTCGTTCTTCACCGAGCAAGGTCTGACGATCCATTCGCGGGGGCTGCCGGCACTCATCAACTTTATCGAGATGCGGGCCAACCTGTTCCGCACGATTTATTTTCATCGCACGGTCCGGGCTTTGGACCTGGCCTTGGAAGACGTGTTCCCGCAGACGATGCAGCACCTGTTCCCCGGCAATCCCTTGGATGATCTCGCAGGGTATCAGCGCTTCCACGAAGCGTCGTTCCTGGTTGACGTCCAACGCTGGCCCGT
>JAZKFE010000250.1:0-10874 GCA_040386595.1 Planctomycetota bacterium | reverse complement strand
TGCCGTGAAAGAACTTATCCTTGACAACCCCGAGTTGATGGCATTGGGGCTGCAGTGGAAGGCGATGCTCTGCCGTGAAGTTCTCTGGCGTATGGCGTTCGAAAGAACGTTCTACTTCACCGCGGGAATGAACGAGCAGACGTCAATTTTCTCTGAACCGGAACTCGTTCAGAAGCGACTACGACAGCAGTTGCCCATCGCCATTCGCGATATTCCGCTGAAGATCGACATCGCCCGGCACTACCATCGGCCGGGGCGGCGAGTCGCCTCCGGGGGGCAGAATTTCGTCCTCGACCCGGCCGAAGCCGAACCGCGTGAGCTAGCGGAATATGAACTGTTCCGTTCGCTGCCGTTAAGCTTTTCGATCGTTCGAGTCTACGCTCAAACCCACGAGCACGACATGGCGATCACTCGCGCCCTGCAGTCGGTGTTGGGGGCTGTGTCCGACGCCAAGACGAATATGTAGTGGATACGAAGTGACCGCCCATACGAGCCCGAAGCGATGCCCTCGCTGGCGCGTCGGGCTTGTATGGTGAGCCATCTGAATGAGCTCGAACCTCTTGTTCGCTGCGCTCACCCAGATTCAAGAATCTGGGCTACCCCGCTGTGTCACAGTTAAGAATTCGGATTGCGTGCCACTGCTTTGCGACCGTACTCGGTCGTTAAGCAGTGCCCGGACAGCGTGGAATGCACTGCTTAACAACTGAGTACAGTTGCAAAGCAGTGGCACGACAATGCCTTGGGGAGTGGATCCCAAATCTAAGCTGTGACACAGCACTCCCCACGCTGCTAGGCCAGAAGATTAGTGGCATTCAATGTGTATAACTTCGCCTGTTTTGGCTGATTGCAACACCGCCTGCGTGAACTGGAATACCGCACGAGCACAGGCGGCGGGCGCGGCGTTGGGAGTCTTCCCCTGCAGGCAATCCAGGAATCCGACGATCGGATTCGATTCCGGTTCGAGATCCGTGATCAGTTCGGTCTTGTTCTCACGACTGATAAATACCTGGCCGTCGTAGAGCTTGAAATCGGCCTTCTCGCAGATGATATGCAGGAATTCGACAAAGTGGTGCGAGTTGCCCAGGAACGTCATTCCGAGCGAAACACCACCCGTCAGGCGAGCCGACATCGTTGTGAGAATCTCAACCTGCCGCTGGCTGCGACTGCTGTGCGCAAAGACTTCCTCGGGGTTTAATCCCGTGATGTAAAAGATGATGTCGAGCTTATGACTTCCAGCATCCCCGATATAGCCACCGGGGTTCTGCCGCGGATCATTCCGCCAGGTATTCGGCAGCGCCTGCAGTTGCTCCCAATGCTCGCAGTTGTGCGATGACACGGCCAGGACCTGGCCCCAGCGGCCAGACTGCACTTCGCGTCGCAGGGTCCGATAAGGACTTTGATAGCGTCGCTGATAGGCCACCGACAACAGCGGGCCGCCAGCCTCGGCTTCGGCGATCAGTTGCTCGATCCGTTCGCGCGTCTCTGCAAGAGGTTTCTCACACAACACGGGCCAGCCGCGTTCACGACAAGCCCGCACTTGTTCGAAATGCAAATGCGTCGGCGTGCAGATGACGACGGCATCAATGTCCGAACGCGCTAGCAAATCCTCGAAGGTCGAGCTGATATGAGCATCCGGCGCGAATTCCGCTTGTAGGCGCCGCGAGGCCTCGGGACTGGGATCGTATAAAACGCTCCAACGAGCCCGCCCATCGGCTTGAACTCGCTGCGCATGCAGTTGGGCAATTTGACCACACCCCACGAGAGCCAGACGAATCTGCTGCGACGCCGACATGAAAACCTCACCCACCCTGAAGCCACGGGAAACAACACGTACATCCAAGTCACCGTGTTATACACCAAGTGGGAGGGCGTGAGATATCGCGACGCGTTCCGGATCTTCGTGACGTGACTCTTCAGAATTGATTCACTACGGAGACACGGAGTGCACGGAGATTTCGAAAGAACTTCGTACCAATAATGATTCTAGAAGAGTTTTTAGCCACGGATTGACACGGATCAAACACGGATTGGGTCATCGTCTGCAGACATTGTCCGGTGACTGAAACCGGTCCTCGGTGATACGGTTTGCGTGATAAAACAGTGCAAACAGGGGATGATCTATTCCGTGTTCAATCTGTGTGAATCCGTGGCTAAAAAACTCTTCGTCAATCACCAACAACGCAAAATTCTCGATCAACACTCCGTGTTCTCAGTGTCTCCGTGGTGCAACTCTTCTGTATTGATGCGCCTTAAGGTCTGGAGAGTCTGGCCGGATATCTCAGTAGGTTCTGGTCAGGCGGTCTTACGTTTTATGGGCCTGATGACACATACGGCAGTTGGCGGCTTTCTTCAGGCGGTCGGCGCCGCCCGCTTCACCTTTTGCGGTGGCTTGAGCCGCTTCCCACAGTTCCGTCGTCTTTTCGTCCCAGCTCTTCGCATCACCGTGTGGAGCTTTATTGAGGTGTAGTTCTTCGAACAGTTTCACAAGTTTCTCGGCGTCCGCGGGGGATGCTTCCCCATTGGCCAGCTTTCTCCACTGACCTTTCTTCATGGTCGCATCCATGATTTCGACGACCGAATGCTTCGCCTCTTTTTGATCCTGAGCCACGCTCAGCCCCCATGGCACGGCAACGACTCCCACGCCCATCAGCATCGTAATTTTCCACGCTTTGAACGACATGGTAAAAACTTCCTTTCACTGACATCTCTCAATTGACCGGCACCTGGCAACAAATTAGCCCCGTCGCTGGTAAGGCTTACGTGCTGTAACGCCCGAACCACACACCGACGACGACTTCCTTCATGAAGCATTCAACGTGCCAGTCTTCGAAGTAGTTCTGGACGCGGTAAAATGGATCGCCGCCAGCTTGAACTTTTATACAATCGATGAAAATCCGTAGCTTTCGCGCCGCAAATCACCGACAATCGGTGGCCTGAAGCACTTGTAAATTGCTCCACAACTGTCCCAAAGAAATCAAACCGACAACAACCACTCCCCTTCTTACAATCTCGTTTCGACTCAATAAATTGATTGTGCCGATTCCGGACCAGCCTTTATCAACTATGCAGCTTCTCTCGAGACTAAGGCCCCCCCGAGCCGGATTTTTCCAGACGCCGGAATGGATTATTGCAGGGGGATTCCTCCTGGTGGTGATGTGCGCCACCATCTGCCAGGGCGAGCCTCCTCTGACCGGCCCGGACCATCCCGACCTGCAACCGTTGGACAAATTGCTGACGTCGTTCGTGAGCCAGCATCACATCCCAGGTGCGGCTCTTGCCGTTACCCGTCGCGGCCAATTGGTGTATGCACGGGGTTGTGGATTCGCGGATGTGGCCAAGCACGAGGCGGTCCAACCGCAATCGTTGTTTCGTATCGCCAGTCTCAGCAAACCGATCACGGCGATGGCCATCTTAAAGCTGATGGAACAAGGCCGGCTGAAACTCGAAAACCCCATTCTCGACTACTTGCCGGAAACGTCCCTGCTGTCGGCCACAAAGCGAGCCAACCATCCCTGGAAAAACATCACCATTCAACAGTGCCTGCAGCACACCGGAGGCTGGGACAGTAAAGCGTCGTTTGATCCCATGTTTCGGCCGGTGCTGATCGCCAAGGCTCTCAAAAGCCAATCCCCGCCGTCCGCGAATCAAATCGTTAGCTACATGTCGACCAAGCCCACAGATTTTCCGGCGGGCGAGCGTTACGCCTACTCCAACTTCGGCTATTGCGTTCTCGGACGGATAATCGAACACACGTCCGGGCAGCCATATGAGCGTTACGTTCAAGAACAGATCTTGAAGCCAATCGGCATCACATCCGCTCGCTTGGGGAAGACACCGTTGAAGGATCGGGCTCCTGGTGAAGTCCGGTATTACGATGAGGACAAAACAGGTCCGTCGGTGTTTGCCAACAACTTCCAGCAGACCGTTCCAACCCCCTACGGAGTCTGGTCGCTGGAAGCGTTCGATGCCAATGGAGGCTGGATTTTCTCGGTGGTAGATCTGGTCCGATTTGTCTCGATTTTAGACGAATCCGATCCGACGCGATTAATTCAGCCAGCCACGCGCAAACTGCTTATCAACAGCCGGCCAACGGGCCCCGCTGGATTCACCAAGAATGGGGAACCGAAAGAGACTTTTTACGGATATGGTTGGATGGTGCGGCCCGCGCGGAAGGCGGACCGGGCCAATCTGTGGCATCAGGGAGCACTTGACGGAACGTCTTCATTGATGGTCCATCGCGCCGATGATGTCGATTGGGCCATTCTGTTCAACACTCGACAAAAAGTTGACGGTCAACTGCCCGCGGCGGCGATTGAGAACCGTATCCACGAGGCGATCGATTCGATTGAACATTGGCCTGACACCGATCTATTCCCCACAATACATCAGCCGACCCCTTGAAGTTGTCCCACGGACACAGCGACCCTTTGCAGCATGGATTCTGAACGCATTTCCGAGAAACGGGTCTGGCTGGTGAATCTCTTCTTTGGCCCTGGCGCCGCCCCCACGGGGGTGTTGCTCGCCAGCCTGGCAGAGGAATTGCTGCGTCAGGGCTGGCGAGTGAAAGTTCTCACCGGGACAGCCGAGTACCGTACTGATTTTGCTCAGACAGAGACCGACTTCAGCGGTAAAATCCATCGCTTTGGATGTGTTTCTTCTGGTAAAAATTTGCGAGGCAAACTCCGCACCTGGCTGACATTTTACCTGAAAGTCGCCTGGTACACTCTGTGGCATCGGCTGCCGGATGTCGTCATCGTGCAGACGACGCCCCCTTTTCTGCAGACCTTGTTTGCAATCCGCGCCCTGTTCTCGTGGCGCCGTCCGCAAATCATCCTCTGGAATCAAGACACCTACCCGGAAAGTCTTGCCGGCACGGGGATGCTCCGGGAATCGTCGCCGTCCTATCGTTGCCTGCAAGGGATCGCTCGCTGGAGTGCCCGACGCATCGCTCACGCCGTTGTGCTGGACGGAGCGATGGCCGACCGGCTGCGGTTACAGGGAGTTCAACAGATCACGCTGATCCCCAATTGGGATCTGGCTCCGGCCGCCATCGCTGGAGTGGGCCTGCCGGAGGAACTGCGGCAGATCGCAGTCGGCTATCGCTATCGCATTGCGTATACGGGAAATCTGGGCCGCGGGCATGACCTGACGCCCCTGTGGAACTATCTCCGCCAGCATCCCGATCAGACAGACTTTTGCTTCCTGTTTGTGGGTGAAGGAGACCGCACCGCGGAGCTACGCGAGCTCGTCCAGCGCGAGGGTTGGAACTGCGTGAAGTTCTGGCCGTATCTCCCCGCAGCCGAATTCTCCGCCCTGCTCCACTGGGCCGATTTCGGGCTGGTGGCCCTGGAACCAAGCTGCCTGGGACTGATGTCACCCAGCAAAATGCACGCCTGGCTGGCCGCGGGAAAACCCGTGATTTACATCGGCCCCCCCGGCTCCAACGTCAGCGAGACGCTCGACGCCTTCGGCTGCGGCTTCAGCGTTGATCCCTCGCAACCCGACAGTTTTCAACACGTCGCCAACAGCTTATCGAGCGGCAGCGTTTTGGAGCAAATGCACCTGCAAAGCCGCATTGCCTGGAAGACTCGGCACGCCCCCCATGTGGGTTTGAATGCCTGGATGGAATTGCTGGCGAAAGTATAAGCCACCGGCGCGACCGATCGAACTGTGACGACGGTTGGATCTTCCCCTCGAGAACGGCTTTTTCTGATCATCATCAGAATGCAGCCCCGTTCGAACGGGGCTGCATTCCAGGCCACAAACCTCTTGTGTCAGTCTGTCCAGGAAAGCGCAACGTGAACTGCGAGATTACGTTATCTCAAGGTCTTGATGCGATTGGAGTTTCCAAGTTCAAACATCAGGATACCTCTGCTGCGAAGTCGATTTGAATAAAGACTTTATAGTGAAAACGTGAACGCCGTGCCTCTGCTGCGGTAAGTTTCATCGCCCCCCCGCGTGACGTGGGAACGGGACTGGATATATGGTATTATTTCCAGTGCAGATACCGTAAACAGCCATCGATGAGATGCTTGTTCGCGTAAATCTTACTGACGAATCTGCTTCGTGGCCGCACTGAAGGCAACTCATTGCTTCATGCAAATCTGATGTAGCCCTGGTTGCTACTTGTGATAAACGGAAGACGAGAATCATGGCGCCGGATCCTCAGTCACCCGCTGACAGTTCAAAGCGACACGATGCCACGGAGTATTTTCCTTCGGAATCTACTGATCCGAAACCGCCAGGCAAACGCTCCGAGGCGGCTAGCGCGACGCAGGCCTTCGCCCTATCAGGCGCTGACTATTCCCTCACCGAGGAAGTCTGCCTGGGCGAATTCCGCCTGCTACGCCGCTTGGGACGCGGAGGGATGTCGGAAGTCTACCTCGCCGAGCAAACCCTGCTGAAACGACACGTCGCGATCAAAGTCATGCGACCGGAATTAATGCTGGATGAAACGTTACGGCAGCGGTTCCAGAAAGAGGCGCTAGCGGTTGCCGGGTTGAATCACCCCAATATTGTCCAGGTCTATACGGTCGGAGAAGCAGATAGCCGGATCTACATCGCCCAGGAGTACGTCAACGGACAAAACCTGCGAGAGTATCTGACGCGCAAAGGCCCGCCCGATCTGCAAGTCGCGGTGCACATTATGAAACAGGTCGCAGCCGCTCTGCAGGCTGCAGGCCAAGCGGGGATCGTGCATCGCGATATCAAACCGGAAAATATCATGCTGGCCCGCAAGGGCGAGGTCAAAGTTGCTGACTTTGGATTGGCGAAACGCAATGAAACGAGCGATTCGCAAGAACTTACCCAGGTTGGCACGACCATGGGGACGCCTCTCTACATGAGCCCCGAGCAGATCAACGGACGCAACGTTGATCAACGCAGCGATCTGTATTCGTTCGGCGTCACTTGTTATCACATGCTGGCCGGGCAGGCGCCGTTTCGAGGTGAAAATGCCATCAGTACTGCGCTGCAGCATTTGAAAGAAACGGCCAAACCGCTCGAGAAATTCCGGCCGGATTTGCCCCCGCTGCTCTGTCGCATTATTCACAAGTTGATGGAAAAAGATCCTGACCAACGCTATCAGACGGCGGCGGCAGTCATCAAGGACTTAAAACGACTAGCGCAGGAAAAATTCCACGGCAACGACATCAAACCGCTCGATGATCGCCCGCGAGATGCGGTATCTTCCGAGTCGGTCGTTCTCCGCATGGGACGATCCCTACGCAACCCGGCCCAGTTTGTCATTCACCTCGTCGATCTGCCGCCACGTCGGCAACTCGTGCGGTTGGCGGTGACTTGTCTCGTGATTTTGGCCTGCTTTGCGGGCATCGGCTGGGCGAGACGACCTCCCAATCCGTTGCTGGCCCGGGTCGCGACTGCCGCTGGTCCAGCCCCCTTGGAAGAGGAAAAAATTCCCGTCAAAGCCTCACCACGAGAGCAGTGGTATCTAGCGAACACCTTGGCGACCAATCTCGCAGCCTGGAAAGCCGTGACCGACAACTTTCCCGACGACGGAATTTATACCCCCCAAGCGATGATCAAACTCGGTCTGCTCCACTTGGCAGAAAACCGCCCGAAGGATGCGCAAGAATACTTTGATCGATTGATCGCCTACGGTGAAATCAACCCTCCCTGGCAAGCAGCCGGATGGCTCGGCCAAGCGATGATTTTGAATCAGCAAGGGAACTATGCTCAGTCACAACAACTCCTCAGTGAAAAAGGAGAGATGCTGAAAAAGTCTTTGCCGGATCACCTGCGTGCGGATGGACTTTCGACCTTGAAATCCAACCTCTCCCATCTGAACCAAGACATGGACGAGAAGCTGCGGAAGATCTTCGAAAAGAATTAAAATCAATCAACAACAAAACTTGCGAGACGGATAAGCCGTAATCTGCCGTAAAAAATTGTCCCCGTTCCAGAGATCGCCAACGGCCGTACGACTTTCCGGATTTGGACCGACATTCCAACGGCAACATGACACCGGTCAAGTCGTCGGAAAGTAGTTAATGGCAGATCCCCATTGGCCGCAATGCGGGCGTGATCTGCCCATTATTGCCTCTGTTGTAAGACCTAACATGGTGTCTCGATGCAAAATAAGTGGTAAGTGAATCGATCCAATCTGCCGCGGACAGGGTTTAATTCTGTGGACACATCGAGTTAAGCAATCGAGATGCTGCGAACCAAACTTCCCTAACCGGGAAGACTAAAAGTTACATTCGCTACGAGTAGGCCAGTCCTCTTCCGCCGGTGCGGCTGCGATTCTTGTCGCATCCGTAAACTCAGATATTCCGAGGCTGTTGTCCTGTCGAAACTATTGGGGCTGACGAGAAATAAAGACAAATTTGAGCAGGTGGCTCATCAGAGTTGTCGGATTACCTGACCTGGCGGTGAAGAGAATTTTCGGGAAATTGTGTCGAACAATTCACCGCACTCTCGGGTAACACACTGGACGACGTTGATTTTATTTGCATGCAATAGAATCAACCGTTCAGCCCGACAATGGGATGGATCGCTGGAGCGAGGGAAACTGTGGCCATGCTGACGATGATCGAAGGAAATCAACGGGGCGAGCAATGGGAACTGCGACGCGCTGAAACCGTGATTGGCCGCCAACAGGGATGTGATATTCTTCTCAACAACGGGGCCGTCAGCCGCAATCACGCGCGAATCCTGGAAAACCACGGCACTTATTACATTGAGGACATGCGCAGCCGCAACGCCACCTATTTGAACGAGCAGCGGCTGGAGCGGAAGACGGAACTGCAGGACAACGACCGCATCGGAATTTGTGATGTTGTCTTCCTGTTTCAAACCGCCAGCTCCTCACTGTCGAGCCTCGGTGGACGCGAAGCGACACAAGCGGGGATGCGCCTCAACGACCTGCAAGTGGAAGAGATCGAAAATCACCTGCCGGAGATTGTTTCTGTTCCGGCCGTCAACGGCTCGCACATTCCGGCGGTCGTCAATGGATCGGATGTGATCGACAAGTCCTCCATCCTTTCGAGCTATAGCCTGACCACAGGAGGCTATTTACGCTTACTCGGTAATCCCGAAGCCAAGCTGAAAGCCTTGATTGATCTGAGCTCCAACCTCAGTCAACTTCTCACCGTCGAATTGCTGCTCCCCAAATTGCTCGACTGCCTGATGCGGGCCTTTCCCCTGGCCGACCGCGCAGTGGTGCTGTTGAACGACTTAGAGAAGAATCAGCTGCAAATCCGCGGAATTCGCCTCCGTGACGACGAATCGGGGATCTCTCCCCCGCTAAGCACCACCATCATCAAATATGCGTTGCGACACAAGCAGATCGTGCTGAGCGAAGACGTTCTGGAAGATGCTCGTTTTAGTACGGCCGAGAGCGTCGCCAACCTACGGATTCGGTCGGTCATGTGTGCCCCGTTGCTGTCGGCGACCGGGCAGTTGCTGGGCATTATCCAAATCGATACCGCCAATGTTGAGGGGCGGTTTATCACCGAAGACCTGGAATTGCTGGTCTGCCTGTCCAATCAAGCGTCGCTGGCTATCGACAACGTGAACTTGCACAAGCAAGCCCTCGCCCAGCGCGACTTAGAACGCGACCTGGAGTTTGCCAACTCGGTTCAGATGGGCTTTCTGCCTACCGAACGCCCGAATCTGCCCCCCTTCCAGTTTTATGATTTCTATGAACCGGCCCAGCATGTGGGCGGCGATTTCTTCGACTACATCAAGCTGCCCGACGGCAGGCTGGCGGTCGCCGTGGGTGATGTCGCGGGTAAGGGAGTCCCGGCGGCGCTGTTGATGGCTCGACTGTATTCGATGACCCGCTACAGCCTGCTGACGTCAGCCAGTGCCGCGCTAGCGGTGACGGATCTCAACGCCAGCATCTCGTCGAGCGGGCTGGGGCATCGGACCCGAAAACCGGGCAAGTGTCGATCGTCAACGCCGGACATCTGCCGCCGTTATTGCGGCACGCCTCGGGGGCCACCGAGGCAATTCATGGTGCTGATTCAGGATTACCGCTGGGGGTTTCCGGCGATTGCGTCTACGAGCAGACCGAACTCACCATGAATCCCGGTGACAGTCTGTTCTTACTGACCGACGGACTGACGGAAGCCATGAATCCGCAGAACGAGATCTACACGTTCAAGCGGATCGTGGAATTCTTGAAAAACCACAGTGGCTCCGTCGAACATCTCGGCGAAGCCCTCGTGGCAAATGTCGACTCGTTCTGTGAAGGACGGTCCCAAAGCGACGACATCTGCCTGGTCTGTTTCCGCCGTACCGATACTGACAACAGTCAGAAGTAGGCAGTACCAGCCAGCGACAGTCCGTCGCATGCGTTGGCCTACACCACAGGCGCGATGGTCGCGGCCACCACTGGTGCAACCTGAGCCGCCTTCTCCAACTCGGCCTGTGCAGCAGTCTCCGCTGCGAGCTGAGCGGCCCTCTCCAAAGCGGCCTTGGTCACTTCGGCTTCGCGTAGCTCATCCAGATGCTTCGACAACATCCGCACCAAGTCCGGCAAACCCTTGCCCGTCACGGCAGAGATATTGTAAACCGGCAGATTCACCTCGGCCCGCAATTTTTCCGCCACTTCAGCCGAGCCGGTGAGCTCGGATTTCGTGACGACGATAATCTCTGGACGATTCAACAAGGTCTCGTCGTACAGTCGCAATTCTTCACGAATCGAGACGTAATTCTGAACCGGATCGGACTGGTCCGCGGGATCGGGTTCGACCAGATGCACGAACACTCGGGTGCGTTCGACATGCCTAAGGAACTCGTGTCCCAGTCCAGCACCGGCATGTGCCCCTTCGATCAATCCGGGAATATCAGCCAGCACGAACTGGGCTTCGTAACCTGACTGCACGATACCCAGGTTGGGATACTTCGTG
>JAZKFE010000249.1:1833-11292 GCA_040386595.1 Planctomycetota bacterium | reverse complement strand
ACAGGATCCGAAAGAACTATTTTCCCGGGCAAGATTACTTCTCCAACCCCTAGCCTCACCCTCCCAGCAGACACGCTGATCCGGCCGAAAGTTCTCTCCTCGCAACACATTTTGCCGCTTCTCGACTATGATGCAGGAACCGCCCCCAGCCACCGGCGGGCTTAAATCATCTCCTGGTTGTTCATTGTTGAATCGGAAGCGTTCGTTATGGCGAAGTGTGACCAAGGCTATCTCTGCGAAGTCTGCGGCGATGACGTGCCCGAGATCACCGATAGCGACCTGTACTTGCGGCTGGTCATTGGTGAAATTTCCACACGTCAGTTGATGACCGCCCCAGAACGCCACATCCGCTGCAATCCGATCCAGGCGCAATTCATCGTCGATCCGCAATTTGATCCAGTGCTTGTCACCGGTCCACTCGATAAACGCCTGTTGGACCCGGTTGATGTGGAGCGTCGTGAAACACTGGTCACCCGCGGCTGGCTGCGACTGAAAGAATTGGCCGGCAGCGGCTTGCCCTTCAGCGAGTATCCCCTGCCGGAATTCCGCCCGGACCAGAAGCCGCTGGCAACGCCTCGGCCTCCAGTCACACCGGCCGATTGACTCCCAACGTTCTGCCGGTCTCACGACAAGTGCCCGGAACATGGGGTATATTCTCTTTGCGGCCCAAAGTGAGACATTCTGTATACGAGCATCGCGATCAGAATGCCCCATTATTGACAGTATGAGGTATAATTGGATTCCGCCGAGCATCCCTCGCGTCTGCTCAGCGTTTGTTGCATCCCGGGAACTCCTGAGGCTGCCGCCGTGATATTCCTATAGCGAATTGATCTGCAATATGGATCGGGATCCATCCCGTACTGATGGTGTGGTAGTCAGCGGCCAGGAACCCCTGTGGATGATGGGGATCTGTTGGTTTGTGGGCATCTCCAGCATCATTCTGGGTAGCATGCTGTTGCAACGTGGGCGGCATCCGGCCGCCGTACCGGTCCTATTGCTCGGGTTTGCTTTGGTATTTTGCGGAGCGATCGTGCCGGTCATGATTCGGCGGAACCGTCGCTTCATCCTGCCCACCGACGATGGCTTCGTGTATCTCACGGCCCAAGGCGAACGAGCGTTCCAAGACGACGACATCATGTGCGTCAGTCTGTCGCAGCAACAGAATTATTTCTGGGGCAATCTGCAGACGGTCACGCGCCGCTTCATTATCTGGGTCGAGACGACTTCGATCCCCGAACGCATCGTCTGCATCTCGCACCTCAAGCCGGGAATGCCTGATCCACTGAACCCGTTTGTGGTCCGGATCATCAATGAGTTGCACCAAGCTGCCCAGGATGCCTATCGGCACGGTGAACGTGTTGAGGGTGATGGCTGGGCCCTGGAACGGGGCCAGTTGTTGCTGAAGTCAGCCCGGTCCACCTCGGTGATTGCGATCGAAGATCTGTCCGCCATCGAAATCGTCGACAGTCATGTCAACATTTGGCGTAAGGGGAACGATCTCCCCATCGGCCGCATTCCCGAGAAGACGGCCAACGCCCACCTCCTGGTGTTGATGCTGAATGATTTGATGTCCGAGAATCATGTGGAGAGCGAAGCCAATCTGCCGCCAGGGCACCTCGGCCGCATGATCTTCGAACGTCGCCTCGGCTCTCGAACCAGCGTCATCTTGGGTTGGTCTCTGGTCTGCTTGTTGTCGCTGTTGACCTTGCTGATGACCCTGAGTGCCGTCATGGAGCAACGCCGGCCGCGGCGCCGAATCCAACGCACGTTCACGGCCATCGTCCTGGGAGCGTTGACCATTACGGGAAGTTCGCTGCTGATGCTGCAACGCCGAGCCCGCTTCCGCCGGCACGCGTTTGGCATTCATCAACGAGGCATGTTCACCGATCGCCGGCTGCGTTATTCCGAAATCGCGAACGTCTCGTACGTTGCCATTCGGCGGTACTCACACGGCATTTATAACGGCACCACGTTGACGATGCGGTTCGTGCCCATGCCGGCGTTGGGCTTGCGACCAATCAGCTATAGCGGCCTGATTCAGAACGCGGATGCGGAACTCGATCGGCTACGGGATGAGATCTCGCTGGCCATCGCCGAGCGGATGCAAGATTTCTGGAAACGCCACGGGAATTGCCCCTGGGTACCGTTTCTGCAGTTCCAGGGAGAGAGTCTCAACTACAGCCGCCTGACGTTCACCGGCCGCCGCCAACCAGTTGAGATTCCGCTCGCCAGCATTGTCAATTTCGACATGTCAGACGGGGCGTTCCATGTTTGGGTCGAGGGGCAAAAGAAGCCGGTCATCAACGAAGAAACCAGCCAGCCCAACTTCTTCCCGGGTCTGGTGTTCTTTTCGAAACTCATGAACCAAGAGCTAACCGCCGAGCCTGCCCTGGAGAATGGCGACCGAGCCCCCTTAGCGGATTGAGGCGTTCATAGTCGTTGTTCGCTCCGCGAACATCACGCGCTCGCAGTGTCCGGCTGGAATCAGCATTCAATCTCAATACAGATTTCAACTCGCTACTGCGATCGCGTTATGTTCGCGGAGCGAACAACGACTATTGACTATCTGTTCCCAGTGCCTTGGACATCGACCGAAAACTCGTTGGAGTGCAGGGTCTGATTGTCTCCACTCAGGACCATTGCCCGGCTGACTGCTCGACCCGGTTGGACCGCCGTTAGGGTCATCGGAATATCACGCACTTCACCGGGAGCCAGTGTTCCGACGCGATACTCCAAGTCTTGAATTTGAGTTTGATGCTGCAGGCCATTGGGGAGCATCTTACGAATCATGAGACCCGTCGCGGGCTGATTCGTGCGATTGGTCAAGCGAATGCGAACATCAAAAGACCGCCCCATCGCGACTTGTTTCGGCCCCTCCAAATCCAACGTCACGCCACTGCGGCCTCGATTGCCGGTCGAATTGTTTCCCTCGAACTGAGCTCCGCCCACCGAGGACGCCGTCTGAACGGCGTCAGGTTCGTCCGTGGAGGCAAACGTATTGGGATCGGCCACAAAATTCACAGTCGCAACGCTCCCGACAGCCCCTTCAGCCCCAGGAACGACTTTGACTGACACCTTGCGTTCTTCGCCAGCGGGAATATTGCCCATCCGCCAAGTCAGCTTCCGGCCCACGAGTTCCGCCTGCGGAATGCTGCCTTGCATGGCGACCCCTTCGGGCACGGTATCTTCCACGACGACTTGTTGTGCGACGCCATTCCCCACATTGCGAATCACAATCTGATAGATCAACGGCTGACCGATATAGGCCGTCCGCGGAGCTTGTTTCTCAATCGTCATTGTGGCACGGCCCTGACTGGCCCCCGAGTTGCCAAGATTTCCGCCGTTCGATCCCAGTCGCTTGGGGGCGGCCAGCACGTCAGTCCTGGTGGTGCGTGACGCCACTCCGGACGATTGCCCACCGAGAACGCCGACGGAATTATCCGGATCGATTTCCAGCACTCGCTTAGACGGCCGGCGTTGTGTCGGAGGCGGAACTGCCGAGTCCGTCATTTGCGGTTCGGGCTCAGTTTCGCGGCCGCGCGGTGACGTCTCAAATTCATTTTGATTCGCGTTCGGATCACCCGGCAAACCGGTGGGAGGCTGCGGTGCCCCGTCATCGACGTCGTCCACCAGAGAATTCGGCCGCTTGCGGCCACGTTGCCCAATGGGTGGAGTCAGGCCTTGGTCGTCTATTCCATCAGCTCGTCCACGATTTAACTTGGGAATCGGCTCAGCCCCGTCCCGTTGAGGCAGCGGCTGTTCTTCCGCAGGATTCATCCCCTCGCCAGAAAAATCTTGCGGCCGGGTTCTCGGACCAGCCCCACGTGGGTTGACCGCCGCTGGTTGATAGCCGGGAGCAGTTGTCCGCTCGCCAGTTGGTCCCCCGGGCGTTTGGGCGTAGTTGTCGTCGTCATCATTGAACCGCGGACGAGACTTGCTTCGCCCACCGGTCGGGGGCGGAGGTGTGTTTCCTTGAAACTGATCCATCGGAGGAGGGCCGTATTGCCTGGGAGCTCCCGCTGGCTCTACGATCTCAGCGGCAGCCGGAGCCACTTCCTCTCGCTGAGGAGGGGCACCGTCGTCCTCGAACTTGGGGCGGGCTCGGCCACGTGCCAGACCGGCACCGGGCACATTCGGCTCGGCTGGGCCTGCGGGACCTGCCTCAAAGAGATTCTGATTCGGCTCGGCCGGCGCACTTTCATCCGGTTCGTTCATATTGGGGCGGGCACGACTCGCCGCCACCCGTTCCGGATTCCCGCGTGCGGCGGTTCGGCCTGCTGTTGCCGGACGCCGATGTTTTGAAAACGGATCTTCTTCGCTTAGCGCACTCTGTTCTTGGTCACCCGGTGGTGAGCCTTCCATGACTTCGGGTTCCGTATTGCGGACTAAACCCGGCTTCGGCGGCGCGTTATTCGCCCCCGGATTTCGTGGACTGGTTGCGTCCATTTGGTCATTAGATGCGAACTGCTGATTGTTCTCATCAACGACTGCGGCTTCATTCTTAAAATCGAAACCGCGCGACTTGGTACGCGGCTTCGTACGTGCGGCAGTCGCCACAAGGTCATTAGGGACTTCTTCTTGAGCTTCTTGAGCAAGCTGAGGCGGATTCTCCTCAGGCGGCAGTTCCGCTTGAAGCGGAGCCGCATCGAGATTCGGAGTTGCCTCAGGGGCGCTCCCGCCAAACGGGTCGTCAGGATTCGCGGCCTTACCAGTATCCGCTTTGGCCAGGGGCGTCTTGCTTCCCGGCACGTTTGGGGCAGGTGCCTGTTCGCCACCAGGAATTGCCGCCAGCGGAGTCTTGCCCGGCTTGAAGAGGCCGTTCTGTTGGAAGACCACAGCCAATAAGCCCAAGCCGACAACAGTCGCTAGTGCAGACAGCTTCCAAATGGTACTCCGCATGGGATTCCTTTCCCGTCACAGACTGAATCTGGCAAATACACGATCGGCATTCGCACTAAGGAACCCCGCGGAAAACGGACTCAAGCCGTCGGCCACCTAGGGTTGAAAGAGAATCGGCTCGCCGGAGACGAATAAGCCGGTGCCTAGAGCGACAACGGGTGCCACTCCTTGCACGCAACTCGGGTGGTGTGACAACCAGTTGACACACGCTTCCCCTGTGAGGATTCCATTCCACGACATCCTGATAGCACATTTCTTGCGCCAAGGAAAGAGAATTCAGCAAATTTTGCCGGTTGAAGGGGTTCGGACGAGGGGCCAGTGCCCCTTCGAAATCGAATCAGACACTCCACATCAAAAGCGGCTTATGCTATGGTGTGCCATCTCCTATGTGGAATTGAGCGACACCTTTTGATCGTGGGGGGAATGGGGGATTTTGATAAACCTCATTCGTACCCAGCACAGAAGCGTATCTGGACAATTCGAATCCAATTCGGCCCCTATCGACGAGACACTTGGGCAATCCCCCCCGGGAGTCCACTGTTCCCCCCTGAAAAAATCCAAGAAAGGCATGCCCCATGCGGCAGTTTTGCACTCTCTGTTCGGCGGGTCTCGCCATCATCATGCTGACCGCGTGCGTCCCGGTCAGCCCGTTGAATTCTCTTTCCGCCGCCGAGCCCAAAGAGGCCGCCGCTGCCGCACAGCCACTCCTGGCCTTCGACAAGCCGGTGACCATCGTCTGCCTGGGTGACAGCGTCACCGGAGTCTATTACCACACGGGGGGCAGGGGGGCGTACCCCGAGATGCTGGAGCTGGCATTGAAACGCGTTCACTCGAAAGCCCAGATCAAAGTCATCAACGCCGGCATCAGCGGTCACACGACCGCCAACGGATTGGCTCGCCTGGACGCGGATGTCCTAAGCAAGAAGCCGGACCTCGTTACTATCAGCTTCGGGCTGAATGACGTAACCCGCGTCTCCCCCGAAGACTATCGCAAAAATCTGATCGAAACGATCAATCGCTGCCGAGCCATCAACGCCCAAGTCGTACTCTGCACGCCCAATGCCGTCATCAATACGGGGGCCCGGCCTCAAACCAAAGTCGCCCAATACTGCGAGATCTTGCGACAAGTTGGCCGCGAGCTGAAAGCTCCCGTCTGCGATCAGTTTTTAGCGGGCGAAGCCCATCGCCAGCGTGACCCCTGGGGTTGGCGGCTGACGCTCAGCGACGAAATTCACCCCAACATGGACGGCCACAAATTGATGGCCGAGGAGCTCTGCCACACCATCGCCGGTAAAGAGGCGTCCCTGGCGGATGTCGGACCGTTGGCCCCGGCACTGACGAAAACTGTCTCACTGCTCAAGCAAAACAAGCCGGTCCGCGTTCTGGCCATGTCCCCTTATGACGAACTGATCGCTCCCGCTTTGAAGAAACTGCAGGAGAACGCACAAGTCGAAGTGACCACCTGGAAGACCGCCGGAAAGTCTCTGGCCGAATTGGAAAAGGAAGCCAATGAGACCGTCCGCAAATTTGCCCCAAACCTCGTTCTGCTGACTGTTCCCCGTGATGCCGCGACAACCACCGACGAGGAATACGTTCGAGCAGCAACCTGGATCATGAACTGGTCGCTGAGCTTTGGCCACCAGGAATGGGATTGTGTGGTGGTTCATCCCAATGTGACGGCACCGGAGTCCCCCGGTCCTCGGGACGATCTCCTCAAGCAACTGATTCGCGCCCAGCACCTGCACTTCATCGATCGTCAGGCCGGCAACAAAGAATCGGCCGTAGAGCTGTTCAATCAATGGTTCGCAGCGGCCTATGCCGAGGCTTCCAAAGCACCGTAACCGCATCGTAGCGCCGCGGGAGAAATTACTCTCCCGCGGGGGGCGGTTCGGTATCGACGTCGTGCCATTTCATGGCGCGATCCAACGGCTCGATCCGCAGGACCACTTTGCCCGAAACGAAAATCCGCACGGTGCCAGTGGATTGAGAAACCGTAATCGCCACTGCTAAGGTCGACTTGGAAATTGCCGCCGCCGCCCAGTGGCGCGAACCGAGTCCCTTCGACAGCGTCAGTCCCTGTGCGGGGGCATCCAGAATCCGCCCGGCGGAAATCGCGACTCCATCGGACGAGATGATAAACGCCCCGTCCAGCTGAGCGAGTTCCTTAATACTCTCACGCACACGCGGATCGCGGAGTTCCCGTTCACGTTGCGGATAGCCACGAAAGGGATCATGGACTCCTTCGTGCGACAGCTTCATCGCTTTGCGATGATCGCCCACGACGAACAGCGTGCCCACCGCTTTACCCTCGCGCCCTTCGCGGCCCACTTCCACTGCCAGATCCACGACAGAACGTAGAGTCGGCAACGGAACTTGGGTTTCTAATCGCTGCAAATCACGAGCAGTCAGGCGTTCGAGGTGATCTCCCAGATCGACGATACTCAGGGTGTCGATCGTTTCCCGCTCGAAGCTGGCATAGAGAGCAATGACGCGGTCGCCGGTTTTTAGGATGTCGTCGGCGATCGATTCCAGCAGCGTTTGACTGAGCTGCATCTGCCGCGTTTCGACTTCCGGCTGCAGATCAATCACATGCAAACCGTCCGACTTGGCCGCTCGCTGCACCTCATCGTGAGTCGAACCGACCACGATCAACATGCGCTCGAGATGACGCTGCACCGCCTTGAAGTCATAGGCCACATCGGCCAGCAACACTATGGCCTGAGCATCGTTCTCCAGCGCAATTCGCCGTGCCGCGACGAGCAACGTAACGATTTGCGTACTGAGTTCGACGGTCTTCATGGCCGGGCGACACTTCCTGGTAGGCAGCACAAGATGGGGAGCCGTCAAAGTTTAGAAAAAAGGTCTGACCGGTCAACCGCGATTGGCGTTGTTCACCTCAACTTTTCCAGAAAAATCAAAAAACCACACCGATAAAACAAATGAACATTATAAAATCGTAATTGAGTTAGACCATACGTTCAGGTGTGTTTTGCAATCGAGACCGCCAATGGTCCCTCATATTGGCCCGCGGCGATTCATCGACGACCTCGAAGGGTAGCCCAGATTCGAAAATCTGGGTGAGCGTCTTAACGCAAAGCCTTCATCTGCATGTAGAGATGCTGATCGTGGGAATGCGATTTGCTCGTGGATTCGGGTCTACAAAAACTTCCCTGAAAGGGAAGGACAACATAGCCCAGGGTCGCTCGGTAGGCCGAGCGCACCCTGGGTTCAGAGCCCCACAAGTCCCCAACCCTGAAAGGGTTGCACCTGCATAATTACTGGCCGAAAGTGAAACCTCTTCAGGGTTCTTTCTCATGTTTTGATCGTGTACCCAGGGTGCGCCGCGAGTACTCGGCGACCCTGGGCTATGTTGTGTATCCCCTTCGGGGAATACAGCTTGGCGAAGGCTGCTAACTGAAGCCCCTGCAACGATTCCTCGCCGCAGGCCTCTGTTTTTAATGCATCCGCTGCCCTGGCACTGCTCCGGAATCGGGGCTCAGCAGGAACACGTCCTTGCCTCCCGGCCCGGCGGCGACCACCATGCCTTCGCTGATTCCAAACCGCATCTTCCGCGGAGCCAGATTCGCGACGATCACTACCAGTCGCCCGACCAAAGTCGTCGGATCGTAAGCCGACTTGATGCCGGCAAACACGGTCCGCTTCTCGCTGCCCCCTAAGGTCACCGTCAGCTTCAATAGCTTGTCCGACTCTGGGATCGCCTCGGCCGTCAACACCCGAGCCACGCGCAGATCCACTTTCACAAAGTCGTCAATCGTGCAGGTGCCGGCAAGGGGTTCGGCCAGCAACGCCTCCGGACCATCGACTGCAATATTGCCGGCAGTCGGGGCCAGGTCTTCCTTGCTGGCTTCCACCAACGCGGCCGCATTCTTCAAATCGATACGCTGCATGAGGTGCTCAAACTTATTGAGCGGCGTACCGACCAACGGGGTCTGAGCATCATTCCAATGGGTGATCGGGCTGTTCAACAAGCGTCCCGCTTGCTCGGCCAAATTCGGCAGAACGGGGGCGAGATAAATCGCCAGCTGGCGGAACAAATTGACCGCCACGCTACAAACATCTTGCAATTCGCCCGCTTTGGCCGGGTCTTTCTTCAAGCTCCACGGAGCCCGATCTTCGACGAATTTGTTGGCGCGATCAGCGATTTCCATGATCAAACGCATGGCATTGCTGTAGTCGCAGTTCTCGTAGAACTCGGCAATGGCCTCGCCATCTTTGACCGCTTGGGCGAACAGGCCACCGTCGTCGGGATAAACCGCCGACAGGCCGACTTGCTCGATGAACCGTGCCGTGCGACTGGGCAGATTGACGAATTTCCCAACCAGATCGGAATTCACCTTGGCGACGAATTCCTCGAAATTCAGATCGAGATCGTCTAGCCGCGGCCCCTGCTTGGATGCGAAGTAGTAGCGCAACGCTGCCGGATCGAGGAACTTCAGATACTCGCTGGCGCGAATGAATGTCCCCTTGCTCTTAGACATTTTCTCGCCGCCGACATTCAAGAATCCGTGAATGTGGACCTTGGTCGGCAAATTGAGCTTC
>JAZKFE010000249.1:0-1823 GCA_040386595.1 Planctomycetota bacterium | reverse complement strand
GGCCGGCCAGAACAGGGTGTGGAAGTAGGTGATGTCCTTGCCAATGAAATGGTGAATTTCCGTAGCCGGATTCCGCCACCAATCTTCCCAGTTCTCACCGTTTTGTTCACACCACTGCCGGGTGGAGGCGATATAGCCAATGGGGGCGTCGAACCAGACGTACCAGCAGTTGCCGGGAGAATCGGGGATCTCAAACCCAAAGTAGGGCTGCGGGCGAGAAATGTCCCAATCGCGCAACGGTTCACCGAGGAAGTGCCCCTTCAGGTAATTGGCAACTTCGGTTTGCAGATGGCCCCCCGTTTGAGTCCATTCTTCCAGAAACTCATGCAACCGTTCAATCTGCACGAATAAGTGAGCGGCAGTCCGGATCTCCGGTTTCGCCCCCGACAGCGTGCTGACCGGGTCGATCAAATCGGTCGCACTATATGTAGACTGACATTTCTCGCAGCTGTCGCCGTACTGATTGGGCGATTTGCACTTCGGACAGGTTCCTTTGACGAACCGATCGGCGAGAAACTGCTTCGCTTCAGGGTCGAAGAGTTGCGTCACTTCGCGCTCGACGACGTACCCTTCCTCGCGCAAAGCCTTCCATACCAGATGGCACAGTTCACGATTCTCGTTGCTGTTGGTGCTGCCGTAATTGTCAAAGTTGATTTGAAAACCGGCGAAGTCCTGGATGTGGGCCGCTCGCATATCGGCGATGACTGCTTCTTCGGTCCGCTTTTCGAGTCGCGCCCGGTTCGTGATGGCCGTTCCGTGTGTGTCGTCGGCGCAGAAGAACCGGCAGTTGTGCCCGCGCAGCTTTTGAAACCGGACCCAGATATCGGTCTGAATGTATTCCACCAAGTGCCCAATATGAATGTGACCATTCGCATAGGGCAGGGCCGCGGTGACGAGAATGCGGCGTGGGGTCATGATAGCCTCAGAACCTTGGAACCAATGTTCCGGATTGAATTTACGTGAATCACCATCGGGCGACATCGAAGCGACAGGCATTCTACTGAAGAAGCAAACTCCGCGGCAAATGCTGTCCGCCGCGATTCCCGCTTCAAGCTCCTCGACAATACCGTTCGCAGCGGACTGGGGGGGCGTTCTCTTGTTGATCTCATCGGCTTCGTGATGCGCACTCAACTCCAGATGGATTCACCACGGAGACCGGAGTTCACGGAGAGGATGAAAAAAGACATGCCGACAAGAATTCAGGACTCTACTCAGTCACGGAAGCATTCGGGAAAGCACCGATTGGATGAACGTTTGTTGGCGTTTTCAGGCGATGCGGAGCGTGCCCTCTATATAGTTCTGCAGACAAACGCTTGTCTGTGCGGCGTTCTGTAGTCTGGTTCCGTATTCAATCCATGTATTTCCGCGGCTCAAAACCCTTTATTTAACTACTGCGGTCCCGCAGTGATCTTTCAAGCCTCAGTGCTCTCCGTGTCTTGTATGTTCCGTGGTGCAACTTCTTCCGGATTCATCCACGAGAGAAAACAAGCCCAGCTGATCCGCGGCGACAGCTACATATAGAAGAGACACGCCGTTCGGGGGGATGGGTTCGGTCAACTTGGATTCCAGCGAGCCCCGGTTGACCCGCATGAGACACGAATTCCCTGGCGTTTCGCGACTTTTGCCGGGTTTGTCCCGAAAATGGAACTTTCCAATTTGCGATTTTCGCAAATTCACGAAAATCTCGTGTACTATCGAAACGCCACAACACCTTATTGAAACGCAGCTTACAACTAGTTGCTTAAAAACTTTCAAAAACCTGTGACTGGCCCGTTGACTCTGGGCTTCGGGCGGCTATTATTAGCCTCGTTGACGACGCAGTA
>JAZKFE010000248.1:0-5294 GCA_040386595.1 Planctomycetota bacterium | reverse complement strand
AAAATCCCAGGGCTCACGCCGCTGGGCTCGCCTAAATAGGGATTTCGTCGCCCCGTGTTCCCTGCAATGTCGATTTCTTCAGCGTCTGAGGCGTAGTTCTCTACCCCTGACTGCGATCAAGTAACCGCTCAGTTCTTTACGGTCTTCCGGGTCAGCAGCGAGACTACGATCAACACGATGAAGCCGAGCGGAATCGTCACGATGCCGGGTTGGCTGAATGGAACCATCGACTTCGCCACTGCGATGTCTCCCGGATAGCCGTAGACCTTTTCGAATGCCTCGGCACTGACCAGGATCCAGCCCAATGAGCTGATCATCCCTGCGAAAATGGCGGCGGTGATGCCTTGTTTGGTGGTGCCCTTCCAGAAGAGCAGCATGGCCAGGGCGGGCAGGTTGGCAGAGGCCGCGACGCTGAAGGCCCAGCCGACCAGGAAGCCGGCGTTCAATTCTTTGAAGCGAATGCCCAGGAAAATGGCGATGATGCCGACCACGACAGCGGCAAACTTGCCGATGCGGACCTTTTGGTGATCGCTCATGTTGAGCTGCAAAACGCTGCTCAGCAGATCATGCACGACGGCGCCGCTGGCCGCGACGATCAAGCCGCTCACGGTGCCCAGAACCGTTGTGAAGGCGATGGCGGAAATGATCGCGAACAGGAGCTCGCCAAAACTTTTGGCCAGCATCGGGGCGGCCATGTTGCTATCGGTCAGATCAAGTGTGCCGCTGGTCATCGCGCCCAGGCCCATGAACAGGGTCAGGACATAGAAGCAGCCAATCGTGCCAATTCCCACGACCGTACTGAGCCGGGCGGCGGCCTGGTCTTTGACGGTGTAGTAGCGGATCAGAATGTGGGGCAGGGACGCGGTGCCGCAAAACAGGGCCAGCATCAGGGAGATGAAATTCAGCTTTGAATACAACTGGTCGCTTTGCAAACCCTTGAAGGTTGGGCTATTTCCCGGCCGCAAGATTTCGTTTCCGGGTTTGGGTTGGGCTGAATAAGTGACCGTTTTGCTGCCGTCGGCGTTCTTTTGCGGGGTGCTCTTCCACAGCACAATTTCGCTGGCTTGTAACGTGGCCAGGTACTGCAGAGGGCCCAGGGGCCCGGTTTCTTTCACCCCGCCCGGCAACTTGGTGATATGCCCCACGGGGCGCAGGTCGGCTTGGCCTGTACCTAAACCTTGCGGCAATCCGTTGACCAGGATCTTGCCGTCGGCCAGAGTCGTGATGGTTTGAGATTGATTGGCTTCAGGGCGATCGTCGACCTTCAAGCCACGTTGCAGAATCATCACGGTCAGGATGCCGCTGAAAAAGACGAGCAGGGCTCCCTTAATGAATTGGACATAGGTTGTGCTGACCATGCCGGCGGTGGCCACGATCAAGACGACGATGACACCGACCAAAACCACGCCAGTCTCATGCGAGAAACCCAGCAACGGCTTGATCAGCGAACCGGCACCGACCATTTGGGGAATCAGATAAAAGACGCTGACGACCAGCGTGCTGATGCCCGCGGCGAGTGTGATTCCTCGAGATTGGAACTGACTGTTGAGAGCGTCGGCAAAGGTGTATTTGCCCAGTCTTTTGAGAGGTTCGGCGACGACAAACAGGGCCACGACCCAGCCGGCGAGAAACCCGATCGAGTACAGGAATCCGTCGTAGCCGTAAAAGGCAATCATTCCGCAAATGCCCAGGAACGACGCGGCCGACAAGTAGTCGCCGGCGAACGCGATGCCATTCACAAACCAGTGAATTTGGCCACCGGCGGCAAAGTATCCGGCGGCGGATTTGGTCTTCGCGGCAAAGTAGAAGCTCAACGCGAGCGTCACTCCGACGAAAATCAGGAAGACCACGATCGAAAGACTGGAGGGCTGCGGAATCATAACTCTACCGATGGAGTGCGTTTGTCAGTGGGGCATTGTCCGGAGTCGACGGGCTGAGTGCGGACCCGAAGGAGACGCTCAGCAAGAGAGACTGGCAGGCAGGCTTCAGGATTTTTCGGCGGGCAACGTCCGCGTGCCGCGGCACTGCCAGCAATAGATCAGAGCCAGGATCATGGCTGCGACGATCAAGCCGCAACCGTACAAAATGGCCAGATTCACGCCGAACAGGGGAGTGGATTCCATCTGTTTGGGAGCAAATGCATTCAGGCCCACGAAGCTGGCGTAGAACGCGAGATAAATCAAAAACAACCGCATGCCTTGCCGAGCGTTCCGGCTGGCAATTCGCGGGTCTTCAATTTCAACGGGATGAGCCGGGCCGTGACCGAATCCTGCCATGGAGTGTTTCCTCACTGCGGACAATCAGCAGGCGACTCAAGCTGAGTGACGCCGGTATCAGTTCCGAAATTCTTGAAATTCGGGATGGAGATCAGGCGCGCATTCCCCACCGCGCGACATCGCCGGCCGAGAAAAACGGAATGAAACTGCCACCACCAGAGTCCTGACGAGGCGAGCAATCCAGCCCCAATCAGGAAATTCACGTAGGTTGAGGTTCCTACAATACGCGTTCAACTGCCGGGCGTCCATCATGCCTCGGGAGATTCAGCCTTCGTAGCCTGACTCAGAGTTTTAGGTCACAGGACTTGAACGGGTAGCCCAGATTCTCGAATCTGGGTGAGCGGAGCGAACAAGAGGTTGCAGCTCATTCGAGTTAATCAATCATCCTCTTCAATTTGCGCCTTGGCGCCTTTGCGAGAGATTCTCCTCGCATTACCAAGACGGATCCGCGTTGCGTTTGACGGTGTTGCTCGACCCCGGGCGGTGGGCGTAGTCTTTGACCATGCGTAACAGCAACTCACGATTGATCGGTTTCACCGTGTAATCGTCGCAGCCTGCGGCTAGACATTTTTCACGGTCGCCTGACATGGCATGGGCGGTGAGTGCGATAATCGGTCGTGTGTAGCCGCAGCTGCGGAGTCGGCGGGTGGCCGAGTAGCCGTCCAGCACTGGCATCTGCATGTCCATCAAGATCAGATCGAACGGCGTTCCGGACGAGGCACTCATTAGGGCCACTTCGCAGGCGGCGTCTCCGGTCTCCACACACACGACTTCCATGCCGGCTTTGTTTAAGACGTACTTGATCAGCCGTTGGTTGTCGGGGCCGTCTTCCGCGAGCAGAATTCTCGCGGGTTCCAGGACCTCGGGAGTGGCTGATTTCTGGACTTCTGGCTGGCTAACGGCTTCGAATTTGGGGGTGACCAGCCGCGTATTCTGGATGTTCCCGGTGGCGATGGTGACGGTGAAGGTTGTTCCCTGGTCGGGCTGGCTGGTCACCGTGACGGTCCCCCCTAGCATCTGGACCAGGCGATGACAGATTGAGAGCCCCAGCCCCGTGCCGCCGTACTTGCGGGTGGTGGAAGAATCGGCCTGCGTGAACGGACGGAACAGTTTGCCGATTTGCTCTTCGGTCATGCCGATGCCGGTATCAATCACGTCAAATTGCAGGCACGCTGGCAGGTCGGGTTCCTGGCGTAAGCGGACGACAAAACGAACCGAACCACGCTCGGTGAATTTGATGGCGTTGCCGATCAGATTGATCAGAATCTGGCGGACGCGGGTGGGATCGGTGTGGATCGTTTCGGGGACTTCGGTGGCATATTCCAGTTTCAGTGCGAGTCCCTTCTCGGCCGACCGGGCGCGCATCAGGGTGATCACGTCGACGATCAGCTTGACCGGTGAGACTTCGAGTCGTTCCAGCTCAAAACGGCCCGCTTCGATTTTTGACAGGTCGAGAATGTCGTTGATGAGCTCCAGCAGATACTCACCATTGCGGCGAATGGTTTGTACGGCGTCAATTTCATCAGGGCGTTCGACCGTCTGGCTGAGGACGTCGGTGAATCCCAAGATGGCCGCCATCGGGGTCCGGATTTCGTGGCTCATGTTGGCCAGAAATTCGCTCTTGGCCTGATTGGCCGTGTCGGAAGCGGTCTTCGCCATCCGCAAGGTTTGCTCCCACGTCCGCAGCTCGCGGATATCGCGGGCAATTTGAGAAATGCCGATCAGATCGCCGTTTTCATTCCGCACGGGTGAGACCGTAAGTTCCACATCCACCAGAGTCCCGTCTTTGCGGCGGCGGACTGTTTCCAGCTGTTGGACCGAATGGCCGGCGCGCACTTCCTTGTCGATCGCGGCTTCTTCGTCGAGGCGATCACTCGGCAGGAGGAACATGGGGGAACGTCCCAAAACTTCCTCGGCGGAATAGCCGTAAAGATGTTCGGCCCCGGCGTTCCAAGAGGTGATCTGGCCGTTGAGCTCTTTACTGATGATGGCATCGTCCGAATGTTCGACGAGTGCCGACAGCCGGCCAAGCTGAGCTTCCGTATTGCGGACTTGATTGGCCAGTCGTGACCCGTGGAACGTGATCGCCAGGACTGGAAAGATCACGAGCAAAGCGATGCCGGCTTCATACCAACGGAGCGATGCCGCATGGGCAACCTGGCCGCCGAAGACGCGGGCACCATTGGCCCAGGCTTGCCATCCGAGCGAGCGGATTTCGAGCACTGCCTGGGAGTGGTGCTGATGCAGAGTGGTCCAGTGCGCGGCGGCCTCCGCCGAGCGGTTTTCACGTAGCAGATCAAAGATGTGATTGGCCGCCAGTTGCGTGGCCATCACCTCGCTGTCGGCCCGCTTTAGCTGGCTGGATAGCGGGCGGGTTTCTTCTGTGGGACCATTTTGAGACAACGACTTGCAGACTTCCCGCGAACCTTCCAGGTAGGCTTGGACGGCATGTCGCAACCGCTCAGCCTCGAATTCGACGGCTTTGCTTTGCAGAACGTCTTTTCCGGGGGCGGCAACCGCGTTGGCCAGATTGGTCAGCTTCGAGAATTGGACGATGCGCTGCGTCCACAGCTGATTCGTCAGGATGGAATCTTCGTAGTTATCCAGCAGCAGACGAATGAGTAGAAACGAGACCACGATCGTGATCAGATTGATCGACGCTAACACATAGGCGAGCCGATACCAACGCGACTGCTTCCAACGCGGTCGCGTGAGGTTCAATAGATCGAGCAATTGGGCCATATTGTCCGCTGTTGCCGCGCGTGGTGCCCGTTATTTGAAAGCCGGTCCGTCCGCGAATGTCTCCATCCATGCTCTGATTGGCATTGATCTTCGGCAACGAGAGAGCCAGGCTGCAGTGAGACCGAGGTGTCAGTTGGCATCCTGCGGTCTTCCATCAGAGAAAGTATTGTCTTGTGCAATTCGACAGATATGCCAAGGACAACAGATAGTCTGGCAGGTGGATTTATGACGGTTTGTCTCGTTGAACGCGGCGGGAGTTTGCAGCAATTTTCAATT
>JAZKFE010000247.1:0-29517 GCA_040386595.1 Planctomycetota bacterium | reverse complement strand
CAAGTCGACAACTCCGCAGTTCACTTAACACTACGAGTTTTGAAACCAGCTCTAGTTTTTTTGCAGTTAGCTCCAGGATGTTAAAAGTCGCCACCCGTACGGATTGATCCGCCGCATGAGCCACTTGAACGACATTCAGCCCGAGGGCGATGAAGATCAGGTAATAAGTCTGAAATCGCATGAATGTCGTTCCCGGCTAAAAGTGTTTTGTCGAAGTGTGATGCAAGTCATTACGGCGATATTCATCTCGGCGAAGGTCGAGTATTAGGTTTAGTCCACGACCTTCGTCTTAAGTAGTGCGTACTAAATATAGAAAAATCTGATCTTTAGTTCTTAATGTCAAAATCGAACGGCGAACTGTCCGTTTTCACTTCGACCTCTTGGGTCATCGGGCCAATCATGACCATCGCCGCGGGGATTCGCGGAGGCTTAGGGACGACTCCTTGAGGGGCACGTTCTTCTTCCATATCGATGAACAAAACTTTGTTCAGGCCCACGACTGCGCCCAGCTTGCCTTCAACTGTCGTGAGTTCAAATCCTCCCTGCTCGTCGCTAATGCCTGACGCTGTGGGGCCTGGATCGCCTTCGGCCACTTTCGGAAGAAACTGCACCATGATGTTCGCGGCTGGTTTTCCATTGATCCGGACAACGCCTGCCACATGAGCCAGCTCTGCTTCTTTAACTTGTCCGCAGCCCAGGAGTGTCAGGAGACCTCCGCAGATCATGGACCCGATTGCGAATTGCCTTCGAAAAGACCTCATCAGTTCAATCCTGGAGAATCTACCGCTCATGCAGCGGAGTAAGAAGCACTGGTATAAATGAAGGTGGCGGATCCGTTTTAACTTTGTAACAAGATCCGCCACGAACATCGTTAATGTTGCTGTGCATCAATGCGATGCAACTTTGGTGCATCCGGTTAACGAGTCTTCTTCAACGACAATGTTTCGGTTCATAAAATATGCCAGGGAATATCAAGCTGAGATGGTGTTAGTATTCACCAATCACATTGCCGTCACTTCGCTGGCATAGATATTGGAGCGTCAGTTGCGACATGGAATTCGACACGAATCGCACAGATCCGTCACAGAGGGTCACATTCGCTCCACCGGTGTGCATACTGCCGATCGCGCTGATCCGCATGTCCTGGTAAACGTACCAGGCGGATTGCGAGCCGGGAGCTCCAGGGCCACCCATCTTAAAGGGAGTCGTATAGCCGACAGGAGAGAAGGCGCCACACATGAGATCCTGGAGTCCATTGTAGCCGCCAGCCGGGTACCACCATGTCCAGTCTCGGAGCAGCGAGTTACTGTTCCAGCTGAAGAAGGTGTCGAAATTGGCATCAACGAGAGAGTGCTCTCCAAACGCGATCGTGTTGGTCATGCCATCCGAGACCTTGGCGATACTGACCGCGATCCCCACAGGAGCACTGGCCGCTTTGGCTGAGCCTGCACCGGGCCCGATGGCCATGAACATGCCATCGTTCGTGGCCGAAGTCGCAAAAAAGGGACGTGAGCCAGCGTTCATGCGATAGCAGGTCTTACCGAACTTGTTCCCATCGTTAATGTATACGGCCACTCCCTCAGCGCCGGGGTCACTTGGGCACAGGAATACCTTGACGGTTGATGCTGCCAACACGCCCACAGTAGCGGTCTTATTAACAATCGGTCGATTCACATTAAATGTGTTGAACAGATTGGTTTGTTCCAGATAGGGCAGCATGTAGTAAAACCCGGAGTGACCCTGGTATCCACCTTGGTTCTCCTGCGTAAATCCCGGCGGAAACGTATTGTGTGAGTCGTGATAGTTGTGGATTGCTAGTCCGAGTTGCTTCATGTTGTTCTTGCACTGAGTGCGGCGGGCCGCCTCGCGGGCTTGCTGGACTGCGGGCAATAGTAAAGATATCAGCACCGCAATGATCGCAATCACAACTAATAGTTCTATTAGTGTGAAGCCTTGGTGGACCCGGCGAGAACGAGGTTGCATGGGGGTGTCCTTCGCAAAAGACGCTAAGAATGGCAAAATGTTGCCAACCAGACAGAAGCCAGCCAACGTTTTTGGCCGGACGGAATTCACTTCTACAGGAGCAGAAATTAGCGAACGTCTTTTAGGGTTGTAGAAAGAAATAGTAAAATATGCGTGAGCGACTAAATTTAAAGTAACCGATCGCTTGTCAATATTTAGTTGCTATGTAGTTCAAGGAAGATTTCAGTCTTCTGTTCACATTGCGAAAGCTGCGAAGGAACCGAAAAGATCGTCCGTGTGGCTGAATATTGGCTCGCGACACTTTGGCGATACATTTCTATCGCAGCGGATATATCGCCTGAATCAGACCGTCGTCGTCCGGAATCACGCGGTGAAAAGACACGTGCCGTGTTCGTGAGGCACCGGTCCAATTGTCGGAGATCGTCACAGCCCAAGAGGCCGCTGCAACACGTCCTTGGCTTGTTACAACAAGGCGATGGAGACCGTCATGGCGCTGCAGTCAATCAGGGATGATCAACGACAACTGGGGGGACGTTCGGAGACTCATGACCATCGCCGTAAACTAAGCCTTCTCGCTTAGAGTCTCTGTTCAGATCAGAGTGCAATGTCACGGGCCGATCGTAGGTGTCGATCGTGAGTGGTGTATGAACTGACAACCAAGGAATGATGAAAGAGTGTTTCTCAGTAAAACACCTCCGACCTGCTGTCGTCACAAAATGGCTGGAATGGCGAGTGTCGGATTCTGTCGAGCCGATTTTTTCTAGCGGGCTTGTAAAGGTCGGATGCACCAGCTAGACTAATTCGAGATTGAGACTCAGTCTCAGTTTGTAGGCCAGCCAGGCCCATCGCTCATAAGATGGCCCCAGCCAGTGCATTCAAAGTGTGCTAAACACTTTTGTGTTAATGCGTTGTGTTGTGGAGTTGTCTTCCGATTTTAACCGACGCACCAGAGATTCTGGTCGCTTCACGGAGGATACGATCCCCCCGGTGGACGTTCCTCGCCGCCGGTTTGCGGGCATGACGCCCGGTTTCATGGGCCCGTGCCGGTGCAGCTGAAATTGCTTCTTGGTTGTGCCGGCCGGGCCTTTTTATACAGAGACACCGAGCCCGTGGAGGGATAAGTCGTGGGTGAAGTTGAATTGACGGTCGCGGATAATTCGGAACTACAGGCTGCTTATGAGAGTTTTGCCAGTGGCTTACTGCATGATGCGTTTCAGGCCCTGCAACGCCACCTGACACAGCAGCCAGATTGCGGACGAGGCTGGGAGCTGCTGGGGTTGGTCTATCATGCCTGGCAACAATGGGGGCCCGGTCTGGCGGCACTCGAAGAAGCCTCCGTGCGTGTGCCGATGAGCCCCGTTGGGGATTGCGCACTTGCGGACTGTTACCTGGCTGTCGGAAAGCAAAACTGGGCGCGGGACTTGTATCGACAGCTAATCCAACGCAAACAGGTTCCCCTTTCTGCGTTACTGGGCGCTGCTTCTGGATTAGATGTGCTGTCCGAATCCCGTCTGGCGGCTCTCGCGTGTCGGCGTGCGATCAAGATGGATCCTTCTGCGGCACGGCCTCATTTTGATTTGTCGTATTACCTGACTCGATGTGGCTCATCGATTAGTCGTATCGAGGCTTCCGCTCGTCGAGCGATCAAATTAGCGCCCGGCAACATGGCTTACCGTGTGGGGCTGGCTGGTTTCTTACACAGCCAAAACCGGCCGGGAGATGCGGTTCAGCTGTTGCAGGAATTTTCGGTCGAGTACGTGCAGCTCATGCGTTGCCGCTGTTGTCTGACGCGATTGATCGGCCTGTTCGAAGCCGTCGGCGACGAAGAACGGGCGAGTTGGTGTCGGCTGCGGCAGGAAGTGTTGTGCTTTGGCGAATAATAATCGGGGCGTTGCAGAACGAGCCCGTGATGAATCGTGATCACTCGTCGCGTGAGCACGATCCATCGAGATGAAGTTTTTTAAGGGGAATTGATGTCAGAGGGCTCGGTATTAAAGCTTGCAGATGCGAGGATTGAGATTATTGCCGGTGAACGACGAGGTCTGTCTATTAACCTCGACGAACCGCGATTGATTATCGGGCGTGAGCTCGATTGCGGCTTACAGCTGCCCGACGATCTCTGTAGTCGTCATCACGCAGTAATTTTGTGTGACGAATACACGGTTCGCATCCGTGATTTGGGCAGCCGAAACGGGACGTTTGTGAATGGCATGCAAATCCAATCGACGACTATTCTGAACGAATTCGACAAGGTTCGCATCGGTCACACGACGATGGCCATTCGCCGCAATTATTCCAATGAATTCAGCCCCACTGCGGAAACTCGGACCGATGCCATCGCTCCTGAGCAGACCAAGATTTTGTTCTGAGTGACTGTTTCGCACGTTGCTCAAGGTTGTATTGAAATCGTTTGTCGCGGACCGGCCATGGCATAGGTGACTGCGCCGACGATGCCGATGTGCAGAAATACGACTAGCCAGAAGACGATACGGAACGAGAGTTTTTGGGTCTTGTGGCGAAACTGTTTCTGACCAAACATCGCACCGGGCCAGCCCCCTAATAGGGCCATGATGTGTAAGGTGCGTTCCGGCACGCGCCGGCCACCTCGAACGGCGCGACGCTTGTCGAAGCCATAGGTGATGAAGCAAATGAGACTCATCACGGCGACGACACTTAAATAGACGAGAACTCCGGTCATCATGACTTTTTAGCTCGCTTCCAGATTTGCAGGATCACGCCGCTGCCCGGCGCCGACAGAAACTCTTTGGGACGCGGCTTGCCCGGCGGGGAGAAACAGACTTTATAGTCATCTCCGCTAATTTCATAGATGCCCAGTGACACGCTGCCTTGGCCCTCGACGATTGTCGCGGTGGAGTCCATCCATTTCGGCTTCTGGGATGGATCGAGTTGCAAGGTTCCCTTCTGACTGGTGCCGATGCCGGCCGCGTCGGGAAATTCGAACCGATCGCCCTGGAACGAGATTTTCGTCTTCTTGACCTCGTCGGGTGGCGTGGCTTGGCCATCGCGTTGGGCCGAAACCAGCGTCCAGGTTCCCTCGATGCGTTTCAGATCTTGTTTCGCGGCCTCTGTGACCGGTTTGTCCGCCGCGACCAAAAATCCGACGATCAACGCCGCTGTTAAGATTGACCGCATGAGGTTCTCCCTGAATTAAGAACGCCTACCAAAATCGACGTGCCACAGTTTTTAGGTCGGCCCCATCTGCACGGCTTTGTCCATCGGGCTTACAGATGGCACGATGCCTGGCCACGTTTTTCGAGGTATTGCTGGTGGTAGTCTTCCGCCTTCCAGAAGGTGGGGGCCGGAGTGATTTCGGTGACGATTGGCATCTTCCAGTTGGCTTGTGCCTGGAGCATTGACGCCTGGGCGGTGGCTTCCTGTTCCGGAGTATGAAAGTAGATTGCCGAGCGATACTGAGTACCGTAGTCGGGGCCTTGGCGATTTTTGGTGGTCGGATTGTGATTTTGCCAGAAGATGTTGAGCAACTCTTCGTACGTCACTTGGGCCGGATCGTACTCGACTTCCACCACTTCGGCGTGGTTGGTATCGCCGTTGCACACGTCTTTGTAAGTGGGTTGAGCCAGCTCGCCCCCCATGTATCCCACCGCTGTCGCGGTGACTCCTTTAGTGCGGCGAAAGGTTGCTTCGACGCCCCAAAAGCAGCCTGCTCCAAATGTGGCTTTTGCCATGTGATCACCTTCTCCATATCCTGTGGTTCTGACTGTCGGCGCTGCGTTCGATCTCATTATACTCCAGGAGCACTGAGTGGATTAAGTCTGAGCCCGCAGCTTTGTCATCAGGCCGGCATCAACATTCTCATCAATGATTCTGAATACCCATGAAGATCCTCTTTTTGCATGGCTGGCAATCGGTAGTTGGCGGGGTGAAGCCGACGTATCTGGCCTCCCATGGCCACACCGTGCTCAATCCAAAGCTGCCCGACGAGGATTTTGCCGCAGCGGTCAGGATTGCTCAGGCAGAATTTGATCAACATCAACCGGATGTTGTGGTGGGATCGTCGCGCGGCGGGGCAGTGGCGATGAACATTGATTGCGGAGCGGTTCCACTAGTCTTGCTGTGTCCTGCGTGGAAACGCTGGGGATCGGCGCAAACGGTGAAGACGGGAACCATCATCTTGCATTCGCAGCGGGACGATGTCATTCCGTTTGCCGAGAGTGTGGAACTGATTCGCAAGAGTCAACTCGCGGCAGAAGCGTTGTGGGAAGTGGGCTCGGATCACCGGCTAGCAACACCGGAATCTCTGGCTGCCATGTTAGAGGCATGCCAACAGACCTCTCGACAATGAATTCGAAGCCGATCGTTTGATGGCCGCAGAAGCTCAAGACAAAACATAAAACAGACAACACGAGCGGCTGCTTTTGCGGGCCGCTCGTGTTGTTATGTGTCTTCCTACTAGCTCGCCAATCGCCCGGAAGCAATCGAGACTGCTCACCGTTGATTGGTTGGAGAGTCTGGCACGCCTTAGGGCGCAGCGGGTGGCGGGTTGTCACCGGTTTGTTTGACTTCCTTTTCGACGGTGGTCGTCGTGGTCCCCCCTGGTGTCGTCGTTTTCGTTTCCTGCTTGACCGCGGTCGTGTCGCTGCAGCCAGACAGGCCGACCATCAGCATGGCGACCATCAACATTGCCCCAATTGTGTACTTCATCATCGTCGGCTCTCCCCTAAAAAGTGAGACGCATGTCACATTGCTTACACGTCTCGAGTCCTTCGAACTCTGTGCTGCCCCTACCGTTGCTGCACCACCAACGATGCGGCAGTAGGCCAGCCGCAGATGCCGTATTGCAAACGCTATACCGCATCTCGTGAGTCGCCGGTGCGATTGCAGTCTGACATGTTAAGAGTGACGAAAACCTCCGAATTGGCCCCATAAACTGGACCTCGCATGAGATCCAATGGATGAGACGCATCTGGATTGCGAACCCATGCTGGTCGTCCAACACACGGGTTGGCGGTTTAGCGCGCGAGACCGGTCCGCCACGAGATTACTTAACAGATAGTCATGGACTCGCGCGCGAAATCAACAGAACCACCAGTCGCGGCACCCTTTTTGCTTTTCAGGATGCCGCAGCGAATCTCTGAAGTGGCTTTGTTCTCCAGATCAGAGGGCAAAAGCGGATTGGGATCGGCATTCCAGACCTTTCTTTGAGCAGCCAAGCCGCAGAAATCTCAGCTTCCAAATCTTGGCGTTCCCGTGGCTTCGGCCTCATGATGATGATCGCCCGGCGACCAGTAGATGAACGGAAAACTTCCATGTCCCTCCCTGTCGATGTCAGCGTTGAGCGAGGGAGACTCTTTACTTCAGGCAACCGTGGCCTAGTTACGGTCGGTAGAAAACCCTCCATCGTTATTGTCTGTTTTATCTGTTTGATAGTCGCTGGCGGATGCTCACAAGAGCCTCAGGGTGAGGGGCCAGGCCGCCGTGAGCAGCCGTTGGCGTTGACTCCTTCCCAAGAACTGCAAATTGGTCGTGAGGCGTACCGCCAGATCCTCGAGCAGGCCCCGATCATGGAGTCTGGTCCGGAGGTCGAGCAAGTTCAGCGGGTCAGCAAGCGAATTGCGGAGGCCGTTCAAATCGAACCGTTGCAACGAGAAATCAACTTGCGATTGGCCGGATATCAGTTTGAATGGGAATACAACGTGATTCAAGATGACCAGGCCAATGCCTTTTGCCTGCCGGGCGGAAAGGTTGTTGTCTTGACGGGGCTTTTGCGGATGGTGCAGAACGACGACCAATTGGCGGCCGTGATTGCTCATGAGGTGGCGCACGCTTTGGCGCATCACGCCAGTGAGCGTATTGCTCGGGAACGGGTCGTTGGCCGTGGTTTACTCAGTTTGTCTTATAATCGCCAGCAGGAGACTGAGGCGGATCATATTGGACTCTTTTTGATGACCTTCGCCGGCTATGACCCTGCGGAAGCCGTGGAGTTTTGGCAAGCCATGCAACGTAGCCGCAGCGGCCAGCTGCACTTGCCAGAGATCATCTCTGACCATCCGAATGACACTCGTCGGATGCAACAACTGGAGGCCTGGGTGGGGCCCGCCAGGGCGGCTAAGAAGGCTTTCGACGAGGGGCGAATTTTGCCTGTTAGCTCACGCCGCTAACGCGTGTGTTCAGTAATACTGGTTCATCACTCTAAAGAATGACGGAGATACAGCAATGAGCTTTGGATTTGGCGGACCTCTATTGGGCGGTGGTGGCTACTATCAACCGCAAGGACCTCGCGGCCCGTGGATGGGTTGTGGTTGCAGCAGTATTCTCATCATTCTTGCGGGAATGATGCTGGTGATGGGGGGATGTTTGCGGATGTTGGGGCAATAAGACATGTGACGATCCGCGGTCACCATGCGGAAGCGTCGAGATATTTGTCGCCACCAAGGCGCGAATCACACCTTTGAAAGAGATCATTCAATGCGAGCACTCTGCGGAGCAATCATCACAGCAGGAGCGCTGATCGGCCTGGGGCTGACATCTCTGGCTTACGGAATACGTTATCAGCATTTTGATCAGACGGTTATTCATCCAGACACCCATCAGATGTATGGAGTTCCGACTCTCATCTTGATTATGGTTGTGCTGCTGATTGGCACGATGATCGGAGTCGGAATTGCCTTCCTGGGATTGGCCTACCACCATGAACGCCGCTATTTCGAGCAGCATGGAGCGGGGGGCCCTCATTCTGAACCGAAACTGCCGCCGTTGTAAACGGTCCGTGGATGAAGGATTACAGCGAGAGAATCAAGTCGCTGGTCTTCGCTTCCTATCGTGGGGATGTCGAAGAGCTAGAGCGATCGACTACCCTTAGGACGGGCAAGAATGCCCATCCTAAGGCAGAGGTTCGTTGGCGTACCCGCTTAGAGTTCATTCTCGAAGCGGCCACGTGTCAGAACTTTCTTAACATGACGACCGCTAAAAAATATCAAGGAGCCGCTGACTCTCAAAACGGCACCCTCTTGTTCGCTGCTCTCACGCAGATTCGAGAATCTGGGCTACCCATCGACAGTGTCGATGGGGTCGCGAGCGTTTCAGTGAATCTCTCGCTCATCGAGAGATTCACTGTGGGCTGAGTGCGACGTTACTTGCAGTTAGGCTCGGAGTTCGCGGCGAATTCCAGTGGGGAGTTCGTTGCTGATTGAAAAGCCTTCCGTGTCGGACACCAGGCTGACCGCTTGGATTGCCGGCAAGGCGTCGAAGAACGCGTAGGCGACGGTCGGATCGAAATGCGATCCGATGCCGTCGTTGATCATTTCCAGCACTTCGTCTTCACTAAACGCGGGACGAAACGCACGGTCGTGAGTCAGTGCGTCATACACATCGACGAGTGCCACGATCCGGGCTGCCGTCGGAATGCGTTGGGCGGATAATCGTGCGGGATAGCCGGTGCCATCCCAATGCTCGTGGTGATAGTGTGCAATCTGCTCGGCCATCTGCAGCACCGGAGAGAGCGAACCGGAGAGCATTCGGGCTCCCAGATTGGCATGGCATTGCATCACGGCTCGCTCTTTCTGAGTCAGCCGACCGGGCTTTTGCAGAATGCCGTCGGGGATGCCAATCTGTCCGACATCATGCATCTGAGCGGCTAGCTGAATCAGCTCGACCAGCTCTTTAGACCATCCGAGCGACTGTGCTACGAGTGCGCTGGACATTCCGACGCGCTTGATGTGTCCGATCGTTTCTCCCTTTTGGAGCAGGCAAACTTTTAACAGCCGCTGTACAGTTTCTTCGTGTGCCTGACGCACGATGCGGGTTTGCTCATCAATCCGCCGCTGCAGTCGCCAAGCACGTTGTCCTTGATCTGCCAGCAAGCGATCACGTTCGAGCGATCGCTCCAGATGACACAGGAGTTCCGTCTGTTGCACGGGCTTCACGAGGTAGCCCAGCGCTCCGTCGATCAAGGCTTGGACGGCGAGTCGCACGTCGGCCTGAGAGGTCAACATCAAGACCGCAGTTTTGGGGAATTCGCGTTTGATCTGCTGCGAGAGATCCAATCCCGCGCGGTCCGAGATCTCGAGGTCGGCGATCACAATATCGAACACGACCTGCTGTTGCAGTTCTAACGCGGCGCTCGCGGTGTCGGCACCTTCCGGTTCGAAATTCGCTGCGGCCAGCCAGCCGATGATCGTCTCCCGCACGGGACTCTCACCAGTGGCAACCAACACGCGCGTTCGCTTACGCGCTGTTTTCGGCTCAGCCATGATCGCAATCCGTTCTTCATTCGCACCGTTTGGCAAGGCGGCATCCCTTCCTGATCCGAGCTGAGTATGGTGTGACACACGTCACGACGCGTAAGCAACATTCAACGAGCTCATTGCCGGGCGGACCTGAATTGCCGCGGGCATTGATTTATCGATTTTTTTGTTACCGGTGTTGTGTCACAAATTAATCTTCGGGTGGTGTGTCACTGGCTCTGCCAGTGCTGATAGTTTATCGGCCGTCCCGAAAAACACTGTCAGAGCCAGTGGCACCCGAACTTTTGGCTTGATCGATAATTTAGTGTTCGATTAGAGCTAGTCTCTACGTCGGAGTAACGCTGATGGCAGCGGACCATGAGTATTGAGACGTGGCAGGAGACGAAGGTTGTCGGTGTCCGCCACCAAGTGATGATTCTTATCGATGGCAATCGTTTGCGATTCCGCCGGGATACCACCAAAGGTTGAGTCTAATACATGCCCGTTGTCGCGTACGGGACGGAAGAACTGGCGGTACCAGAGCATTTTGGCGATTTCCTGTTCTGGAGAGTACAGATAAATCGAGACGCCGCGTTCGTGCCAATCGTACAACAACCCGAAGAAACCACTCGGCAGGTATTTCACCCCTGTAAGATCGACACCCAGGCTGGAGATTCCCACATTCTGATGGAGAAAGAGGAATGTATCGCGAATCGCGATCAATTCGGCATTTTCCCAGATCTCGCCTGCATCCAGCCGCACCACATGGCAACCGTCGTCGAGAACTCGAACGCGTTGCGACGTAAATTTACATCGAGCCATTTTCAATACTCCGTTTTGAGCGCGGCCTCACAGCCATCTGGTATCCGATGCTGTGAGTTGAGTTATGTATCACTAATGTATTATTAAAATCTATTCGCCACTCGCGACTGGTTCCTGCCGCGCCCTCCAGCGAGAGTTCCTTGCTGGTCTCTAACTCAGGGCGTGTCGCGAAGGGGGCGATCAATTGTCTTCGCTCCCGCGTGTCCATTCCGGGCTGCGGGCTCGTGCACCACGGAATGAGATCACCCAATCAGCGACGGTGACCGAGGACTGTGTTAACGCTCGTGCGGTGGAATCATGCGGGAACAGGGTTCGCTCTGAAGTCACGTGACGGAAGGCCTGTGGTTTTAATGCCGAACTGAAGACCCCGCCGGATTGCAGTGATTCCGCTGAAAAGCAGGCGAGGATGGACGAAACAATTTCCGCATGATGTGGGAGCTCTGTCGGAATCGTGAGGCTGCGTCCCGAGAACGCACTCCGCAACCCCGAAAGCATAAGAGTCCAGGTCAACACCAAGGGCTGTGCATCGGAACGCAGCAAGGAGTGACAGCAGAACTCACGAGACCGTTGTGCATTGAAGGCGAAATCATCGACATCGTGCGATTCGACGAGATGGCTGACCAGCAGATCGGTCCAGCGTGAGATCCGTTCCTGCAGGCCATTAATTCGTGATAGTCCACCCGCCAGAACCGTCGCGTGGCGGGTGAGCATTTCGAAGGCCTGACGGCGGCTATTGAGATGACAAATCAGGACGTGCCGAGCCAGTGTTTCGTATTCGCGGCTGCGGATTTCCCGGCCAGATGCGGCCAGGACGGCTCCCCAAACGCGGGTCAACATCTCTGACACCCAAATTTCATCCAGCAGCGGATTCAGGCGGCGTAGCAATAAGCAACGTTGCTCCGGTGCTGTCGTTCGGAGAGCTGTTTCAAATTGAAGCAACCGACCGTTCCAGTCGCGGAACAGCAGGAGAGAGCTGTCCACATAATCTGCCAACGCGTTGTCGGAAGGGCAATCTCCATGGACGATATCGCCACTGCAGGCCGAAACGAATGCCGCAATTTCCGCAAACTGTCGGTAGTTCATAAGTGCCTCTCACCGCCTCAAAGGAAACGTACTGCGGGTCTCCCACCTGATCCCTAAAGCGCGTAAGGGCTTCGACGAGTCGCCACGGAGCTACTCGTCGAACAACGAATCTACTTCTATCGCGGGGCAGCTCGAGGCTTCCCCACCTCTCTCCGTTTGCGCGCTTACCTGGCTGATGGCGCGATAACGCACACCCGCTCCAGCATAGGGCGCTCACGTGAGCAAAACCTCGACTAAGTGTCGTCGAATCTAGGTCCTAGAGACGGCTTTTCTCAAACTGCAAGGGTGTTTCGGCAAGAAGATGCCCAGGTTTCGGATAACCTTTAAAGATGGCCCGTCACCATGCAATTTGTCGGTACTTCCTTACATGGACACACTGCGGATCGGCAATTGATGACAGTCACTATCGCCCCATGAACTTGGTCGCGATGAGGACTGCACATCATACTTGTCACCGTAATGTAATCGTCAAAGAAGAGAAAGAACTTAAGGGTTATACCTTAATCTACGGTACGGTTTGGAACAGTCAACAAAGTTTGTGTCTTTTTCTCCAAGACGGCTATGGGCCTAGAGTTGCGATGTTATATCGAGACGTGTGTTAGAATTGGAACCTAATTGATTGAGGCGTGTGTTGAATATGCAACGTCGGGTGGAGCAGCGACGTCAGCACTGCGATTTCGTACGTTCGGCGGGATGCCACGATGTGTTGCGAGAGATGAAAATTCTCACTAAATGCAGCCTTTTGAGTGTTCCACCTGATTGATGTGGGTAAGCCTGCACGGCTGAGAATGCCCGTTGCTGAAATTCAACAATCGGAGTTACGAAGCGGCTCAATAAAGTATCGCCTGCGGCGAATTGATCAGGACGGCGGTCGCAGACGGGGCGTCGACGATTTCGCAACGCGCTTCGTGAACCCCTGGGGCATTTGAGGTCTCATCATGGGATCGTCACTCATTGGTGTCCCGCGACCGTGCCAACGGCTGCTGGACTATGCACCAGTTGGAAGGGCAGGACAAGTTACGAGAACCTGAGCCATCTTCCATTGCTATTGCTGGCTCCCGTAGATCTCTCCCATAGATCTACCGTGCCCGAATATTCATAGACTAAGTAAAATCTGTTGTGTTGACGTCCGTTGACTGCCTGTGCCATTGTGACTGACTCGACACCTTCGAATTCTTTGCCTGATTGCGGAGTTTCGCGATGTCCCACGAATCCCTTCCCTCACTCGCCGAGCCCCCGCAGAATTTGCCGGTGACTGCGGCTGATGTCCCTCGCGGCCGAGGGGCGTACATCATTCTGGGGGTGTATTGGTTGGCATTTGTTGCCGCGCGGTTGCTGGAGATGCCGTACTTTTTCCGGTTTCTCTTCGGTATGGCGGCTCCGGCACTGTTGCTGATCGTCTTCTCCGTTTGGTGGTGGATGAATCGCACCATTTCCTGGAAAGAACGCGTGCTGGGATTTGCTCTGGTCGTGGGGGGAGCGTTTGCTGCAGCTCCGTTGACGCATCCTTCGATGGGCTTGCCGCAGACATTGATGGTGGGGCTTCCTGTCGTGATCACGGTCTGGATAGCGTGGGTCCTCTGGAGGCAACATCGAGGTCTCGGTCTTAGTCTGTGGCCATCGGTCGTGGTTGTTTTGTTGACTTGGAGTACGATGGGGCTGGTTCGTATGGAGGGCCTCGACGGCGATCTGAAAGCTCAACTTCGCTGGCGCTGGAGTCCCACCGCGGAAGAATTGTTTCTAGCAGATCAACGATCGGCAGAAGGCCACGACGAGCCGGTCGCTGTGACGGCACCGTTGGAGCTATCTCCAGGAGACTGGCCTGAGTTTCGTGGCCCCCAACGGGACGGGGTTGTGCCGGCAACTGCCATCGCCACCGACTGGAACGAACAGCCGCCTCAGTTGGTCTGGAAGCAACGCGTGGGCCCCGCCTGGTCGTCGATGATTGTGGTTGGCGATCGCATCTACACACAGGAGCAGCACGGAGAGCAAGAAGCGGTTGTCTGCTATGCCGCGGCGACAGGCCGACAATTATGGGCCCATGACGATGAGGCCCGTTTCTGGGAGGCCGTTTCTGGTGCCGGGCCGCGAGGCACTCCAACTTTCGCGGACGGTCGGCTGTATACGCTCGGGGCGACGGGGATTCTGAATTGCTTGAATGCCACCACCGGCCGGCGTCAATGGTCGCACAATCTGCAAACGGATGCCGCCGCGACCGTTCCTCTGTGGGGGCTGTCGAGTTCGCCGCTGGTCGTTGGAAAAATTGTTGTGGTCTATGGCGGTGGAGAAAACCAGAACAATCTTCTGGCGTATGATGCTCAATCGGGGGCGGCTGTATGGACCACGGCAGCAGGAGCTTGCAGCTATTCTTCTCCGCAATTGACGACTCTCGACGGGCAGCCTCAGATCTTAATGTTGAGTGATCAAGGCCTGACTTCGGTCGAACCGGCGAAGGGCCGGGTGTTGTGGACCACCGGGCTAGCGATGCCCGGCGTGCCGCGGAGCCTGCAGGCGCACGTCCTGGAGGGGCAGCAGTTACTAGGCGGTTCCTTGGCCGGCATGGGTGTGTCGTTGTTCGACGTGGCCCGAGCAAAGGGGATTTGGACCACCAAAGAACGCTGGACCTCATCGCAAACTAAGCCCGAATTCTCGGACCTTGTTGTGTACCAAAATCACGCGTACGGCTTTGATGGAGCCATCTTTTGCAGCATTGATCTGGCTACGGGAAAACGGGCATGGAAGGGTGGGCGATACGGTCGGGGCCAGGTGGTACTGCTCAAGGATCAAGCCACGCTACTCGTGCTGTCTGAAAGCGGCGAAGCGGTCTTAGTGGCAGCTCGCTCTGATAAGCATGAGGAGCTCGGCAAGTTTGAAGCGATTGCGGGGAAAACCTGGAATCACCCGATTGTGGTGCACGGTCGGCTGTATGTCCGCAATGCCGAAGAGATGGCCTGCTATCAGCTGACTCAACGTAAAGAATAATGCTGCCCGGCGGACCTGTCCCCGGAAGCCGGCGGCCCTGCTCTCGGTTCTTATTCTTCGGCGTCTGGTTGCTCGACTTCCAGGTCGTTTCGAATTGATTTGACGCCGGGTTCAAGTCGCAGCAGATCCTCTGCCAGTCGAGCTTGTTTTGCGGTCTGTACTTTTCCGACGAGAACAATCTGATTGTCCTCGACGCGAACATCGACACCCTTGAGAGAAGGATTTTTGAGAGCGATTCGATCGAGTCGGGTGGTGACGTTGGCGGCCACGGTCGTGGCGGATTTCGCATTGTAGTCGAATGCCACTCGCTGACGGGGACGTACGGTACTGGTCTTGCGCTCGTTGCCAGCACCATTCGCGAATTCGGAGTTGCGTTGATTGTTGTTGGCCGAGGAACCACCAGTTCGGCTAAAGTTGCGTGTGTTGCCTCCGCGGGCAGCCCCTGCTCCGGTTTGGCCTGCACGAGAGTTCCCTGCAAAGCCTCCGGTCGTTCGGCCGGCGAATCCAGAATTGGCGGCCCCTGCCCCGGCTGCACCTTGTGCTCCCAGGACTCCAAAGCCACTTCCTCCCGTGCCGCCTGTTCCACCGAACGCACTGGGTAAGCCGCCGAGGCCGCTCATGCCACCTGCAGCCGCGCCCCCGCTACCTCCAGCCTTTCCGAAGCCAGACGCGCCCAAACTCCCGGAAATTCCGCCCGTTGAGCTGGTGGCTAAGCCACTCCCGGTAAATGGGCTTCGTCCTTGGGCAAACAACGGCTGTGAACCAGTGGAAATTGCCCCCGCGACCACAGCCGCGGCCAGGAATCGTAGAGCTAATCGGTGACGCATCATCAAACTCTCTCTTCCGTTCCGTCGAGGAGTGGAAAATGCCACTCGTCGCCGCCGGATCTGGATGTCCGACTTCTCACTGGTTTTGTCTGAATACTTAGAGTACTCGACCCGTAGTCGGGTTACTATCAAATTTCGGGATAATCAGTTTCGCGCGGTTAACTCACCTTACACGTTACTGTTTACCAAACCCATCGGCCAGACGATGTTCCGGAGATCACGGCGAACGACAGCCAATCAATTCATTTATGCAAAAATCCCTATAGAATCTCGCCTTGGTGAGAAAGAATCCTGTGCATCCTCTCTAAATATCCCAGATGCAGATGTGTGTGGAGCTTATGGCGAATCGCTGGGGGGCACCAGCCGTTTCGGGCCTAACGCACGGCAGATAAGAAGTGGGCTCTGACTCGTTGCAGATAGCCCGTCGGATCGAAGGCAACGGATCCAATGTGCGGTGCTTCCGGCTCAATCCACAATTCTACGGGGCCAGTGGCGGCCGCTCGCAACAGGTGTGCGTGTTCGACCGGGACGACAACGTCACCGCTACCATGAATAATGAGTATGGGAATCGAGATTTCCCGCAGTCGATCGGCTGGCGACAATCGCTTCAAATCGACACCGGTTTCAATCCAGGCAAACCATCTCAGTAGGTGGATCATGGGAATACGCACGAGTTGAGGAAAGAATCGCAACTGGTGCTCGGCCATGCGGTTCAGGCTCGCAAACGCCGAGTCCACCACGGCAGCCCGTACTTCCGGCATTTCGGGCAGTGCTTGCAACAGAGAGGCGCCTCCCATGGAAACCCCCAGTGCGAACAGCCGGGTGCGATCTACATCGCGACGTTTCAAGCAATAGTCATAGGCCCCGAGAACATCTCCACGTTCTTGTAAGCCATAAGTGATGGTGTGCCCGGCGCTGTTGCCGTGACCTCGAAAATCAAACGCCAGGATTTGAAACCCCGCATGATAAAGAGCCAGAAACAGCGGCTGGATATCGGCATGATTGGCTCCGACGCCATGGCAGACAATCACCGTTCCAATCGAGTGTGGGCGAGGTAGAAAAATGCCACGTAAGGCCAGCCCGTCACGTGCGGGAAAGCCGATTGATTCGACGATCGGAACAGCCGGATCGGCTAGCGGCCGGGGGATCAGTTTGGGGCGATGGACGGCGAGGACAACCAGCAAAAAAGGGACGAGAATCGCGTAGACGATGGCCTTCATCCCGACGTAAGCTACCTTACCCCAATGAGGCGGAACCCTTGCTACCACATAGTGTTCGATCTCACCCGCTGCTTTAAAGAACAGCAACAGAACGCATTCCAGCGAGAAGCTGAAGAAGAAAACACACAAGGTGACTTCGGACCAGGACCAAATTGAATTCGTGACGTAGACCAGGAATCCGTAGAACAGGATGGGAAACCCCACAAGCACGCCGATGATCGCATTTCGCGATAACCGGGACTTTGCTTCCAGCTGCGGAAACGGAAAGAGATTTAGTCCCCATGTGGCCGAGATCAGCCAAAAGGGAAACTGGCACCAGAACGCTTCGGCGTTGGACGCCACCTGAGTCCGAACCACAACCACGGCAATCGCGGTGGCGACAGTCAGTCCCAGCCAGCGTTGGATTTTCTGCGATCGCGTCAGGCACTCGCTGGGCATAAGTTCCCCGACGGGGGTAAGAGACAGGTGCTGGCTGCGGGGATTGGTCACTGCAACTCAGTCCAATAAGATGATACGTCTGAATCGGTTCACTGGAAAGCCGCCCGTTCAGGCTATGGTCTCAAATGACAGGGATGTTTGAACGAGAGCGTATAAAAACGAGGGGATATGCCTCATTACCTATCTGGTTCGTCGTCTGTCGCTCTCCAGCGAGCGGTCAAAGTGGGAGTTTGTCGTAACAAACTGCAGGAAAATGCTTTACGACCTGCGGAACGCTGCGTTCTAAACATCTTCGTCTGCCGCAAAGTCGCCTGGATGTCGAATTGTGAATTCCGGCTCCCGTTGAGCGGCCAATCCGTCCGATGGAGCTTCACAAAGCTGTCAGAGCGTCTGCCTCGCCTTGGTGGCTTGCGTATAATCCCGAAAAGTGATTATCGGGCCGCTGAAGCTTAGAAGAAACCTGGCAGGAGATCTGTATGGTTGCGGTGAGTCGTTCTGTGTTGTGGGTGGCTGGGATTGGTTTATTGTGGGGAATCGGTTCGCAAGCTTACGGAGACGATTGGCCACAGTGGGGCGGCCCTCAACGGGATTGTGCCTGGCGTGAAACAGGGATCGTTCGCAAGCTGCCGGAAGGAACGTTACCACGTGTCTGGTCGACAGAGCTCGGCGAAGGTTACGCGGGACCTGCCGTGGCTGACGGCCGCGTGTTTATTACCGATTTCCTCGATCGCCAGTCAGTTCAGAATAAAGAGCGGGTGCAGTGCCTGGACGCTGAAACGGGCGAGGTGCAGTGGTCTCATTCCTACCCCGTGCGATACGACATCAGCTATCCCGCGGGACCGCGTGCCACCCCCGTGGTGGACGGCAACCTGGTCTACACCATCGGTGCGACCGGCCACATGTTCTGCTTTGATGTGACCGACGGGACGATCATCTGGCAGAAGGATTTTCAAAAGGAGTACGAGACGACATTGCCCACATGGGGCATGGCCGCTCCCCCACTGGTGATCGACAATCAGCTGATTACCCTGGTCGGAGGTGCCAATGGCGCAACGGTCGTCAGCTTCAATAAGACTACCGGCAAGGAAATCTGGAAGGCCATTGATGACACGCAGATCGGCTATTGTCCGCCGATGCTGTTTGAGTTTGACGGCGTGCAGCACTTGGTAATCTGGCATCCGAACGCCGTCACCGGATTGAACCCGCGGACGGGCGAGGAGATGTGGGAAATTCCTTTCGCCATTAATGCGGGGTTGTGTATTCCCACCCCGCAAAAAGTGGGCAATCGATTGTTTCTCACGTCGTTCTACAACGGATCGATGATGCTCGAATTTAAAGGAGCATCGAAACCCAAGGTCGTCTGGAAGGGAAACAGCGACAGCGAGATCAAGACTGACGGATTACACTCCATCATGTCGACCCCATTGGTCACCGACACGCACGTCTTCGGAGTTTGCAGTTACGGTCAATTGCGTTGTTTGGATGCCAAGACCGGTAAGCGGCAATGGGAAACCTTCGACGCCACCGGGCACGGCCGGTGGTGGAATGCGTTCCTGATCCCCAATGGTGATAAGGTCTTTCTGCACAACGAGCAAGGCGATTTGATCATCGCGGACTTAACCGCTGACGGCTACAAAGAGATTTCTCGAGCCAAGCTGATCGAACCGACGCGGGCCGTTCAACGTCGTATGACGATCTGGTCGCACCCCGCTTTCGCCATGAAGAGCGTCTTCGCCCGCAACGACAAAGAGATCATCCGCGTGAATCTGGCCGAAGCCAAAGCCAAATAGGATTGGGCCACGGCAGGATGCATCGGCCGGGGAGAACTTATTTGCGTGCGATCGCACAGGACGAAGAAGTTGCACCACGGAGACACGGAGAACACGGAGTTTTGAAAGAGCGTTTCGGGGCCGTGGTGGATGAATGAAGAGTTTTCTTTGCCCCGGAAACACACGGATTGAACACGGAATAAGAACGCAGAGAGCCGTGTTGATACTCGTTTCTAGCAAGGCAATTTCGTCCCGTTAGGGACTGCGGAAAAACGCGGACGATTGCTCCTCTGATCCGCGGACACGCCCGGCTTTCCCAATCTCTGTGCACTCCGTGTCTGCGTGGTGAATCCATTATTGAATTGAGTGCGCGTAACGGAGTCGCCGAGAACACCAACAAACGCTGACCCAATCAGTGTTTCATCCGTGTTAATCCGTGGCTAAAAACTCTTCTTGAATGATTGCCCGCACGCTGCTTGCCCTAGGAAAAAATGCCAATGGCCCGGTTTCTCACTCGAGAAACCGGGCCATTTTGTGTTATCAACTTAGTCGTCGCTTTAAAAACTATTCGTCGCCCAGATCGTCGATCGTGGCGGTTGCCGAGACGGCAACTTCTGTCATGGCTGCTTCCGCCATGCTCAGGTGCGACAAGCCTTCTACGAAACCCTTCAGGTGCTCGCTGCGGGTGTGATGCTGCAGTTTGCGGAGAGCCTTGGATTCGATCTGACGAATACGTTCGCGGGTGACCTTGAAGATACGGCCAGTCTCTTCCAACGTGTAGCTGTAGCCATCGCCCAGACCGTATCGCAGGCGAATGATTTCGCGTTCACGATAGGTCAAGCTGCGGAGCACGTGCTCAATCTTGTCCTTGAGCAACTTGTGCATCGCGGTGTCGGCGGGACTGCCTTCATTGTCGTCTTCCAGGAAGTCGCCAAAGCTGCTGTCTTCGCTCTCACCGACAGGCGTATCCAGACTAACCGGATGCCGCCACGTCTTCATGATGCGTTCGGTTTCCTCGACGCTCAGGCCGACGGCTTCGGCGAGTTCTTCCAGGGTCGGCTCACGGCCGGTTTCCTGGCGAATCGCTTCGCTGCGGGTCTTCAATGCCGAGATGCTCTGGAACATGTGCACCGGGATGCGGATCGTACGAGCATGATCCGCGACGGCTCGCGTGATCGCCTGGCGAATCCACCATGTGGCATAAGTCGAGAACTTATAACCGCGACGGTATTCGTACTTCTCAACACCACGCATCAGGCCGGCGTTGCCTTCCTGGATCAGATCGAGGAAGCTCAGGCCACGGTTGCGGTACTTCTTGGCGATCGACACGACCAATCGCAGGTTACCGCCGGACAAGCGTTGCTTGCCTTTGGTCCAGACGGCCATGCGGCGTTGAATTTCCTTCACGCGGGCTCGCATCGTCGCTGGCGTTTCGCACGTCAGGTCGATCAAGTCCTGCAGTTCACGTCGCAAGCACTGAGCTTCCTCGGTGCGATGCTGACGGTTCTTCAACGTGATCATGTTCTCGAGCTCGTCCATGCGGCGCGAGATCTGCTCCAGACGCTTGCCGACGGGCAGCAATCGCTGGGTTCGCAGACTGAGCTCTTCGCACAGAGTGGCGGCCTTACGACGACGAATCCGCAGGCGCTCCTGAGCGGCCTTCTTGTCGGCCACAGCGGTCGTCGGGGCTTGCGTGATCTTGAAGTCTTCGGCGTTCTCGGCGAGCAAGTGGTCCAGAGTCTTCAGATTGTGCGGCATGCGGCCGAGAATCTGTTCCTTCTTGACGTTCTCGGTATCCGAGGTGCGCAAGGTGCGCTCGAACGGCAATTCGCCGGCACGAACCTTCTTCATGGTTTCGACGGTGACCTTCATCGAGAGGTCACTTTCCATGATCATGCGACGCAACCGCTTACGAGCGACTTCAATCTCCTTGGCCAGGTAGATTTCTTTGTCGCGAGTCAGCAAGGGGATGTCCCCCATCTGGCTCAGGTACATGCGAATCGGATCGCGTGACAGGACGGCGGTCGGCTGATCACCGAGTTTACCCGCGGTCATGTTGAGCGGGTTGTCTTCGGGGATGTCAGGAATATCGTCGTGTTGACCATCGGCAACCTTGTAGTCGTCGTCGGTCGTTGTATCAATCAATGTCAGCCCGGCTTCTTCTAATGCCAGCACTAACTCGTCAACGATTGTGGGCTCTCCACCTTCATCGGGGAGGTAATCGTCAACTTGATGGAAGGTCAGGAAACCCCCTTGGGTCCGACCGGTATTCAGCAGTGTTTGTAGTTTGGCCTCGTAACGTGGCACGATGCACTCCTTGTCGAATTTAGCGGGATCGCACATCCGTGTACTCTGTGCCCTGACGCAGGGCGTTGACCGTGAGTGAAACGGTCGAAATCAACACCGAACTTGCCAGGTGCCGCGGGCGATACCGGGTTGCGGATCGGCGGGCGGCGGAGTGTGATGTCGTGTGTGACACACGGGTGTCACAAATTTCCGTTTTACCAGGGCAAAGTGGGTCGATTGTCTCATGTCCAAGGGAGCCTGAAGCCGAAAAAGAAGGTAGCAAAATCTGTTGTCCGCGATTGAGCAGTGCACTTTGAAAATTGGCGACTGAAGTTTCGCAGAACCGTTCACTGGTCTGCCACTGAGCCGCACGTCGAATACAATACATCACATCTCACTTAGACGATGACTTGCCGTGATGAGTTCGCCTGATTCTGACTCTTCCTGTTTCTCGTGAAACGGGCACCTTGAGTCTGATCACCCTGTCGTCTGTGGCGTTGAGCATTTTCACGCTGCTACTAGACATCACACACTGTGCGAACTCATTGGTCAAGGGGCGAAAACCACGAGTCGCGGATGTCACTTCAACGTTTCCCTCGGCGAAGTATTTTCGCCCGTTGGGATTGCCCAAATTTCGTCGCCAGCACCAGGGACAAGCGGGTCAAGAAGTTCGCTTTCGACAGCTTCCTTTCTCTCAATTGCGAGTTCGTACGCCCTTACCCTTTTCAGTATACGCCTCGCTCGTCTGAGTTACCACTCAAAAAAAGAGGTTTCGAGAACTGCGTTTGAAATTTCGCTGCGCTCCCTCCAACGTCTGCCCACAAGTTGTAACCCGACTCTGAGCAAAGCGTTCGGCCAGAGCCGAAGGGCGGGTAGCAGTCGTAAATTACCTAAATAGCAGAAGCGGCAAGGTGTCTCAGACCCACGACGGGAATTCACCGCGACTCGTCGTTAGAGGGATCCCGACAACGTCGGAGTGACCCGCATTCTCAACGCAGATTGCCACCGGGTTGACCCGCAAAAACACTGTTTTCATCAGCTTTTTGTGGATATTTCATGCGTTTAGAGAACCACAGCTTGTTGCCAGGTAAATCTCGGTGATCGTCTGGTCGCAGGCGTCTCAACGTAGACTACGCTGAAAATTCTGGCCGCAATCTGAAAATGGGCCTGAATGCGGGGAACACTGCGAGAGATTTCGCGACTCTCGGCAGCTTGAATCATGCAGTGTTCTTGATTGCAGAGGGAATAGCGTCCCAGAACGCGGATCGCTCGATTTTGTGATGAAATCCAGGTCTGCGCCCACTTTTATCGGAAGGCTCGCGTGCGGCTGGGGGCCTTGATAATCGGCGGCAAGAACCCTTCTCGCTGATGCCGCATGGGCTCGCCCGGACTGACATAAACTTTCTGGCCGTCTTTCTCGACGATATACCCCGTCGACTTCTCAATCGCCCGAAAAGCCTCGTCCGCCGTGGCATTTTTCAGGCTCAGCTCGACATCACCTTCGACGTTGATCGACAGAATGAGATTCAAATTGGCCTTCTGGGTGAGTGCATTCAGGAGTTCTTTCACCCCTCCCTGGGACTCAATCGAAAAACGTTTCTCACCATCGGCTCCGGCACGTCCTTCTTCTATGATGGGGCTCGCAGGAGCCGTCGGTGCTTGAGCGTTCGGACTCGCCGCGACCAGTGCGGGGGCGGGCGTTTCCGGCCGGTTAGATTTGGCCTTTAATTCACGCAACGTCGCTTCGATTTGGTGCAGTTTTCCCTGCAATTTCTGCTGTTGCAGGAGCTGTGCGGACTCCATCCACGACTGTTGCGAACGCTGTTGCTGCTCGTGTTCCGTGGTCAGTGTTTTCAATTGTGTCTGCAACCGGCTCACGCGAAGAGCGAGCTCGGCTTCAGCAGACGACACGGTTTCGTTGGGCTTTAAATCAGGGGCATTCCCCGGCAACGGATTCGCCACTGCTGTCGTACGAGGGTTCGTGGCGGAGTCGCTGAAATCATTGGGAATGTTGTTCTGCGAGGGGGGGGCGAGAACCTCCACCGGTGCAGAGCTTCCTTGGTCTTCGAATTCTGCCTCTTGTTCCCCACCGGGAAGTGGTGGCAATTGCGGCATTTCCAACGTGGCTTCTGGTTGTTCCGCGGTAGGCGTGGATGGGGTGCGGGTTCGGGAGGGGCTGGGACGAGTCGAATCTCCGCCGATGGCCGATCGTAGGCTGGAAGGAGCGTCCAGACGCGAATTGGATTCCGCTTGCGCAAATTGCAGCGGCTCTGATGTCGATTCGGGTTCCGCAGCCAGCTGGGTTTCTTCGCTAGCCGGCTTGAAAGCCACTAAGACATTCGGATGAATCCCTTTGACGGTGACGATCAGGACCAGGCTCAAGGCGACGAGCAATCCCAGGCTCAGCGTTCGCGTTGCGATTCGAAACAGACTATTCATCATCGCCATCCTGGCAGAAACTAACGTTGTCGCTCAATGCCGCTTGCTACCCGCTGAGCGATCTCCGTGGCCGGCACATCGACATTGCGGGACTGCACGATTTTCCCATCCGTCGGCGGCACATTGGAATGTTCGCGTCTCCAGACAACCGTCCAGAACCCACACCCCACCAGGAGCACCGTGAGTAACCCCAGTAACTTCAAGAAGTTACCACGATCCTCGTCGGCGAGTTGTTCGACGACACCGGGAAGAATCACGTCGTGAATTCCTCACAAATCCATCTGCCATAGGCGTACGGAAGCCCGTACCAAACGCCGCCCCGGCCCAGGGCACTGGAGGTCCACCCATCTGAGAAATCAGCGGGATGACCTTGGAAAATGCGGAGAAAGCGCGAAGGGGCTGCTTCTCGAACTGTTTTATCGGCCGTCTGCTGCCCGCAAAATCGGATTTTTCGGCAATGTCTACCAAATCGCCCCAAATCACGAACCGCAGAATGGTACCTGGGGCTCGGCCGAGCGGTCTGAAGTCAATTGGCCTTGAGGCGGACAATTTCCGCGGCGTGGGCCTGGATCTTCTTGATCGCTGCCACAATTTGTTCCAAATCAGTGACGGTTTCGGTCAGCAGGATGGGATGGTGCAACGTCAGCGCTTGTTCGTCGGCACGGTCGGCTTCTCGTAACGAACTGGCCGTTTTGAAGCGACGAGCCGAATGGATCCGGTGCAGGCTTCGAAACCCGGAATCCAATGCAATGCCCTCGGCCCGCATCGCCTGGGCGAACTGGTCGCGGGTCAGTCCCTGCCACGACGCGGTGCCAAACTGCAGTCCCAACTTATAGTAGCCGGGGCGAGAATCGGTCAGCGATTCGGAAAACGGATGCAATCCCGCGATAGGCAGTAGCAGTTCGCGCAGACGATTGGCATTCGCGGTGCGAATCGCATTTCGCTGTTCCAGCGTCTCCAATTGTGGCCTTAAGACTGCCGCTTGCAGCTCAGACATCGGGTAGGCTTCGTTGCCTCGTTGTGTATAAAGGTGGACGCGTTGGGCGGCATCATCACGGTTCGTGAACAGCAATCCGCCCCGCCCGGCGGTAAGCAGCTTGGAACCACCAAAGCTCCAGACGCCGATGTCTCCCCAGGTCCCCGCCTGCTGGCCACCGATGATGGCCCCGGGCATCTGGCAGGCATCTTCAATCACCAGCAAGCCGTGTTCCCGAGCAAACTCCATCACGGCCGGCATGGCGACCATGCCACCATGCAAATGCGAAACCAAAATCGCCTTCGTCCGAGGTGTGATCGCGGCCGCGAGATCGGCGACTTGGATCTGCCAGTCACGCTCGCCGACGTCGACCAGAACCGGTACGGCCCCCAGCGTCAGAATGTTCTGAAAATTGCCTTTAAAATCGTAGGCCGAGAGGATGACTTCATCACCCGGTCCAACTTTCAGGCCCCGCAGTGCCAGTTCAACGGCGGCGGTCCCGCTGGCACAGAGGATGGTATGTTCGACGCTGAGTAAGCGTTTCAGTTGTTCGCTGAGATGAGATAACTGGCTGCCATGATACCGTCCCCAATCGCCCGAATCCCAGGCTGATTTCAATGCGTCCAGTATCGCATCATCCCGCAGCGGCCAGCCCGGAGGTCCTTCCGGGCGTACGGCCGATCCGCCCAATATGGCAGGGCGAGAAGCATCAGGGGGAGAACTGGCCGACGGCTGTGGCATTGAGAATTAGGGTCTACAGGTTTCTGAGCCGTATTATTAGAGTCGTTTAACGGAATGCCTTCTTAGAGATGGCAACGAATTGTCGTTTGTTTTCAGTTATCAGCCTTCGCAAATGTCTGTTCCCCGAAGGGAATACACAACCTAGCCCAGGGTCGCCGAGTACTCGCGGCGCACCCTGGGGGCACGATCAAAAAGGCAAATGAACCCTGAAAGGGTTCAACCCGCAAAACGGACGGTTCAACCCTTACAGGGGTTGGGAACTCGCGAGGGATTTAACCCAGGGTGCGCTCGGCGTACCGAGCGACCCTAGGCTCTGTTGTTCTTCCCTTTCAGGGAAGTTTTCTGCAACCTCGAATGCTCGAGCCAACCGAATTCGGCGACACAGAACTTTTTTGACAAAGCCTAGAACAACGGAGCCCGGCCCAGTTTCCGGCGCACAACGACCCACTGACCGGCATGCATCATCCAATGGCTGCCGATGATCGCGAAGACGTCACCAATCGTTGGGGCATACCCCTGCATCGATTCGGGGGCCGGTTTGTCGAAATCGGTGGGAGATTGTTTGGCCAGTAGAGCCGACGCTGCGGCACGCTGTTCAGCAGCCAGGCGGAGGTATTCCGCTTTACTCAGAAAGTCGGCGGCGTTGTCATTCGAAGCCGTTGTCTTGCTGTGACGTTCCGCAAATCCAGCGGGTAACGCTGGCATGGAACCGGGGAAAACCCCATTCAGCATCTCGTGCTCGGAGGTGATCAGGTGACCGAGTTGCCAGGCAATGTGATTGATCCCCGGAACGGAGCGAACCAGCAATTCCGCGTCTGTCAGATCTCCCAAATAAGCTTGCGAGATCATGTCTGAAGACTGCCAACCGTTACGAATCGCACCTTGAGCATCCATGAGTTAACCTTGAAATATGTGGGTGAGCGTCAATGAACATTGGTATGCCAGGTCGGGCATCACCGCAATTCTTTCCAGAATGTACTGGCGCTGTTATGCTCCTGCTTGTGAATCGACTTTTCAAGTCCGCGGCATGCGGACCGGAACTGGTTTAAAAATATGCCGAAATCGACAATCAAACCCGTGGGCATCGATCTGGGAACCACCTTCTCAGTCATCGCCCACCTGGACGCGTCCGGACGTCCCGTGACCGTAATGAATGCCGAAGGCGATGCCATTACCCCGAGTGTGCTCTTCTTCGATGAAGATCTGGTAATTGTCGGCAAAGAAGCGGTCAAAGCCGCCATTCACGAGCCGCAACATTCCATTTCATTTATGAAGCGTGAGATGGGCAGTTCGGTTTTTTCACGCCTCGTGAACGGCAAAAAAGTGCCGCCCGAAGTGCTGCAGTCCTACATCTTGAAGAAGCTGAAAGCCGACGCCGAATTGAAGCTGGGTGAGATCAAGCCCGCCGTCATCACGGTGCCGGCCTTCTTCGACGATCCGCGTCGCAAGGCCACCCTGGATGCCGGTAAGATCTCGGGGCTCGACGTACTGAACGTGATTAATGAACCCACGGCTGCCGCGATTGCGTTTGGAGTGCAGGAAGGATTTCTCAACGAAAAGGGCGAATCGAAAAAGACGGAACGCGTTCTGGTCTATGACCTGGGGGGCGGAACGTTCGACGTGACGCTGATGGAAATCGATGGCAAGAGCTACCGAGCTATCGCCACCGACGGCGATGTCTATCTGGGTGGCGTTGATTGGGATCACCGCATTGTCGATACGGCCGCCGAGGCCTTTATGAAGAAGCATGGTGGCCCAGATCCTCGCAAGGACCGGTCCACACTGACTCGCTGGCTGCATGAAGCCGAGGATGTCAAACGTGCCTTGTCCGCCCGTGAGCAGACGAACTACACGTGCGACTTTAACGATAAGAAATTGCGGGTCCCCATTTCGCGGCCGCAGTTTGAGGATCTGACCGCGGATTTGCTCGAACGAACTCGGTTTACGATTTCGAGCCTGATCAGCGAAGCGGGGCTCTCGTGGGATAAGATTACGCGGTTACTGCTGGTTGGCGGTTCGACCCGAATGCCCATGGTGCAACAGATGCTGAAGCAGGAAACCGGACGGACTCCCGACCGCTCGCTTTCGGCCGATGAGGCAGTCGCCCACGGTGCCGCCATTTACGCCGGCCTGTTAATGGCCACCGGACAGGGGCAGACACCCACAGTTTCCGTCCGCAATGTGAATTCCCACACGCTGGGTGTGTTAGGCATCGAAAAGCAGACGGGGCGCCCCTTCAATCAGATTGTGATCCAGAAGAACACGGCTCTGCCGGTGACGAAGGTCAGTCGCTTTCAAACGGCGAAGACTGGGCAGCGAAACGTCGTGGCGAATATTGTCGAGGGGGGCGACAGCAGTGGTAACAACGCGACCAAGATTGGCCGCTGCGTCATTCAAGACCTGCCCCCGAATCTGCCGGCGGGAACTCCAGTCGATGTCGCGTTCACTTACAGCGATGACGGTCGACTGACCGTGAAAGCGCGACTGCCAACGCTAGGTAAGTCGGCCATTCTGGTCATCGAGCGTGCGAGTGGCCTGAGCGAGCAACAGATCAAGAAGTGGGGCGATGTCGTCGCCAAGCCGAATGCACCGCTGGAACTGAATGAAGATTAGGACAGTTTCATTTAACGCGTGAAATACCCGCATTCACGCAACGTCATGACGCTATCTGCAACGCGCTGCTGATAAACAGCTAATGGCAGATCGTGTTCGCCTTCAATGCCGTCGACATGGATCGACAACGGAATCGGAACTCCGCTGTCGGATATGATCTGGTGGACACGCAGAAAATCGACGGCTCCACCATATCCCAATGCGGGAAAATACCAATAGTCGAATTCGCCAATGGAGTCGCTCAGGTTCAGATGCCGTAAGTATGGGGCAACTTTCTGCAGGGCAATTTCCAGGACGGGTTCTTCGTTGTAGTAGAACAATGCCCCGGTATCAAAATTCAGCCAGATGTGTGGATGTTGGAGTTCTCGCATCAGTTCCAGCATCCCGCGATGACTGCTGCAGACTCCGGGTTGCATGTCGAGGCAATAGGTCTGACCGAGCTTCTGGGCGTAATCACCGAGTTCTCGTAACGCTTCAATCAGACGGCCACGCTGGCTGGATGATTCCAGCTCCCCGCCATTGCCGATCACCAGCTTGACGTCCAACTGGGCCGCGATGTCCATCTTCTTTTGAATGATTTGTCGGGCCGATTTGAAGAGCGGATTTCCCGTATCAATCTGACAGGCACTCAGTCGGACGCCATGATCTTGGATGAACTGAGAAACGCGTTGCACATCCTTCTCGGTGGCGGTGGAGGTGATCAGTGGTTCTTCGCCATAGAGTGTGGGCTGGCCTTGCGTCAGGATGGGCAATTCCAGGTACTGCAACCCAATTTGTCGCAGATGGCGGATCGCTGCCTGGGCTCCGAATGGCCCGTAGGATGACGCCGAACAAGCAATGGTAGCGGGCATGACAGGCAACCGTCTGGTGAGATATGAATCAAACCGGCCTCCTCGTCAACGGCCCCTCACGGGCAATCTCCGAGGTCGCCTCAGATTTTGCCGTGTTCCAGCTCGCGGGTCAAATCGACAATCCATCTCGAATGAAGAATTCTTGACATGATGGATATTGTGTCAGAAATCCGTTTCCGGCGTGGGGCAACGGCCGAGACCGTTGAAAACATGGAGTTCTCTGGGAGGGTGAGGCTCCTGCCGAACCGCTTGGTCTTCCGAGTTCCAGTAGACTTAGCGGTTC
>JAZKFE010000246.1:0-6969 GCA_040386595.1 Planctomycetota bacterium | reverse complement strand
GTGCGATCTCGCGAGGCCCCCACAACCGCGTGTGGTGCGCCGTTCAAGAACCCGGTGAACTCTGATGGAACCATGTTTTGTTCTCGCTAAATAGATTGGGCAATGAGGCGTTGCCATATTGCCAGAGGATCTCGCGGACGCTCGCCGCGGCTAGTTCTCGTCAGCCTATAATATAGTCTGAACGCGATACCCATGTCGCGCCTAATGGTATCATCCTTCTGACGCGATGCATTCTACGACTCGGTTGCATTTACTCGTGGTGAATGATACCGCTTATTGCTGATCATTCGTCGCAACTCGATTGACAACATCAGGGCTTTGGCGGTATGTAACAGTTGAAGAAACTGCAAAGACTATCTGAGTAAATTCATCAATATTCGCGAGCGATACCGCGTTTTATGGGCAATGATCAGCGGGCAGCCATGACGCTTCGGCTACTAGTACCTTTTCACAACGTTGAGCCATGGATTTCTGACTGCTTGGAAAGCATTCGCCAGCAGTCAATGGCCGATTGGCATTGCTCCCTCGTCGACGATCTTTCTGACGATGGCTCGCTGCATATTGCTCAATCGTTCGTGGAGACCGATCGTCGCTTTACTCTCGTGAGAAACTCAGAACGTCGCTATCAATGCGATAACTATCAGCGAATTTTGCGAAATCCCGAATTTCGAGACGAAGACATCTGCATTTCGATTGATGCCGACGATTACCTTCCGGATCCCGGTGTCTTTCAGCGTGTCGTGACTGCGTATGAGAACCCCACCACATGGATGACCTACGGGAGTTTCCGGCGCACTCAAGGAAAGCCGGGTGGTTGTGTTTGCGCTCCGCTGACTGATACGGCCCATGTTCGACAGCTGCCGTGGGTGACGTCGCATCTACGTACTTGGCGTTTATTCTTATGGAAGCAGATCCGGCCTGATGATCTACTTGGTCCAGATGGAGCCCTGCTCCGGAGTGCGGGAGATCTGGCGTTCATGTTTCCCATGATCGAAATGGCAGGTAACGACCATCTCAAATTCTTAGAGAGCGTCAACTACATCTATAATGACGCAAACCCTAAATGTAATCATTTCGTTCGCGCGGAGGAGCAAAAGCGAAACGCCCAGTTCTTGCGTTCCAAGCCGCCCTATGCGCCCCTGGCTGACGCCTCGAAACATCTAAACGGATTATGATGCGAGCGGCTCAGCTAGTCTCGACCTGTTTGAATGGCAGCGGACCTTCGCTCGGGCAGCGATAAAAAGTCGTGCATTTGGAGCCCAAGTGCAGAACTTTTCCCGGTTCCCAGGCGAGACGAAAGCCTCGGCGCGAAAAATAGTCGTTCAACAGTTCGCGATCCTGAAAGGCCCCGTCCGTGCGATATAACACGTGGATGGTGTCGTCACGCTGTATGAACTGTAGCCCGTGGAAGTTTGAAGTTAATTGCTCCGCGAGTGGGACATCGTGAATCACTTCTCCGTGGGGTGTGCGAATCGCCGTTGCCTGGTGTGGCAAGAATTGAAAATTGAGACGATTCAAACCACAGGGGCACGGCGAGACAGATTCTGGGAGAAACAAATCATCCTCATCGCCGAAACCGATTTCGCCGGGGGGGAACAAATTCAAGAGATTGACGCGTCGCCCCTCGCCCGATGCAAACAGAGGCAGGACATGCTGGTGGCCTTCAAAGCAGGTGTAAAAGTTTAGCCCCGTCGACCAGTCCATCATCGGGTTATTAATGTGGATGCCATTCTCTTTGAGCTCACACTGTTTATAGAACGGCTCCCAGTTCTCCGACATGAGATTGAATCGGTCTCGGTTCTTGATCGCAAAGTCTCGAAATGCCGTCTGGTTGTTGAGATAGAGATACGTGTCCGGCGTCGCATTCAGAGAGCATGCCGGGTAGTCATTCAGGAATTGGCCCAGCACTCCAATCAATGACTTGAGGATCGGCTCGTTGAACGGACTACAGAGTATCACGTGCCGGCCCAGTTTCGAATAAACCGAGATGGGTTGGCCGTTCGCTCGCGACGGGTACAGCGAGATAATCTCGCGATATCCCAGGGGGAATCGCGTGAGATCCCAGACGGCATGCCTCCAGAACTGAAAATTCGGACCGAATTGATAGACACGAGGAATCTGCCGCGTGGAGCCGCTCGTCCGCAGTCCATGGAAGTCGGGACTGATCGAGCGACCGCGGTGTTCTCGCCAGATGGCGTACAGTCGGTCGTTGAGCTGCAGGTACTCCGACAGCGATTCGGGAAACACGGTTGCGAAGGCTTGTTGCAACTGGCGAATCGTGCCAAAGCCAGCATCATGGAAGCGGCCGACTGTATGTCGCTCGCAGTATCCAGCATAAACTTCAACGAGCGAGTCGATCATTCCAGTCCTGCATTCCTGTCATCGTTTGATTGACAGCGACACATTCCCAATTTTCGGCACCAATTTAGTACCGCGTACCTGCAAATACTTCAGCAACCTAAAGAGTCGTGTGCGAAGTGACTGTCTGTTGGGGCATCAAGTCAATACGGATCAATTTTGGTGTTTCGATAGCGATTTAAAGACAAAACAGGGGTAAGTAGCCAGGGAAGTAGGCGGGCATCGCAATTGCTAAAAAACGCAATGTAAAGTTAAATAATTATACTAAACGAATTTGCAAAAGGAAAGCATTCTGGATAAATTGCCACTGCACACAGCCACTGAACAATCGCTTCAATTGAAGGGCGTTCGCTCATGGGGCATTTCGACTGGTTGCATTCCCTGCGGCAAGCGGCTGCAAATTTCGAGTTTCCTCAGAATTCACCGCTAAGCCAGTCTTCGCGCCGTCGTCACGAGCGACGCTTCTCACCGGCCCCCGGAGGGGATTTCGATAAAAATATTGTCAACCATGTGTCCGAACGTCTGTCAGGCTTGTGTCCGGTCCGAATATCCCCCGGAAATACCGGGGCGAGGGGAGAGGAATCAGCCGGGTAGCCTGACCTACTTAGCTTCAACCGTGCTCCGGAAGATTTGCACGCTCTCGGAACCATTGCTTAACGACTGAGTGGCCAGTTATCAGTACAGTCGCGAAACAGTGCCACGACCTCTGTTTTTGTGGCGTTCAAACCAGTGCCACCTGTCCCGCGAAATAATTTCTTAAACTGTTCTCAATAGCACCCGTCTATCTCGTCACATTGATGGTGCGTTGGAGGAGAGGGCTGGTGGCTCCGGCTGCGTCGGTGGCTTGGATTTTGATGGTTCGCAGTTGTTGTTTGAGCCCCAGACCTTTCGTGGAGAACGTGATGTTTCTCAAGAAGTTCTGCACGGCGGCGGCAGAAGTATTCGCGTTCAACGCGACCTGCAGCGTCAATTTCCCGTTAGCATACACTGGGCCGGAGGTGGTCCCCAACGACGAGGCCGCAGTCAAACCGCGGATCGTGTCGAGCTGTTTGGTCGCTCGTTTGGTGACCTTGACCGCAACGTCGATACTGATGGTGAGTGTACCACCGCCAATTTTGAATTGAGGGGTGTTGTCAGGATCGTAAACATTCAAGTTCGGGCTGAACCGGAAGGGGCCGTTCTTCCTGGCTGCCTTCGCGCTGAACGTTGTTGAACCACCGTTGAAGTCGAGCTGCGGCGTATCATTCACGGGGGCGACCACGATCGTAATCGTGGCGATGTTACTGTTGTTCACGCCGTCATTCACTTGATAGGAAAAGTTGACGGTGCCATTGAAATCCTGATCGGGGGTATAAGTGTAAGCGCCCGTCGCGGGATTGGTGATCTCGACAACTCCGCTGCTGGGGGGCGTCACGACGTGGAACGTGAACGACGACGAGTCGGGGTCGGTCACTGGCAGTATTCCGTTCAGAGCCGTGTCTTCGTCCGTGAACTCGTTGATACTGGATGCCAAGGGTTCTGCATTGAGTGTGGTCAGGACGACATCATTGCTGTCGGTGCCCCCGCTATAACTGAGCTGCAGATTTCTTCCATTCAATGTGACGATCGCTCCTTCGGACAAACCCATAAACGTGCCCACGATCGCATCGTTGCCATCGTTGTCTACGATGACAAACGGAGTATCTTCAGGTGGAATATAACTTCCGGAGAGTACCAGTTGGACACCGTTCAGATTAATGCCCCCTTCAACAGTCAGTTGCGAGTACTCATTCGCCGCGGAGTCGCCATTGAGTTCGAGCGACAAGGGGCCGGCAAGGGTGGTGGTCGTTGCGATGACGTCGGTGTTGAGATTGGTCGGGGAGATGACATTCGGGGATGCTCCCGATTGAAGAGACAGCGTTCCTCCGGCCGTATTGAGCTGTCCGTTGATCACTAAAACACTTCCCGTGATCAGTTGCAGATTGGTCGCCGCGGGCCGCGTCACGTCGGCGCTAATGATCATGTTCCCGCTGGTTGTACTCCCAATGATCAGCTGACTCGCCCGGACGCGATCGAGTTCGAATCGGCACTCCCGAGCCCAATTGTCACGTCGTTGGTCCGCGGGCGAATCGTGACCGTGTGCGTTCCCGCCTGGACCAATGGGGTACTGGCCTGAGTATCGATCTCCAGGCGATTCGCGATCAGAGTGATGCTTCCCGTACCGGCAGAGGTGTCGAGGATCGAGCTGCTGTGATCATTTTGCAATGAGATGCCGTTGCTGCCACTCCCCTCGATACCTGTGAGCTGAATATTTCCGGTACCGCCGTCGAGCGTGCGAATGACTCCACCTTCGATCCGAATTCCATGGCCGGTCCCTGCAGTTCCCCCTGTGCCCTGCAGAGTGATATTCGCCGCTCCTGTCGATTGCACGGTGGCGTCGGCGTGCAGCCAGATGCCAGCGTTGCCATCGTCGCTGACACCGTTCATGGTAATATCGCCGGTTACCGAAGTAATCACAGTTTCCGGGCCTGAGATCTCCACGCCTCGGGAATTGTCTGTATCCGTATTGTCCATCCCGTCGAGCGAAATTTTGCCAATGCCGGTGGATTGGATGAGAGCTCCCCCCGACACTTCGATTGCTCGATTGCCGGCGCCGGACGTCTGCTCACTTGGAGAGCCGGTAATAACAATGTCACCATTTACGGTGGTGACTTTGGTGCCAACGCCATCGATTACGACGGCAGAACTCGCGTTGATATCGCGGCCGATGGAGCCCTCAACCACGATTCTCGCCGCGCCAGACGACGATACGCTGGCGCCGGCGCTAATATAAACGCCAATGCGATTATTCCGCGTGTCCGCAGCACCCACTCCTTTGTACCCAACATGACCCACAATCTGGATATCGCCCGTAACGGAAGTGACCCGCGTTCCGGCACCTTCCACTTTCACACCATATTTCATTGACAGACCATTACTGCCGGCAGCAATAAGTTGAATTACACCTGTCCCCGTTGATTCGACGACAGACCCATTATGGATCCAGGTTCCTACATTCTCAGAGTTATTAACAAGATCACCACCAGCGAGTTGAATCAGTCCGGTGCCGGTGGAAATTATATGAGCATTGTCAATATCGAGGCCGACATAACTTTGAGCGCCTGACTGATCTGATATTCCGACGAAACCTAGAAAGCCGTTATGCGTCTTCCAACTCGATCCACTAGTGAAAACCAACCTGCGACTTGTTTGCACTTGAAACGGCGAGTCCGCGATGTGCTCAATGGCACCGCTAACGGTTATTGTGCCAGTAAGGTGCTGACCGATTATGATATCTTCAGCAGTAATACGATTTAGCTCTTCATTCGACAGCTCGAGTGTATCGACTGCGGAGTCATCAGTTGCACCGATCATAACCGCGTCGTACACATCCGCAGTCGTTTCGGGAGTCAACTTCAGCCAGCCAACGGTGACAGTGACGGTGGCATTGATCGCCATTTTATCCGAAGAAAACTCGCTGTAGCCGCCAATCAATACCGGAGCATTAATCGACAACAAACAATCATCGCCATCGGAGATCAATTCCATTTGGGCAGCACACGTGATCGCAGCATTCACCGTAATCGTATCTGCCTTCACATTGATGTTGCGATTTGTGAAGATCGGTGCCGTTTGAAAGATCACGGTGTCAGCGTCACCGTCACCGAACAAATTCAGATCCGCGGAGAACGCGGCACCGAGGGACTCGACAAAAATCGAGTCGGCTCCGGCTCCCCCGTGGACATTGACAACATTCAACAGGCTTACTGGGATCGTCAGTGTTTGTGACCCATTGCTCAGAAGGCCACCCGTCGGTGCGGCCTGAAACTGCGAGTTCGTGTCGGTGATCACCAAGTCCGCTCCGATCACCTGGATCGTCAGCGAATTATCTGTGCCGGTGACGCTTGTATCAGTGACGGTCAGGGTTCCGTTATCGAAGACCGCCGTGAGATCTGCGGCGAGCAGGCAGCGCTCTTCTAGGGACTCGACCGAATTTTGCCATCGGACTTTCCGCCGTTGCGGTTTACGAACTGCCGCGAAAGGACGCGCCAGCAATGTCAACAGCGGAGAAAGAATAAGCTCACGAGCTGATCGCTTCAGCATGGCAGATTTTCAATTCTGGACTTCGAGATACGTGTTAAGTGAGGTGGGGCAAAACCGCGCATTCAACGGATCGCCTCCGCGGCAAATGCGCGTGATTGACAGCCGCGCAAACGGAACAACTGTCAATGAAGCGTCGCAGTCTATCACAGCTCGAAGCAGAGTCAATGTTTCCAAGTTGACACTTGCGGGATACACCTCCTGGAATCGCGTTTTCTGCGTGTGACAACTGGCAATTTCGCCCGGATTCGCAGGGAGTGCGTCACGCTGCTGTGGTTGAGAATGTCACCTGGATTGATTGTCGGGTGTTGAGTCGACGTCCTATTGCGAGTCCTGATCCCCCAGACTGTTCCTGCAACTCGCAATTTTCCTTTGCGTCAACGGTCACTGCTAGCGGTCGCGATAACCTAAGACCACCAAGATGCAGGGGTCGCCTGAGATCACGTCGATTCCCAATTGCTGAGCCCGCACGATCGCCGCGGGAGATTCTGC
>JAZKFE010000245.1:0-4390 GCA_040386595.1 Planctomycetota bacterium | reverse complement strand
CAGAATCCTTCACGGCGTTGCCCCGCCGGGGCGGAATACCTGAAATTCACGTGTTTTCGGACACTAGAGGCTCACGCCTCTGGCTACCGACGACGGGCCCTCCGGGCCGCAATGCAATTCTGATTTACTCCACGTTGAGTTCGTTTTCATCATGACTTCTGACGATGCTTCGCCTGTGGCAACTCCCTCCGGGGCATCGACGGAAGAGGTGAACGTTGATCGCGAGTTGCCGTCGTCGTCTCAGCCGGCAGGGGCCAAGTCTGCCTCCAGTTGGAGTCGTCTCGCACGTCGCATTTCCAGTCGCACCACCGATCTGCTGGCCATTGGGATTGTTGTCGTCGTCAGTTTGACCATGGGAAGGCAAATCTTGGAGTGGTGGCGTGCTGACGCACCGGCCGTGTTGGATCTCGGGCCACTCGACAACGCCAGCGCCGAGTGGGGGGCTGGCTCTCGTCCGGTGGCTCTCGAATTCGGAAATAGTCCTCTAAGTATGACGCGGCAGATGGTGTCGACGGGTGGGGTAGAAGCGGCGCTGTCGTCGGTCCGTGAGCGGTGCCAGCAAGCTCTGGTCTCAATCGGTGAGCCTGATGGTCCGCCAGATATGTCGGAAGTTGAACAATTAGAGGCCTTGGCCCTGCTCTCCCCTGATGTTCAGCAACCTGGCTGGCAGCTGTTTTCCTTAGACGGCGGAATGGCCGCTGTTGTCGGAGTCAAAACATTTGGCGGCAAGCCTGGAAATTTGGACCCTGCGAGTCCCTCGGGGCGGCGGCGTGTGGTATGCTGGGGACTGGTTTTTCCTGGTCTTTCACAAGGCGTATGGACGGCCTACACGTTTGTCAGACGGCCGAAGGATGTGTCGCAGCCATCGGCGTTGTCGCCGGTGGATTTCGATTTGTCCCGCATGGAGCTTCCCCCGGAATGCCAGCGGACGGTATTGATGCAAGAAGCCGGACAAGCCGGGTTGTTAGGATTTCGAGGCCGTCTCGATCCTGCAGTCTGGCAACGTCATTTTGAGAGTTGGTTGCAGGTTCGTGGCTGGAAATTGGCCGAGCCGTGGACACATCCCGCGACGGGATGGTCTGGTCGATTCGTGAGCTCCAAGTCAGATTCGGCAAATGAGTCGACAATTCAAATTCACTTCTACCAACACAATGCTCAGCAAGGTGTCGGTTTAATCCACTGGCTTCCGAGCGGCGTATCGCCGCCGGTCGCGCCCCTTAACTAACATCACGAGGAACTCCATGAAAGGTGTCCCAGGTCTATTGATCGCCGTGGGTCTGGCGATCGCCGGAGGCCTTTGCAATTGGTTTTACATGGCTCAAAAGTCTCGTGAACTGGACCTGGTGCAGTTCGTCGGGGTGGCCGAGGCCGGAATCAAGCAGGGGGACATTATTCAGTCGTCCAGCCTGACTTCGATCCCGATTCCGTTGCGCTATGCTCAGCGGCTGAAGGAAGTTGCCCCCACGTACAACGATATCTCGACCGTCGTCGGGATGACGGCCTACCGCGATTTTCAGGGGGGCGAGCTGGTTCTCACGCAGGATTTGAAGACTCCGCCCAACAATGATCTGAAGCGTGATCTGGGGACGGATGAAGTCGCGATCTGGGTGAACGTTGATAGCCGGGGGTTCGTCCCGCAGTTCTTCGCGGGGGGGGATGAGGTCTCCTTTATCGTGCCGGCCGTTGCGCCGCGTCAGGCGACCGCCATTAGCCAGCCGGGGCAACAGCTGGATCAACCGACCGAGGTCATTGGTCCGTTCTACATTCTGGCACTGGGCAATCGTCGTGGTACGGCCGACCGAGCCAAGGCCGCGGGCATGTCGCAAACCTCAGAGAACGTCAGTGCCATCCGCGTGAAAAAGGTATCCGGAACACAGCTCGAAGAAAAAGCTCAATTGCTGCTGAGCCGGCTGCGATTGTCGGGCAACCAAGCCTTGGGTTTGGTCATGCATTCCGAGCGGAAGGGCAAGTAGCCATAGTCGTAGTTCGCTCCGCGAACTGAACGTCTTCGCGATAGCAATCACGATCGCAGTTTCGCCTTGAACCTCTGCCCTTTTCTTTCTTCTGCTACGAACGCTTCGAATTCGCGAGGCGAACAACGACGATATCGGACGGTGCCATGAAGGTCTGGTTCAACAAGATGCACGATAGTCGCCGCTCGGTCGTGGATGTCCGCGACGGAGAGGTACGCATCGGCCGTGATCCGCTAAATACCATCGTGCTGCAAAGTCCGTTGGTCTCGAAGCAGCATGCGATTGTGCGGCAGGTTGGCGGCAAATTGCATCTGGAAAACATCGGTCTGAACGGCTGCCTGGTCGGAGAACTGGAAGTTCTTGGCGGCGAAACGGTCGAGTTTGCGCCGGGCGAACGAGTTCGCATTTTTCCCTACACGCTCACCTTTGAAGCCGAGGCCGCCACCGCGATCAGTCGCGGCGAACTGGAAGCTCACCTGCGGTCGATCATGGCCGAGCTGGAGCTCAAGATCCATAAAAAGCTGCTCGAGCGATTCGATCTGTATGAGATTGAAGCCAATCAAATTGGTGACTCGGACAGTATCCTGTTGCTGGAAAACAACATTGAAGATGTGTGCCGCGAAGTCAATTTGTTCGGGGCCAGTAACGACGCTCTGTTGGAAGAAGTGACCGGGCTGACGTTGCGCGATCTGTTGATCAATCAGTTGATTATGGAGAGCGATAAAGATGGCCGCGATGAGATCTCCGCGCTGACCTCGAACGAATTCGACATCCCCGCGACGCTGGTTCCCGAACGCGAATCAGAGCTGCACAATCTGCTCACGTTTGCTCGCGAGCGACTGGAACTAGAAGTTGCCCATGACCTAAGTTCGCGTATCAACCGCGTGGAATCAAAGTTCGCGTCGGTGTTCCCGCTAGTCCGTCCGCATCTGCACAATGAGCTGCGGAAATACCTGATTTTGCGGACGTTGAAGAAGGATTTGAAGGATACCGTTTTTGGCTTTGGCCCGCTGCAAGATCTGTTACGTGCCCCCACCATCAGCGAAATCATGGTGGTGCGGAGCGATCAGATTTATGTGGAGCGGGCGGGTGTGCTGGAGTTGTCGGGCCGGCGATTTATTTCTGACAAGGTGACCGAAACGATCATCGAACGCATCGTGACCCAGGTGGGGCGGCGTATCGACAAAAGTCAGCCGCTGGTGGACGCTCGATTGCCGGATGGTTCCCGTGTGAATGCCATCATTCCTCCCTTGTCGATCAAGGGCCCCTGCCTGACGATTCGTAAGTTTCCGGCCTACCGCTTCACGATGGATGACCTCATCGAGATGGGTTGTATCTCCTCGTCGGCAGCGATGTTCTTGCGAGCCTGCGTCATCGAGAAAAAGAACATTCTGGTGAGCGGTGGTACGGGTACTGGTAAGACGACGATGCTCAACATCTTGTCGAGCTTTATTACCTCGAAGGAACGCATCGTCACGATTGAGGACACGTCGGAACTGCAACTGCATCAAGATCATGTGGTGACCTTGGAAAGTAAACCGGCCAATGTGGAAGGTGCCGGTGAGTATTCCATCCGCGATCTGGTGAAGAACTCGTTGCGTATGCGGCCCGATCGGATCATCGTCGGTGAGTGTCGTAGTGCCGAGGCTCTTGACATGTTGCAGGCCATGAACACAGGCCACGATGGTTCGATGACGACCGTTCACGCCAACAGTTCTGAAGAAGTGATTAAGCGTCTGGAAGTGCTGGTGCTGATGGCGGTCGATTTGCCGGTGGCGTCGATCCATCGCCAGATTGCATCAGCGATTAACATTATCGTGCAGATCACACGTATGCCCGGCGGCCGCCGTATGGTGACCCAGGTCTCTGAAGTGACGGGGATCGATCAAGATACGCAGCAGTTGACGATCATCGACATCTTCAACTATCGCAACGGAGAATCGCTGCAGGCCACCGGCTATCTACCGACGTTCCTGGGGACGTTAATGGCGAAGGATTTGCTGCAGTTGGAATTTCTTTACGGGGCCGGCCCGAACGAGTTTCGTCGTCCCATCCCCACATTCGCCCCGCCGAAGGACGTTTCCGGCACCAAGGCCAAGATCATCAACCGTCGCAACGCGGCTCACACACCATAGTCGTTGTTCGCTCCGCGAACATAACGCAATCGCAGTAGCGAGCCTGGGTTTCCACAGCGTCGGAGTTCGAACAATCCCGAACAAGACCTTGAGTACCACGGGCTGGTTGAGCTTATTTTCAGTTCGTGACGCTGTCAGTATTGATGCACTGCGGAGACTTGGGGTTCACGAACAAGCCGACGTCACCAACGGACTACCGTGGTGAGATCAGCGCATTCTCGTCGGGATTTAGAGCGCGTTGTGTATTAGACTAGCGCATTCTAGGAGGGCTTAGTAAATTAG
>JAZKFE010000244.1:39599-42439 GCA_040386595.1 Planctomycetota bacterium | reverse complement strand
TACTGGAACTCGAATGACCTAGCGGTTCGGCAGGAGCCTCACCCTCCCGAAAGAACAATCCCGCGGCGAACTCCGACCGCTCCTGATAAAACTTACTTGCCGGTACGTGCCTGACATGCGACGCTTCTTGCCTTACTTTCAACTGTGCCGCTTACCTGCGGTGTTTTCCGCGATTGCCGATATTTGCTGCGGTTTTGCACTCACCCATTTGCACCCGCCCACTCTGCAACCGTATCCAATATTTGCCTTGCTGGTACTCGCCTCGTGCTCGTTATATCTAGCTGGCATGATTTTGAACGACGTCTTCGATCGCCAGATTGACGCACAAGAACGTCCGCGGCGGCCCATCCCCTCTGGACGGGTCTCACTGCAGTCAGCCATCCGCTTGGCCGTGATCCTGCTGATCGTCGGCAACATTGCCGCGGTCTGTGCGGGTTTCACCAGTAGCTGCGTGGCCGTGATTCTGACGGCCTGCATCCTGGGCTACGACGGCGGCCTGAAGAACACCGTTCTCGGCCCCGTGGTGATGGGCAGTTGCCGCTTTTTCAACATCTTGCTGGGGGCCAGTGCCGTCGGTGGATTTCCGGAATTGTTTGCCGCTCCGCAGCTACCAGTTGCTGTCGGGTTGGGAATCTACATCACCGGAGTCACAATTTTCTCGCGGCAAGAAGCGGCCACCAGTTCACGATTAATGCTCACCTTCGGAGCGGGTGTCATCAATCTGGGATTGGCAATCCTGATGGGATTTATCCTCAATTTCCCCACTCCGATTTCCAGCAAATATCTGACATTGGCGGGTTTCCTTGCCATTGTCTTAACGATTGACCGCCGCGTGTTAGGCAGTCTATCGCAACCGTCAGCGGGACGAGTTCAAGCCACCGTCAAAACCATGTTGATGTCGTTGGTATCGTTGAATGCGATTCTCATCTTTCACGCCACCGGGAGGCCCGAAATCGCAACCGGCGTCTTGGCGTTGCTGTTACCAGCCATGTATTTGGGGCGTTGGATGTCTATTACGTAACCCGCGACGGGCAGTCGAAATCCAGGAAGGAACACAATATGCCACAGGTGTTGATTGTGATCGGTGATGCCACCGAGTGTCTCGATACGATGTACCCGTACTACCGTCTGCCCGAGGACGGATTTGACGTGGTGGTAGCGGCACCGGAAAAACGACTGTACCACATGGTACTGCACGAAAAGCCGCCCGGTTGGGACATCACGCAAGAGACACCGGGGTACCACCTGGCCGCAGACATCGCCTTTCGCGATATTCAGCCTGAAAAATATGCCGGACTCTTTGTATCCGGGGGCAGGGCACCCGAGTACCTGCGTTACGACAAAGATTTGCTGCAAATAACGCGTCACTTTTTTGAAACGAACAAGCCGATCGCGTCGGTCTGCCACGGGATCGAAATCATCGCCGCAGCCGGCGGTCTCCGCGGCCGACGCGCCACCACGGTCGCCAAGTGCGAGCTCGACATCACCTCGTTCGGCGGCACTTATGTCAACGAACCCTGCGTCGTCGACGGCAATCTGGTCACCGCCCGCACCTGGCACGACAACACCCCCTTCATGCGCGAATTCCTACGGCTGTTGAAGCAGACACAGTAATCAGCCATAACAAGGCACCTTCGAGTCCCACAGCTGGTCCAGCTTGCCGTCTCTGTGAAATGTACAATGCTTGAATGCAGAAGAAGTTGCACGACGGAGACACGGAGAACACGGAGTTTTGAAAAAGTGTCTCATGGTCGCGGTGATTGCAGAAGTTTTTTAGCCACGGAATCACACGGAATAGGACACCAGAGAGCCGTATTGACCAGCAATTTGCAATAAAACACATTGAGGACTGGCTCTGCGTTGTTTGGAAACACCAACAAACGCTGACCCAATCCGTGTTTTTCTGTGTTAATCCGTGGCTAAAAAATTCTTTTCCAATCTGTTGGCCGAGTGCCGTTCTTCTCTAAATCTCTGTGTTCTCCGTGTCTCCGTGGTGCAACATCTTCTGTATTCATGCACCACAGAGTTCACAGAGACAACAAGCTCCACCGGTCGTGGCGATCAAAATTGCCGCTGTGTTTCTCTCAGATTGCCGTTAAGATCAGACCGCAGATACGGTTGATTTCATCGAGAGTTCCGTCGAAAACACCCAGCCACAGTAAACTACAATGCGAATTTTGCTTGCCAATCCCCGCGGTTTTTGCGCGGGAGTCAATATGGCCATCGAAGCCTTGGACGAAACCATTCGCCGCTTCGGGACCAAAATTTTCGTGTATCACGAAATCGTCCACAACAAATACGTCGTCGATCAGTTCACACGGCAGGGGGTCAAGTTTGTGAACTCCCTGCAGGAAGTTCCGACCGGATCAATCCTGTTGTATAGCGCTCATGGCGTCGCCCCCCAGATCCGCGACGTGGCTCGGGAACGCCGGCTGAAAACTATTGATGCCACATGCCCCCTGGTCACCAAGGTCCACATCGAAGCCATCAAGTTCGCTCAGGAAGGCTATAAAATTGTCCTGATCGGCCATGAAGGCCACGATGAAGTTCTGGGAACGATGGGCGAAGCTCCAGAAAACATCATCCTGGTGGAAACTCCAGAAGACGTCGATCAGCTTGTGATCGCACCGGATACCAAGCTGGCCTATCTCACGCAGACGACTCTAAGCGTGGAAGAAGCCGGGCGCGTGATCAAGCGATTGCGCGAGCGTTTTCCCGACATCGCGACGCCCCCCAAAGAAGACATCTGTTACGCCACCACCAACCGGCAAGAAGCGGTTTCGGCATTGGCTCCGCAATCAGATGTCGTGATCGTGCTGGGCAGCCAAAACAGTTCTAAC
>JAZKFE010000244.1:39184-39589 GCA_040386595.1 Planctomycetota bacterium | reverse complement strand
TGCTGCCGAGGCCGACTGCGACGAACAGCGAGAGCACGAGCGACACCGCCGCCAGCAGCAAGGTGCGCGGCAAAGCGTCGAGGATCAATTGCATCACCGGCGCCTGGAACCGGAACGACTGGCCGAAATCGCCGCCTCGTTGAACAAGCCCTCATACTTGATCGACGGGGCGCACGAATTGAAAGCCGAATGGTTCGAAGGAGTCCAAACGGTTCTCGTCACCGCCGGAGCCAGCGCCCCTGAAGTCGTGGTCCAGGAGTGCCTGGATTACTTGGTCGAGAACTACGGCGCCACCGTCGAATTAGCCATCATTCGCGAAGAGCACGTGTCATTCCCTTTGCCTCGTGAACTACGAGTTCTGCAGCAATCCTGACGCAGGTGAGGCGATTGCCAAACCATAGTCGT
>JAZKFE010000244.1:13631-39174 GCA_040386595.1 Planctomycetota bacterium | reverse complement strand
TAACGCGCTCGCAGTAGCGAGGCGGAATCGGTCTTGCGATTGAATGCGAATTCTAACCGACTACTGCGAATGCGTTATGTTCGCGGAGCGAACAACGACTATAAAAACCAACTCGAAGAGTCAGACTACGGTTGTGGGACCGGTGGTGCTGGCGGAGCCTGTTTCTCCTTGGCCGCCTTGCGAGCCTGACGCCGCGCTCTGATTTTTTCGATCGCTTTCATGGCCTGATTCGCGACGTTGTCGACCGCCCGGTCCAGCTTCTCGTTGGTCTCATCGGACAGCCCGTCGACGCCCACTGGAGTCGATTGCAGTAAGCCCGCCACCGCGGCCGCTTTGAACTGCTTCCAGAAGTGTTCGCGATCTTCCGTCTTCGTCAAATCAAACTTCTTCGGATCAACCTTCAAGGTGAACCCGATATCCTTTTCCTTCGGCAGATTCTTCAACTGAGAAATCAGCAACTGTGCCGCAATCGCCACCCCCGGCTTGGTGCCTTCCGGCACACCGGGTCGAATTTCACGCAAGATCAGGTGGGTCTCCAATGTCACCGGAACAGTCTGATCGTCAGGCATCTGCTGAGCGATACTGACATCACATTCGCCACTTCTCAACCAGCGGAAAGGTCCCTCCAGGTAAGCCCGCACCAAGGCCATCGGCAACCCAGTCGCTCCCCATTCCGTTTTCGTTCCGGCGGGTAAACGAGTTGTTTTAACGACGAAAGGACGGCCATCGATCGTGCCTGTGGCATTCGAACGAAAAATCAGATCGAACGGTGCCTGCGCCGAACGCACCGGAGCACACTCGAGCGACTCAACGGCCAACGCCACTTGAACGGGATCCCCTTCCACGGTGCTGTCGGTGTAGTCGATCGTTGCGTCTACGAGTTGCAATTGGCCAATCCAAACGCCTCGAGCTCGGGCAGCGAGGGGAGCAGGGGCGGGAGCTGGTGCCGTTCCCACTGGTACGGCAATCGGAGCTTTCTTCAGGCGATGGTAGGTTCCCGAAACCTGTTCCAGCCGTACGCCATCAATGGCAACTCGGGGACTCAGGATCTTCCACAGCGAACAGCGGGCGGTCACCTGCGAACAGATGAGATCAAAATTCGATTCGGGATGATTCACGCGGACAGCGCGAACTTGATGCAGCACAAACTGTCCGCTCAACAAACCACCGGTCACCTTGGAGAAAGTCAGCTTAATACCAGTTCGCGGTTCCAGTTTTGCCAGCGACCAGCGCAAAATCGGCTCGGTTCCATAGCCATCCAGGGCGACCAGCGAGGCCACCAATGCGATCCCCGTCAGGCCCAAGCCGCGCAACGTCCAGCGCATGGCTGCAATCTTGCCGGATTTGGCATCACCGGGACGACGGCGACGCGACGGTGTCACCAAATCACCGTCATTGCGATCCTTCCCCGGCAGGTCTGGCCCGCCTTCCGGTGCCGCGGCCAGGGAAACTTCACGAGTCAGACGGCGACCGGCGAGGACTCCGAGAACGCCGACGACAAGGGCCGCCACTCCAAACAGGATCCAGCGTACGTCACCCAGCAATCCCCGCAGGATTTCGGTCATCGAGAGCACCAACGATTCCATGGTAATCCCTATCATCAAGAATCAAGTTTCCGAAACCCTGAGTCCCGATCACCAATGGCTTAATGGAGCAGGGGAGAGTTTTTTTTGCCACGGATCAACACAGAAAAACACGGATGGGGTCAGCGTTTGTTCGAGTGCTTCAAACAACGCCGAGCCAGTCCTCCATTTGTTTTTGTTTGGTCGTGCGGCGCTGTGCGTTCTTTCAAAACTCCGTGTTCTCCGTGGTGCAACTTCTTCTGTATTCATGCACTACAGAATCACACTTAACCAGCACGACTTCGTTCGGCTCTATTTCACCGGCTTGTCGACCGGATCGATTGTATCATTGGGCGCACTCTTGTCAGAGATCAACCCCAGAGCTCGCAACTTCGAGCGCAATGTCATCCGCGAAATCCCCAGACGCTCGGCGGCCTTCTGCTGATTGTGATTGAAGTGCTTGAGAACTTCTTCCAGTACGACGCGATCGATCGCATGATTGATCTTGTCGTAGATATCGGCCTCGTCGCTGCTCAATAACGTTTGAGTCAGCTCCAACACGTCGAGATGCTGAGTGGCAGGAAGGGGGCTGCTTGTCGTTCGGACATGGGGCACGTTGCCAGGGCGACACGAATCAGGCAGACAATCAGGAGTCAGAATTTCGCCGGTGGTTTGCACCATCGCAAACTTAATGGCACTTTGGAATTCACGCACATTCCCCGGCCAGGCATGCTGCCGCAGACAAGCCAGCGTCTCGGGAGTCAGAGCCCGGACATTCTTTCGCAAATCACGATTGTAGAGCTGAATGAAATGCTCCGACAGCAGCGGAATATCATCCATTCGCTCGCGGAGGGGCGGCAGGTGAATCGTAAAACCGTTCAGACGATAGAACAGATCGCGGCGATACTTGCCTTCTTCCACCAACGTGGCGAGATCCCGGTTCGTCGCCGTGATGATCCGCACATCGGTCTCGACGGTCTGATTGCCGCCAACTCGTTCGAACTGCTGTTGCTGCAGCAGACGCAAGGCTTTGGCCTGCGTGGCGGGGCTCATATCGCCGATTTCATCTAGGAAAATCGTGCCGCCATTCACTTGCTCAAACTTGCCGATACGCCGCTGGTCGGCACCGGTAAAGGCACCTTTCTCGTGACCGAACAGTTCACTCTCGAGCAAGGTTTCAGTCAGTGCCGCGCAGTTGATAGCCAGGAAGGGCTTGTTGCCACGCTGGCTGTAATGATAGATGGCCCGGGCCACCAGTTCCTTTCCGGTCCCACTTTCTCCCAGGATCAGCACGGGAACCTGTTGTGTCGCCAGGCGGCCAATCGCCTTATACACATCCTGCATCGCCAACGAATTCCCGACGATGTGGTCGGCCGACAAGTCAGCAGGCTCGGCGCCCATCAATGCCGGAATGCGATTCAGGCGACTCATTTCGAGCGCCTTCTTAATCACATCTTGCAAGCGAGTAAAATCGACCGGCTTCAACAGATATTCGAAGGCCCCGGTCCGCATCGCTTCAATGGCGGTCTCGGTGCGTGCGTAAGCAGTAATAATGATCACCGGCACACGCGGATCGATGCGTTTGATTTCCTGATACGCATCCAACCCCGACATATCGGGCAGGCGAACGTCACACAAGATGGCATCGGGCTTTTGGTCCCGCACCATCTGAATCCCCTTTTTTGCCGTCGCCGCAGAAATCACGCGAAGCGAGTCCGAAGAGAGACACGTTTCGACCGAATAGGCAATGTTTGGTTCGTCATCAATGACCAACAGCGTCGGCATAACAGCAACTCGCGAGCGAAAAGTGGTTCAAATCCCAATACCAAAATTTAACAGCCAGATCCCTTCCGGCGAAGTCTGCCCCTCAAAACAAACGGGCATCCGACGGCAGCGCCTGGCTCCGGGCGGGCTCGTCTCCCGGGCTAGGGCAGGGCCATGATGCTCGGCAATTCATCCCGAATCATCCGCAGTCGAAACGTAAACACTGCCCCTCCATCGGGCCGATTGACAGCCGAGATCGTTCCACCATGGGCTTGAACGACACGGCGGCAAGTGGACAACCCTAACCCGTGTCCGGTTTCCTTGGTCGTCACAAATGGCTCGAAGATCCGCTCTACAAGCTCCGGCGGCATCCCGATTCCGTTATCACGGACTGATACGACACACCACCCTGCTTCGACCATCGATACTCGCGAAGGCTGGACCAAGGCGTGACGAGAGAGGTGATTGTCCGATGAACCCCCATCTTCAGACTCTCGCAAACCAGTCGGTGCCAAGGCAAATTCCGCCAGCCGCAAAGCATCAGGGGTCAATCGGCCGCTCGCCTGGTCGTCGGCACGCGTCTCGACCCGCACCTCCACCTTTCCACCATCCGGAAGGGCATCAAGCGCATTCAGTACGAGATTCAACAGCACCTGCCGAAACTGGCTTGCATCGGCATAAACTTGCACCGGATGATCGGGAAAACGATGAGCCAGCTGAACTTCTTGCTGAGCCGCCCGGGCCGAAACGAGCTCTAGCGTCTGCACGCAGAGGGTCCGCATGTCGAAGACATTTTTCTCCAGCTGCGGCGGTCTCGCAAAATCTAAAAATGCCTGGAGGGACGTCTCCATCCGGCTGATTTCTTCGCTCATCACCATCAAACTACGACCTCGCAAGCCGGGCCCATCATCCCCTTTTTGAACGGCGGACTGCACCAGCATCTTCATCGGCATCAGAGGATTGCGTAACTCGTGCGCCAAGCCGGCGGCCATCTGCCCCAGTGAAGCCAGTTGCTCGCGCCGCAGGATCTCCAAATCTTGCCGCTGCAGACGTTCCACGACCTCGGCAATATGCTGTTCCATGGCCTGCAGGCTAAGCTGCAGCTCCTGCATCGTCGTCCCTTCGGACAATGTCACAGGGCCCAGTACCTCCGTTAGACGCCCCGCCACGCCTTGCACAGAAACATGGAGCTTGACCATCGTCTTACGCAGGTTCAGGGCGACCCCCACTCCCAACGCCAGGCCCGCCAAAGAGCCGCAGAGTCCCAGCAGAATGAACCCGATGCGAATGCGTTTGGCCGTCTGGTTGAGTGCCAGATTCGAGGTATCGATCACCTGCCGGTTGTAGTCGACACATTTTTGCGCCGGCTCCAGCACCTCTTTCGTCAGAATCTGATCGACCAGTACCGACAACGCCTTCTTCTGTTCCTCTTTCGGTTCCGTCACCGAAATTCGTTGGTACTCATCGTAGAAGTGGATGTAGCCCCGTTCCACAACTTCGATCAGCTGCTGCTCGGTCGGCGTCCGAGCCGACTTCTTGGCCTCGATCAACAGCCTCTGGGTATCTTTGCGATGCGATGCGATTTTATTGAATTCGACTTCATTGTTGGTCCGCAGGAAGAGATCCAGATTGCGCCGAAACTCGCGCATCTTGGTGTAGAGATCCTGCGCCGCAACGACCCCATGCACTTCCTGGGCAATCAGCAGCGAGTTGTCGCTCTGTGTTTTATCCACCCACCACGCCGCCAGTACGCCCAGCCCCAACAGTAACAAGCTGGTGGCAATGACCGGCCAAGTGGCAATGACGATCGTGCGAGTTCCCATATTCGGACATCCTTACTCGGACCGAAACAACAGCTTGCGGAGTTCGATCCGCTCCCACAGGGCAATGACCAACTGTCCCGCTCCTCGCGAGAGCAAGTCTATGCGGAATAGGTAGTTGATGCCAATTGGAGATTTTTTAAGGACGGGGAGGGAAATAACGAAGCCCGAATGTCGAATGAATGACAAATGTCCAATGCCCCAATGGGAGGACCGTTGTCTCTGAGTGGCCGTAGAACGCGGTCCTGTCATGAATGAGCTAGTCCAATTCGGATTTCGACATTCGTCATTCATTCGACATTCGGGTTTCGTCATTTCCCTACTCGTCATTTCCTACCGCTCTCACATTGGTCTTGTGAAAAACGCCCTCTTCCAGTACCTATCCGCATATCACTCGAAGATTCGTCTCCGCAGCACTCCGCTATTCACTTCCCAAATTGCCACGCATGCCTCAATCGCCTGCCGAAGCATTCCCAACAATAATTTGCCGCAGTTTACGACTGCAGTCTGTCTATAATTTCATTCGATTTGTCCTTTTGACCTCCACTCGCCAGCCCCTGCAGGAGGTAGGCCTCATGTCATTTCACCGCTCACTATTGATGGTTCTGGGAGGCCTGTGCGTAAGTTGCGCCCTGAGTTCCGTGGCGCAGGCGGCCCCGATTCAACCGTTTGACGCCGCTGTGCAATCCACGGCAGGTGAAGAAATCTACGTACGCAGCGGTCCGGGACAGGAAAAACACTATCCCACGATGAAGCTGTCCAACGGCGACAAAGTCCGTGTCCTGCGTAAGGATCCCGGTGGCTGGTATATGATCGAGCCCCCCGCGGGAAGTTACAGCTGGATTCTATCCACCTACGTCCGGCGCAATGGTAAGCAGGGAATTGTCAAAGGAAATGGAGTTCTGGTCCGCGTCGGAGCCTTCAAGAGTGCTCAGCGTGATATCGAACAAGTCCGACTGAATGATGGTGATACCGTCGAAATTCTGGGCGAACAGGTCCTGGATTCGGATAAAGGCAAAGATCTGTGGCTGATGATCAAGCCCCCTCGCGCCGAACGTCGCTGGATTAAGGGCAGCCACCTCGTCGAATTGAACGCCGACGGTTCCCCCAAGGTGCTGGCGAAGGCGACTGACAGCAAGATTCAGAACTTGCCCGAAGTCACGGGAGCCACACCCGTGGAATCTCCCATGGAAGCCATCGCTGCCGCCGCGCCCCCCACCAAGCCGCGTGCTGCCTCCAAAAGTCCGGCATTTGCTACCGATATTGAAGTCGATGGCGGTGATGCCCCGCGCTACGGACACGCTCCGCGTAAGCGAGACATGAACGATCCGTTTGCCAATCTGGCCGAGGGCGCTGCCGTGACGCCCACGCTGGGCAGCCAAAACGAAGAGCAAGCCATTCGCGAAGACTTAAAACTCCTGGACCACGAACTGCAGCAGATTCTCAAAAAACCTTCGAGCGACTGGGAACTGGGCACACAACGTGAGGACCTGGAGTCACTGAAGGAATTGGCCGGAACGTCGCCGATCGTCTCACAAATTGATCAACGTCTTGCAAAACTGGATGAATACCAGGGAATTCACGACGAAGCCCTGATCATGCGGAAACAAGCCCGTGCGGCCCAACCCCAGGGGACTCAAGCTCTCCAATCTCCGCAACGAGGCGCCACGGCACCCCGGGTCACCCAAGAAACACAGCGATATAACACTCCCCCCGCGGTGGCTCCCACCCCGGGAACCCAACAACGCCCGGCACCAAGCTCAACGGGCAGCCGCTCGGGTTCCCCCAATGGCTCACGATTCAACGGAGCGGGAATTGTGCATCGCCTGCCCAATCCCCCCCCTGGGTCGCCGCTGTACGTGATTGCCGCCCCCGATCGTCGCATTTTGTGCTATCTGGATGCAGCTCCCGGAGTCAACCTCGACCAATACGTGGGCCAAGCCATGGGCCTGATCGGCCAACGCGGCTACGACCCGCGTTTGCGTGCCGACCGGATGGTGGTTCAAAGCCTGACCCCGGTCCAACTGGCACGGTAAACGAACGGAACACTCGTTTCTTTCGAATTCAGGAGATTTCACGCAAAGGCGCAAAGTTCCGGAGCTTAGTAGGCCAAAATATTCTTCATCTTGGCGCCTTCGCGCCTTTGCGAGAGATAATTCCCTATTCTCTCTCGATTCCGTGAACGGCTCTCCATCGGTTATAATCGTTCCACGACTGCCGGTCTGTCCCCGGCACAATTCGGGATCGTGAGTCACCTTCAGAGAGGTCTGTAGCATGCGGCGGGCATTCAGCACAGTGGCAATCGCGTTGGTGATGATCGGTCTGATCGGCTGTCCCAAGAATCCCGCAAATCTCAGCAAGCCCGAAGTCGAAACTCTGCTCAAGGACCAACTGACACTCAAGTCGGTCACGCTCGAACCCAAACCCGAAGGCGGCGGCTTCACCGGAACAGGGCAGGGGAGTGACGGAACGGAATACAAGCTCGATGTGAAGCAAGATTCCAAAGAGAGCAAGCTGACCTATTCCGCCGAAAGCAAAAACGGCGAGGAAATCAAGTCCGGGTTCATCAAGCACAACTAGCCGTTGTGGAACTCGTCGCCAAGCTCTCCGAATCGGGCGACAGGCTTCGCATTCTCAATCGAATCGAGCAAGAGCCGCTGCCACGAATAAAACACCAATAGGAAGCACGCCTGCCAACAAAGCGGACAAGGCCCACGCGTGGCTACGGCCTCTGAGCAGGCGGTGAATCGCCCACGTCGTCCCTACGAGGACGAACGGTCCCAGGAGAAATCGATCCGTCTGATGGGCAAATTTCGGGTTTACAAGGATTACCTGAATAAGGGCAACCCAAGCCGGAAGCGCGGCGATCCAGATCGCCGTGTTCACTCGCCGAAGAGTCCAAACTGTTGTCTGAGACAATGATGACATCCTAGAATCCGTTCCATCGCCCTTATTCAAAATCGAGCGGGCCGCGAGTGACCCCCAGTTGATTCAGAACTCGCAGTTGCTGCCACATCTCTCGCCCGGCCGCTTGGCCCGCCAGAACCTGCGAGTATCGTCGCAACATGGCAGCGGATTCGTCAGCCGTCTCGCGCAGTAGCTCAATCCGGAACCAACGGAGCCCCAACTGCTGCATCCGCGGGATGTACTCGGCTGCCGACTGGGCGTGAGCGTTGAACAGCGTATTTCGGCAACCGACGTCGGCCACCAACGGGTGTAATTCGCCCACGCGGTCTCGCAAGTCGACTTGATGATGATCACACGGACGCCCACAGTCGCGGTAGTCTTTGCCATTCGACAAAGTATGGGCAAACACGCAATGTTCCATATGGAACATAGGCATGTGCTGGTGAATTACCGACTCGAAGCGATCAGTGGGAAACCGCTGCAACAATGACTGCAACTGTTGCCAGTTCAAGTCGTAACTGGGCACCAACCGCTGCACTCCCTGTGCGGCAAACAAGCCAGCGGTAAGCTCGTTCGACACGTTCAGCGAATAGTCCCCCAGCAACGGCAGTTGGGGGAAATTCTGCTGGTAAAAACTGAGGGCCGACAGATTTCGCACCAGTACAAAGTCCGGAGCGTAATTGCCAATTTGTCGCAACCAACCGTCTTCACTCGGCTTGACAACCCGCAACGTGGCCAAGGCAATCGGCATCCCCGCTGCCCGGGCCAGCTTCACGGCGGCTTCGTAGCGGCGGACCTCTTCGAAATCGCAATACACCAGGCTCACCCGCGGACAATTGGGCTCGGGCTGCCAATCGATCACGGCCTGCAATTGTTCCAAGTTGCGGACGAGCACCGTCAACTGCGAAGTCGACGGTGACGATGCAGGCACCACCGGCAATCGCGTCGAGATCTCGCCGCGGAGATCGTCCAACGCCGTCAAATTCAGCTGATCGCGACGTTCCGCTTGTAGCCGTTCGGCTCGCAAGTTCTGCACCGCCTGACGCCGCAGATCATTGAGCAAACTCTTGGGAACCATGACCGCCAAGGGAGTCTCTTCGGGAACGATCCCCGTGGATGTCTCCAGAACCACAGCACCCAATTCGAAGGGAGTGTCTCCCAACCGAGCCAGCTGTTCTCGCAGCACGGCATGCCGCAACGGCTGCTTCACCGCTGCCTCTAACAATTGCTCGCTCACCGCTTGCCCGCTGGCCCCACGAGCGTCCCGGAACTCCACGCGCAATGGTTCTCCCAATGCCGCATACACACGACCGTCAATCCGCACGCGATGCCGTACTTCATCCCGGTTATAGGTTTGTTCGAGACGCCGGCGCAAGGCAGGATCGTCCGTCTTCCACACGAGGCAACCGATGGCCAATGATGCCAGATTCACAGTCCCCGCATGGAAGATTAATTCCACGCGCGGAATCCCGTCCCGCTGACCGCGAGACTGCACTTCCACAATCCGGCCGCCTTGTTCATCCTGGTCGGGGTGGCCTTCGTCAAACACCACACCGTCACCCGGCTTCACGGGCACCAGATTGAGCCCCTCGGCGGTTGTCACGGGCTGCACATGCTGCGCGTGCAATTCCACGATGACGCCCTGCGCGGACCGTTCCACGACTTTGCCCAGCTGCACCCCGCGGCTCTTGGGAAACCGCCCCTGGACCAATTCCTGATGATCCACCCCCGAGAGAAACCCGTGAGAAAATCCTCGTGAAAAACTCTGTTGCAAGGCTAGCGATTGCTCCTGCGACAGCTCGAACGGCCGGGCCTCCAACGCGGCGTCTAAAGCCGTGCGGTAGGTCTGTGTGGTCGCAGCGACGTATTGCGCACTCTTCAAACGACCTTCGATTTTGAAGCACGACACGCCGGCCTGCACCAAGTCATCGATTAAGTCGGGCGCGGCCAGATCCTGGGGGCTCAGCAAATACGCGAGCTCTCCCATCTCACGCTGCTCACCGTCGACCATCAAATCATAAGGCAACCGACAAGCCTGTGCACACTGGCCCCGGTTGGCACTGCGGCCCCCTAACGATTCGCTCGTCAAACATTGGCCGCTGTAGGCGACACACAGCGCCCCATGAATGAAAACTTCCAGCGGCAAGGTGGTTCCGGCCGAGATCTGACCGATCTCCTTCACGGAGAGTTCGCGCGCCAGAATGACCCGCTCCACACCCATACTGCGGACAAATTCGACGCCGCGCACATCGGTCAATGTCATCTGCGTCGAGCCATGAACGGTCAGCTGCGGAGCCAGCCGTCGAATCAATCGTGCCAGGCCCAGGTCCTGCACGATAACGGCATCCACACCGGCCAACGCCAGCGCTTTGACGTACTCGGTGATTGCGGGCAACTCGTCCGAGAAGATCAGCGTGTTACACGTGACATAACCGCGAACGTTGTGGTCATGCAGATACCGCATCACTTGCGGCAGTTCTTCCACGGTGAAATTGGTCGCCCGATGTCGCGCGTTAAAATCCGAAAGGCCGAAGTACACGGCATCAGCCCCGTTGGCCACGGCCGCCTTCAAGGCTTCCCATTCACCGGCCGGAGACAGCAACTCGGGCCGCGGGCTGGCAGTAGAGGGCAGGGTGGGCAATGGGATCGCAACAGCATTCGGCAGCATCAAACGACTCTCTGTGGTAAAGGCTACCTGCATTCTATCCGCCACACGGCTGCCGAACCACGCTGCTCTTGATACGGTCAGCCTCTTCACGGCTCAAAGCCGGCCTTCTCGATGCGAGTTCATCCTCGGACGCGATCGCGTTACGAGTTAGGAGACGTCCGCATATAATTGGGGACACCACAGAGGCCGAGGTTCTGGCGAAATCCGCAACGCGTTGCGGTCCCCCCACAATTTGCGTAGATTCGACTCCTGCCCCCAGCCGAACGGTCACTTACGACAAAAACCATTAACCATTATCCAACAGCCGGTTATGACGGATCGCACGACATGCCACAGGTCTGTCCACCTGCTGTCCAGGATGTTTTTTGCTTGCTCGGAGCACCCAAAGCCGATAACATCAAATTAACTAAACAAGATATTCCGATGAGATCGGGAGTACCATACGCTATGGCAGTTCAAAATTGGGGTCATCCAGGGGTGACTCGCCGCGCCGCGTTGCAAGCCGGTGCTATTGGAATCTTGGGCTTAGGCACCAATCACTTGGCCCCCCTGCGCGCCGAGAATCCGACGCGTGATCTGCGAGCTCGGTCGGTCATCTATATCTTCTTGTCCGGTGGACTTGGCCAGCACGACAGTTTCGACCCGAAACCGTTGGCTGCCGACACGATCCGTGGCGAATTCCAGGCGATCGACACGCGAACCCCGGGAATGCAGATCTGCGAACACCTGCCCATGTTGGCGCAGCGTAGCCATTTGTGGTCGGTCGTCCGCTCGTTGACCCATTTTTCGAACGACCATTCGGCCGCACATCACATCATGTTGACTGGCCGGACATTGATTCCGACCGGGTTCAATCCCTCGAAGCCCATGAACACGGATTTTCCGAGTCTGGCTTCGATTGCAAGCGCCGTGACCACACCGCGAAACAACCTGCCACCCGCAGTGGTCTTGCCAGAAAAACTCACCCACAGTTCAGGTCGTGTCATTCCCGGCCAGTTCGGCGGGGTGATGGGTTCACGCCACGATCCCTGGTTCATCGAAGCCTCGGCATTCGATTCGACGTCATACGGTGCGTTTCCGGATTACGAATTCGATCATCAATATCGTAAATTCAAGGGGCGTAAATCCTTTGAGATGCCCAGTTTGACGCTCCCCGAGGGCTTCGGCAGCCAACGTCTCGACGGCCGCCTGGCCCTGTTGTCGCATATTGATGAACAACGCCGAGATTGGGATCGGCACGCAGAAGCCCAGCAGTTTGACCGGCACCGTCAAGCTGCCTTGTCGCTGTTGACGGACGCCCAAGTTCGGAAGGCGTTCGACATGCAACAGGCCAAGCCTGAAGCCCTCGACCGCTACGGCCGCAATTCGTTTGGCTGGTCGTTGTTGATGGCACGCCAATTGGTGGAAGCCGGCGTCAATCTGGTCCAGGTGAACCTCGGCAACAACGAGTCCTGGGACACTCACGGCAACGCCTTCCGCAACTTGAAGAACAGCCTGCTACCGCCTACCGACAAGGCCCTCTCGGCCCTGCTGGATGATTTGAACGAGAGCGGAATGCTCGACGACACCTTGATCGTAATGGGTGGCGAATTTGGCCGCACGCCGCGCGTGTTCGGTCTACCCCAGCACTACAAAGAACCGGGCCGCGATCACTGGGGTGCGGCACAGTCGGTGTTCTTCGCCGGAGGTGGGACCAAGGGTGGCGTCGTTGTGGGCTCAACCGACAAGATCGGTGCCTTCCCCGCAACCGCACCGCAGACCCCGGAGAACATGGCGGCGACGATTTATCACTCGTTGGGCCTGCCCGAAGTCACCGCCTGGCACGACCAGACGCAGCGTCCGCATCACATTTACAACGGCGAACCAATCGCCGGACTGCTGTAAGGACTCGGGGTCGCAAGGCGATTTAAGCTCGACACAAGAGGCTTATTTGTGGCACTGTTTCGGGGCAGCCTTTGATTTGCGTTTCTTGTCCGAGTCACGACCGCCCCTAAGCAGTGACCCCATCAAGGGGCAAGCCTGACAACAAACGAGAGCACGGAGACGACATTGTTCTCCGTGCTCTCGGTCTATTTACGGGGCGTCATTTTCGTCCGTAATTCGTCAGCCAGAAATCAACTGGCGTAACTCTTTCAAAGCCCGCGGCACGGCGACCAGCGGATCTTCCGGAGCTTCGTACTCCAGGACGACGTAGCCGCGGTAGTGAGCATCCTTCAAGATCTTCACCACGCGAGCCAGGTCGGTGGGGACCTTCTTCCCATCGACGGTGATCTCTGTTTTGATCTGGGCATTGATCGCATACGGAGCGATCTTCGCCAGTTGCTCATAGGGATCGCCACCGCTCGAAAAGTTGGCACTATCGAGGTTAATCCCCAGCCAGGGAGAATCGAGCCGTTTGACGATCGCCAGCAACTGATCCGCGGTCGCGGTAATGCCACCGTGATTTTCCAGAGCCAGAAACACACCCTTTTCGGCCGCGTACTTGAGGCTCTCCTGGAGTCCCTCCACGCACCGATCGACGGCGACCGCTTCCGTCTCATCTTTGGGCTTCACCCCGGCGAAGACTCGGATCACTGGCGCCCCAAAAGCGGCGGCATGATCGATCCAGTTTCGTGTGTGAGTCAACCAATTGTCTCGTTCTTTTCCGGGTGGCAAGCAAAAATCATTGCGAATTGCCGTGCCGGAGACATCTAACCCCAAACGAAACGCGCGCTGTTTGATTTCATTCAGATACTGCGGGGTGATCTCTTTGGGAAACCAGTAGCTCGTTAACTCGCACCCATCCAGGTTGTATTCGGCACACCGATCAATGAATTCCAGCATCGTCAGTTTGGGCTTGTCCCCGCCTAGTTGATCGCGGAACGAGTACGCGGCCAGACTGAGCTTCATGTGGATCAGTCCGTTCCGCGTAATGGGCTCCAAGGCCGCGGCGGGTCGGTTCGTCAATCCACAGGCAGCCAACGCCGCGCCGGCAGCAACCGTTTGCAGAAAGGTACGACGTGTGCCAACGGCCAGGGACAAATCAGGGCGAGACAACATGCAGGTACTCCTGTTCGAGGGAGGAAAGATTCACAGCAGTTCGGAGAACGAAACTCTTCTTAACGACGTCGCGACATCACACAGAAATTCTCAACGAGCATTGCGGACAATGGTCCAGCCCGGCATCGAGAGGTGCGCCACATTGGGGGCAGCATCTCAGGTTCGGCGCCTTGTTCCGGAAATTCCCCCCGGCCGCAGTGGCACCAGTCATCACCCAATAGGCGCAGCCGATGATGATCACCAGCCCCACGGCCACCACCAGCAGAATCAAAATTCCAGACAAGACGGACATGATTTAAGACCCGTTTGAACAACGTTAGAGCTGGCGTCACATCGACTACTTCTATTGTGTCGCAGAAGTCCGTTGGAAGAAAGGCCTGAGGATCTCCAGGGTGGGCGGCCACACCGGGTTGACCAACTTCCCCCGCCGCCTAAGATCAATTTCAAGAGAAACACGCAAAACAGTCCTGAATAGACGACGAAAACACAACGAATTTCTGATGCCTTACGCACCGACAAAAAACACCACAACGTCCCCTCGATTACCGAAATGGGCCCGCGGCGGCCTGTCATCGCTCGGCTGCCTGGTTCCCTGGGGCGGCCGCTTGTGTGGCGCATTGCTGAATCGCTTTCGCACGCCCGAACGCTACGAACAGGGCCTGGTCCTCGTGCTGCCGGGGATCGAGTCCGAAAGTTTTCTCAACCACAGTGTCGTCTGGGGACTGGCTGACGGAGGCTGGCAGGGGGCCACGGAACTAGAAGATTGGACGACATCCTGCACACTGCTGTTCCTGTATCACCTCCGCGGCGGGCGACGTAATGCCGTACAGGCACAACGCATTGCCGATCGCATCGTGGCTTACCAAGATCAATACCCGGGGCGGCCCGTGCATCTGATTGGCCATTCCGGCGGAGGCGCGTTGACGATTCTGATTCTGGAAGCGTTGCCCGCAGGCCGCCAAGTCACTTCCGCCATTTTGCTGGCGGCGGCAATTGCCCCCAACTATCCGCTGCAGACAGCGTTGTCCAAGACCGAGCGAGGCGTCTGGAATTTCTGGTCGCCTCTGGACTGGTTCTTTCTGGGAGCCGGAACACTGGTATTTGGGACGCTCGACGGCCAACTGCGTTGTTCGGCCGGGATGATCGGTTTCCAAGAACCGACCGACCTGTCAGAAGCCGAGCAACTCGCTTACCGTGAACGACTCCACCAAGAGCGATACTCACCGCAGATGGCTCGTACGTTCAATCTGGGGGGCCATTTCGGCTGCACCAATCGCGCGTTCGTCGAAACCTGGATCGCACCGCTGCTTACGCAGCGCTCTGATCCGGAGATAGTCGTTGATCGCTCCGCGATCACAACGCCTTCGGAGTAGCCGGCCAACACAGCAGTCGAGGTTGAATCACTTTCAACTCGCTACTGCGACCGCGTTATGATCGCGGAGCGATCAACGACTATGGCGTTACGTATTGCGATTCTTGTAAGCGCGGCTGGCGTCTCGTAGCAGGTTCCGTTCATCGTCGGTCAGGCTGGCTTCTCCCTCGTCTTTGATCTTCTTTAAGATCAGGTCGACTTGATGCTCCAGATCGCGTGGCGACTGGAATTGCTGCACAGGCCGGGCCGGAACGTTCTCCGGCGGGCGTTCGACGGGACTCTGATAGACGCGTAACGCGGGACGAGTCCACCAGCGGCTGAACCGTTGCCCTAAGCTCGGACCACCGCGCTGCGGCAGCCATCCGGTCAGCCTCCAACCAAACTTGTAGTAGAGGAAACCAAACAACAGACCGCCTAAGTGTGCTGCGTGCGCAATGCCATCGGAACGTGCTCCCGCTCCACCGAGGGCCCGCAGGATGGGAAGGGCGTCGTAGATCAGATAGAGGAGCATCACCCAGCGGGCTTCAAGCGTCAGCACGAAAAAGATCGAAATGGGCGTATGGGGATAATAGATGGTAAACAGCATCATGATGCCCATCATGGCCCCCGACGCTCCTACGGCACCGGTGGGGTCACGCATGGCAAAACCAAACGCCAGATGCACGAGCCCCGCCACAATTGCCGCGACCAGATAGAAGGCCAGAAATTCTCGGCGCCCCAACCGTTCTTCAATCGGGGGACCAAACATCCACAGCACCATCATGTTGAACACGATGTGCCAGGGTGTGGAGGTATCGTGGAGAAACGCATACGTCACCAACCGCCAAACCTGACCCTCGACGACTTTATAGGGTTCCAGAGCCCCCCAAGTATTCAGCAATGGTGCATATCGTGAGATGTAATTGAACTTGATCGCGATCGCGTTCAATTCTTCAATTTTGTTCTGCTCATACATCTCCAGCAATTGTTCGCGCTCGGCCGGGGGGGCGCTAGTAATGAGCGCTCGCACATTGGGAACCGGCACCGTGATCAGCATCTGAAACAAAAACACGATGGCAGTCGAAATCAGAATGTTCTGGCACATACTGCGGCCAGTCGGCATCGACCAGCCGCCCGACGACGAATCGGCGCGATAGTAGTCGCGATTTTGAATTCCCATAACGAGTTTGGCCTAACGGAGAGAAACGGCATCCATCCAGCAGCGAGCGCAGCCGCGACGTCCAGTATAAGCGTATCGGCCTCTCGCCCCAATGCACTTTCAATCGGCCAGACCCCGAGGGTGCGGCCGTTGAATGGTGGCCTCGGCTGCGTATCAAAACAAAAAACTTCCGCAGCCGATCAACGACTGCGGAAGTTTCAGTTTTCACCACCTCACGGAGCAAGAGGCCCAATGAAGTAAACACTCATATCACAACGCTTCAGGCGAGCCGGGCGGCGTAAGCCCCCGGATTCTTTTCGTCTGCCGTATCATCTGCTTCAATCGCAGAATCCCGGGGCTTACGCCACCGGGCTCGCCTGAAGCAAGATTTCTTCACACTCGCTTACGCGTCGTCCTTACCCATCTGATCTCGCAAGAACGACTCGATAAAGGGATCGATGTCGCCATCGAGCACCTTTGAGGGATTTCCGGCGGTCAAACCGGTTCGGGCGTCCTTCACGTATTGCTGCGGAGCCATCACATAGTGCCGAATGGTTTCGCCACCGAATCCAATCCGCGACTTCAGGCCCCGTTTCGCCGCGACTTCGGCATCCCGGCGTTCCTGTTCCTTTTGAAACAGTTTCGACGTCAGCATCTTTCTGGCAATGGCCCGATTCTTATGCTGACTCCGTTCGTTCTGACATTGCACGACTGTATTCGTCGGCAAGTGCGTCAACCGAATGGCCGAAGACGTCTTATTCACCTTCTGTCCGCCGGCACCACCAGCGCGGAACACGTCCTCACGGACATCTTCATCCCAGTCGACGTCAATTTTCACGTCGTCGTCCAGATCCGGAGTCGTATCGATCGCCGCAAATGACGTCTGACGACGCCCAGCTGCATCGAAGGGGCTCATCCGAATCAACCGATGGACACCGACTTCACTACGCATATAGCCGAAGGCATTATCGCCTTTGATCAAGATCGTGGCGCTGCGAATGCCCGCCTCTTCCGCTTCGGAGAGTTCAATCTCCTCGACTTCAAAGCCTTTCACCTCGGCCCACCGCTGATACATCCGCAGCAGCATGGCGGCCCAGTCGGAGGCATCGGTTCCCCCTTCGCCGGCTTGCACGCTGACGTACACATCAAACCGGTCCAAGGGCCCGGACAGCATCGCCTGCAGCTCCATCGCTTCCAGCCGCTTGTCGAGCTCCCGCTTCGCATTGTCGACTTCAGCCTGATTGGCTTCGGTCGGATCGTCCTTGGCGAATTCTTCCAGAACCTGGATATCGTCCGCGGCCCCCTTCATCTCTTTTAACGGCTTCAGCACGGTTGTCAGCTGCCGCAGCTCGTTCACCAGGCCCTGGGCCCGTTCCTGGTTGTCCCAAAAGTTGCTCGCCTCCATGAGGAGGTTGATTTCGTTCGCGCGAATCTGTTTACCAGCCGAGTCAAAGAGAGTCCTGCAGATGAATGATCCGCTGCAACAATTCTTGGGTCGTGCAAAGCTGTTCGATGTCCATGTGGAGACTTCCTCAATGAAACGTTCTACACCCGATAATTCGATCTCTGGTCCGCAACTGCGGAAGCCCTGAATTATAGACGGCGTGGCGGGAGGGGGCTATTGATCTGTAGACACGGTGAGATCGTTGGCAGGAAATGTCGAATGACGAAATCCGAATGACGAAGGAATGACCAATGTCGAATGACCAAACGCTCTAAATATCTGCGGTCGCGATCCCTGCAGAGACTTGAGATCGAGCAATAGGGCCGCTTTAGTCGCACCGCAGCGGGCAAATGGGGAAGGCCTCCCGGTTGATCATTCGGATTTAGTGATTCGACATTCTTTCGTCATTCGGATTTCGACATTCGTCATTTAATCTTCCGCTCTGATTTTAACATCATCTCCTCAAGTCCCCATCTCCCGCCGTCGCCGCACCAGACTACGACGTTTCCACAAGCTGAACCCAGCAGGCAGTTTGCGAACAGGGGGATAAATTCGGGTGTTCTTGTAAACTTGGGGGACTCTAACGGCCGAAATCATGTTGACCGATTTCGGTAACTGGATATAATCGGCGTCGTCGGCAATATCGGTAAAGTCGTCACATTCAAAGATTGCCAAGGTTCCCAATTCAGCACAATCGGCGTAGCCCATTCGTCCCGAATTACCCGACCTTTAAATCTCTTAGTTTTCGACTCGGTTTGCAGACACGCAGAGGCGTGCAGAATCCCGCGTTTTAGGTACATGAGGTCAGATACTGGATCGACGACCACTGATTAATGCATTGCAGTGGTCGGTGACTTCATGCGGGATTCCAGGTGCTTTGCGAGGTGTGAGCAGCGAAACGGACGTCGTATGCCGCCTATCCACAAGGGTTCACTCGTGGAGCGGAATTCGGTCCGATTCGCATTCAATGACCGAGGTCCAGGACCTCAGTTGAGCGAAACAACGGACTTATCTTTCCCATAAAGATGGGTCCGCGATCAGGATACCGGGTCAGGAACTCCGACTGACTGCCGAGCAGTCATATCTAAGAGTTCTGAGACCGTTCAAGTTCAATCACGAAGTGCAACAACAGGACACGCGCCCGTTTGCAACCACTCTCTCGCGGAGGGAGTCTCGAGAGTTTCTTGAGAGACACGCAGTCCCCCTGCATGTCCGAAGGATGGAGCGACCGTATGAAAACTGTATTTACGACCGGCGAAGCAGCCAAAATCTGTAAGGTCAGCCAACAGACGATTATTCGCTGCTTTGATTCGGGGCAACTGAAGGGCTTTCGCGTACCGGGCTCGCGCTTTCGACGAATTCCGCGTGATCTGCTCTACAAGTTCATGAAAGAGAATGGCATCCCTACTGATGCCCTCGAAAGCGGCAAGCGCAAAGCCCTGATCGTCGATGACGATGAGGAACTGGTAGAGCTGATTCGCGACGCCTTGGAAGCCGACGGACGATTCGAAGTCCGTGCGGTCAACAACGGCTTTGACGCCGGCATGATGGTCAAGGAATATCACCCCGATGTGATCGTCCTGGACGTGATGTTGCCGGACATCAATGGTAAGGAAGTCTGTCAGCGCGTTCGCAGCGACTCGGCCCTGGACGACGTCAAAATCGTCTGTATCAGCGGCATGGTCGAACAAGACAAAGTCGACGACCTCATGGCGTCGGGTGCGAACACGTTCATTCAGAAGCCCTTCGAAGTCGATCGCCTGATCGACACCATGTGCCACCAACTCGACATGGAACCAGTCGGAGCCCGCTAAGGTTGCCCTGCAACCCCGCCAGCCAACGCCTGCCAGCAGCAAATCAATAAACACCACGATGAGCCTCCGTCTGACTTTTCAGGCAGGGGCTCGTTGTATTTCCCCCCCGGCATTTTCGCGAAAGGGAACTTCCCAATCGCTCTGGACGACTCATAATTCATGAGGAGTGATTTTTTCCTCGCGACGCTTGGGGCGCGTAGAGAGCATTGCCCAGAGTCCCTGACGAATTTCTCACGGGAACACTTATTGCAGCAAAAGCGTCTTATCGAATACAGTCTGGACGATTTGACAGTCTGACTGCGCGCTCCTCTTTTTCGTTACCGGTGATCGTCTCATGATTGGTGATGCTGCCAGCCGTTTGTTTCACCTGATGAAAACTGGCCTGCGCCCGAATGCCGCTCGGCTGTCCCGCTGGCGGATTACGACCAGCGACATTCTGCGACTCGCAACGGAATTCCGAAATCTCGGCGAAAACGAGCTTGTCACGCGCAGCCGGGATCTCCGTTGGCGGGCCAAGGCCGGCATTCCGCTCGCCAAAATCATGCCCGAGGCCTACGCCCTGGTCATTGAAGCCTCGCGCCGCACCACCGGCATGATGCATTATCCCGTCCAGATCATGGGAGGGATTGGGCTGTTTGAGGGTGGTATTGCAGAAATGCAGACTGGCGAAGGGAAAACCTTGACCGCCACTTTGCCCACCTATCTGTTCGCCCTCCACGGCTTGGGCTGCCATGTTGTCACGGTGAACGACTATCTGGCCGCACGTGATAAAGAAAAAATGGGGCCCATTTATCGCTTGTTGGACCTGACGGTCGGCTGCATCGAAACACCGCTCACCCCGCCACAGCGAAAAAAAGAATACGCCCAGGACATCACCTACGCGACCGCGAAAGAACTCGGTTTTGACTTTTTACGCGATCGGCTGAAGCGGGGTGGGGCGGCTCGGTTGGCGGGAATGCGGATTGAAACCGACACGAATCAGGAAGTCGAAGGGATTGTCCAGCGTGGCACCCACTTCGCCCTGATCGACGAAGCAGACTCGATTTTGATCGACGAAGCCCGTACGCCGCTGATTATCGCCTTGAATCAACCCAATGATTCGGCCACGGTCAATCTGTATCGCTGGAGTGACCGAGCCATTCAATCGCTCACGCTCGGCGGCGACTTTTTGTATGAACCCGATAAGCGACAAGCCTTTCTGACCGATGCCGGCTGCCGCAAGATTCTCTTGATGGGCAAGCCCTCATTGCTCGACAGCATTGATACGGAACGCATCTACAAACAGATCGAACAAGCTCTGGTCGCACGCTACGGGTTCCACAAGGACCGCGACTATGTCATCGCCGAGAACAAAGAAATCACAATCGTCGATGAGTCCACCGGACGCATGATGGAAGGCCGCCGCTGGCAGGACGGTTTGCATCAGGCCATCGAAGCCAAGGAAATGGTGCCGATCACCGCCTCCACGGGCCAGGCCGCACGCATCACCGTCCAAAGCTATTTCCGAGAGTACAAATATCTTTCGGGCATGACTGGAACCGGCTATCAGGTCAAACCCGAGCTGAACCGCGTCTATGGATTGAAAGTCACCGTCATCCCGACGCACCGGCACTGCCTGCGCAAAGGCTTGACACCACGTGTTTTCAAAACCATGGACGCCAAAAACCGGGCCGTCGCCGACGCCATCGTGGCCGCACGGGAGCAAGGACGTGCGATCCTGGTCGGAACACCTTCCGTGGAAAAATCCGAGGCCTTGGGTGAGATCCTGAAGGACAAGGGGATTCCGCATCATATTCTGAACGCAAAATTCCACGCTCAAGAAGCGGACATCGTTTCGCTCGCCGGGCACTCCGGACGTGTCACCATCGCCACGAACATGGCTGGCCGTGGTACCGATATTATTCTGGACGAGATCGTGACCAAGAACGGCGGCCTGCATGTCATCGCCACCGAAATGCACAGCTCCAAGCGTATTGACCGCCAGTTAATCGGTCGTGCGGCACGCCAGGGTGACTTGGGGACGTACCAGTTCTTCCTGTCGTTGGAAGATGAACTGCTGCGTTGTCTCTCGCCGCGGCGACGACAAGCGGCCATCCGTCGCTCCATTGCTAATTCCAAAGGTGAGCTGGCCTCCAACTGGATTAAGTACTTTTTAAAGACCCAGCGCTTTCTGGAACGCATGCACGCCAAACAACGGCGTGACGTGTTGAAACGCGAACAATACCGCACCGAGTATTCCAACAAGATGGGCCTCGACCCGTTCCTGGAAATGACGGATTGATCGTGGAGTTGTCATAGTCGTTGTTCGCCCCGCTAACTGAACACATTTACAGTGTCGAGGTGGAATTCGCTTCGGACTTCGATACGAGTCCCGCCCGGCTATTGCAATCGCGTTATGTTCGCGGAGCGAACAACGACTATGGTTACGGCTGCCGTAACACGGCATACGTCTCTGCCGCACAGCGTTCCCAATTGAGGCGGTCGAGGATCTCGGCCTTTCTGGCCGGTGAGGGAACCGCCACTCGGCCCGCCAACAGGTCCTCAATGGCAGTTTGAATACTCTCGACTGACAACGGATCGAAGTACTGCACGGCATCGCCGACCAGTTCATGAAAGACCGGCAGGTTCGAGCAGCAGACCGGACGGTCATATCCCACCCCCTCAATCACCGGCATTCCAAAACCTTCAAACAAGGTTGGAATGATCACTCCGGCCGAACCGGCATAGATCGCCGCGACCTCGGCCGACGAGACAAAACCCAGATGTTGGACGTCGCCGGCTGCATCCTGTGTGCTGAGCAACTTCTGCAGGCGAGGAGACTTCATCCCAGATAACACCAGCCGGGCAGGGGACTCAGGATGTGATTCGCGATACTGGCGAAAGGCCTCGAGCAAGCGGGGATGATTCTTGTGAGGAAAGGCCGCTGCCGGGAAGTAGAGATACGGCGATCCCGCCGGAACCGGATTCGCGACAACCTTGGTCTGGATGGCTTTTCCCGCCAGATGCACGACAGAACATTTTTCCGGCGGCACCTGATAGTACAACTGCAGATCGGCCTGCGTGGCGGCGGAGATTGAAATTGTGTGATCGCACGAGCGAACGAAATGCCATTCTTTTCGCCCTCGCAGCCAACGTTGCCAAGGACTCACTTGATCCGGGCAGCGATAGTGCAGCAAATCCATCACAGCCACCACCGTTCGGGCCGTCACACCGCGCGGAAAAATCGATTGCTGCGGACAAAAGAAGACGTCGAAATTCAGAGAATTCAACGATCTGGAGAACAGGGAACTCGGCGAGCCCGGCAATAATAAATCTGCCAGTCGCAGACATTGAATCCACCGTCGCGACCACGGCAACTGCGCCCGCTGTAAACGTGGGTCGGTGAGATAGTCGAAGGGGGCCAGGTTTTCTCGATTGCCGCACAGCACCAATTCGTCATTGGCAGCCATGACCTGCAACAGGCCCGGCACCAACCGTTCGAGGTACTCGGCGACACCGCCGATGCGGCCCGGAAAGAATTGAAAGAGTGCGATTCCGATGCGCATCTTCCGCCCTCTCCAAATCAGCCTGGGGCCCTGTCACGAATAATCTTCGTATTGTGTGCCACTGGCACAGTCAGTGGCCCCCGAACTCTTAGCCTTCACGAAGATTCAAATCAGGCCGCTTCGATCGGCAACAAACGTTCGATTGCCCGAATCAAATCCGGAAACTGGAACGGCGAATTGAGATACGTATGCTGAGTGTCCTCATCGGCCGATGAGGCAGCTTTGTCCGCGCCCAGAATCACCTGGGGCACATCACGCCATTCGCGGTTTTTTCCGGACTTATTGATTGGTAAGGCCGACGCGTCAATGACCAGAATATCGGGGCGTCCTGCCGCTTCACCGGGATGTTGCTGCACGTGGCTGCGAACCCAGTCCACCTGCATGCCGCGCGGTGCGAGCACCGCGTGCAGGACTTCCTGGATCTCATGCATACCATCGATAACGAGGACTCGTTGTCCGTTGACCACGCTGCCATCCTTCCGTGTTTGGCGAGGTCCCACAAGTGCGCACGACGACTGACAACCATGCAGTTTGGCTGGAAATCTTCGTTCTTGCATTGCGGCAAAGATTGCGATCCTTCGCGAATCTGAACGCGGGCTGACGGCAATACGCGAAGTGGGCCACGTACTCAACATCAACCTGCCCGCAACGCACACTGTGGGGCGGGCGGGAGCATATCCGTAGATGCAGATCTTGTCAAAACCAAGTTGCGCCGAAGAATGCGACCGAATTCACGTGATCACCGCAGCTTCGCCAAACACCCATTACGGACCGAAATCGCCCATAAAAAAACACCACGGGGCACGGAGAGTTTTTTCTCTCCGCACTCCCCGTGGTGCAATTCTTCGTCTCGTACTTCAACCCACGATTAAGCGAGGGCTGCCAATACTTTCGCACCCATTTCGGAGGTGCTGATGCTAGGGCCACCGGCGGCGATGTCCTTCGTGCGGAAGCCTTGCTCCAACACGCTTTCAACGGCCGCTTCGAGTGCCAGAGCTTCTGCCTCCAGCTTCAGCGAGTACCGCAACAACATGGCCGAGGCCAAAATCGTGGCCAGCGGATTCGCCAAACCCTTGCCGGCGATATCGGGGGCCGAACCATGGATCGGCTCGTACAGGCCGGGGCCATCGCTGCCCAGCGAAGCGGACGGCAACAATCCGAGCGAACCGGGCAACATCGAACCTTCGTCCGTCAGAATATCGCCAAACAGATTGGCCGTCACGATGACGTCGAAGTCGCGCGGGCGGGCAATCAGGTGCATAGCCATGGCGTCGACCAGGACGACGTCATATTGCACATCGGGGAATTCTTCGGCCATGATGCGGGCGGCCGTGCGGCGCCACAATCGCGACACTTCCAGCACGTTGGCTTTATCGACCGACGTCACCTTATTACGGCGACCACGAGCGGCTTGAGCGGCCAGACGGACGACCCGTTCGATTTCGGCCGTGTTGTAAATCATCACGTTCCAGGCCTCTTCGCCCGAAGCGTGGGGGCGTTTGCCCGATTCGCCGAAGTAGACGTCGCCCGTCAGTTCCCGGAAGAATAGAATGTCGACCCCTTCGACAATATGCCGCTTCAGCGGTGAGGCGTCCAACAACACCTGATGCGGCTTGATGGGACGCAGATTGGCGAACAGGCCCAGTTCCTTGCGCAGCTTCAGCAAACCGACTTCGGGACGTGTCTTGGCGTTGGGATCGTCCCATTTCGGCCCACCGACAGCGGCCAACAAAATGGCATCCGAAGCACGGCAGGCATCGAGCGTTTCATCCGGCAGGGGGGTGCCGTGACTATCGATCGCGTTGCCCCCCATGGGGCACGTCTGGAACTGGAAGCGATGTCCAAATTTCTCACCCACGCGTGCCAGGACACGTTGTCCTTCGGTCATGACTTCAGGGCCAATTCCATCACCGGGCAATAAGACGATTTTCGCTTCCACGACCGTTCCGACCTTTCTGGGCACTGCCAGCTGGCAGGCGACCTAAACTACTTGCAATGGCGAGACACATCGCAGTCCTCACGTTGCGGACGGCGAGCAGCAAATTCCTAATTTCTCGAAGACTTTTACTCTAACGCGATTCACCGGGTTCTTCCAGCGGAAGCCAATCTTCGGCGGCGGCCCCTCTATTCGATTTGTCCGCCACAATCGTGAAAGGAAACGGCGGGTCGATGACTTCCCCGACAGATCGCTCAAAATCGGAGGTCCCCGCAGTCGATAGCTAACAGCAGGCTGGAGGGACTTATCTCTTAAGAGTCCTTCTGCGCTGGAGCAGTCATGTCACGGATGGATCCATAGTCAATTGCGGTTTGAACCGTTCCCGAAATAAGCGTCGGCACCTGTCGGACGCGTGGAGAACTGGTTCACGAATCGAGCGGATAGCATCCATGTTGCGTGCGACGTTTTTTGCGGGCGGAATGTTCGTGATCATGCTGGGGCTCTCAACAATGGTCGTGGATAAGCTGATTCTGC
>JAZKFE010000244.1:13254-13621 GCA_040386595.1 Planctomycetota bacterium | reverse complement strand
CGATCCCCGGCGCGACCCCAATTTCCGGGGCTTTTTCACGTCCGTCAATGAGAACAAGCAACACGTCTTCGACCCGCCAGACTGGGCCGGCTTCAGCCTGCTGTCGGTCGGTGGGGTGACGATTCTGTATTCGCTCGCCTTGCCACGACACGGCAGCCACCACTGATGACAGTGGTGGTGGGAAATGACGAATGTCGAATGAATGTCGAATGACCAAGCCCGAAGAATTGGGGTTTGTCATTCGATTTCGTTTTTGACGGGTGATCTGTTGAAGGCAGATTCGTCTTCCTGGGAGGGTGAGGCTCCTGCCGAACCGCTTGGTCTACCGGAAGACGAAAAACTAAGCGGTTCGGCAGGAGCCTCTCCC
>JAZKFE010000244.1:5163-13244 GCA_040386595.1 Planctomycetota bacterium | reverse complement strand
AACGACCGCAATTCCGCATTAATCTTCGGAAAAATCTCGCTATCATAGAGCCATTCACGTTCCTCTCCCACGGAAATGGCATGATATGCGGCGGTTGATCATTGGTTGTGGCTATCTCGGCAAACGCGTGGCGGCACGGTGGCTGGCTGACGGAGATTCCGTCGCGGCACTCACACGTTCGCCCGAGAATGCCGAGGGGCTCCGCTCCCGGGGAATTACCCCTGTGTTGGGCGATGTGATGCAGCCCGAAACACTGACCGCTCTGCCTGAAGTCGATACGGTGTTGTGGGCCGTCGGCTGGGATCGTTCGAGCGGAATTTCGCAGCGTGACGTCTACGTGACGGGTCTGCAAAATGTCCTGCAGCAGGTCGCCGGACGTTGCTCACGTGTGATTTATATCTCCAGCACCAGCGTCTACGGGCAATCGAACGGTGAATGGATCGACGAAACGTCCGCCTGCGAGCCGGCCCAACCCAACGGTCAAGCCTGCCTGGATGCCGAAAGTTCCTTACAACCCTGGCTTCCCGGCTCTGGGACTCGACCGATTGCGACCGTGATGCGATTGTCGGGCATCTACGGCCCTGATCGGTTGCTGTCGCGTGCCGCCACTCTGAAGAGCAGAGAACCGCTGGCCGGAAATCCGGAGGCATGGCTGAATCTGATTCATGTCGATGACGCTGCCGACGCAGTCGTGACCTGTGCCGCAGCGGCCGAGACACGTCCTCTGTTCCTGGTCAGCGACAACGAACCGATGCCCCGCCGGGACTACTATTCCGCCTTGGCAGAACTCGTAGGAGCTCCGCCTCCTCGCTTCTCCGAAGAGGAGTTCGAGGCGACCACACCCGCCAGAGGGACGCGAACCGTCGGCTTTAACAAACGCTGTAACAACAGTCTTGTTAAAGACTTCCTGCGGTGGACGCCACGTTTCCCCACGTATCGCGAGGGACTCGAACACGCGGTAAATGGTAAGCCATCGGCATAAACCTCCGCAGCGACCAAGGCCCGTTTCTGACTCGCACGGAGTGTGGTGGTTATGCTATGAAACGGCTGCACTACGGAATCCTGCGGCGGTCTCGGCCTGCTTCGAGTCGCTGAAATCCTTCACGAAATGAAATTGACCGATCGAGCTATGTCATACGCATCCAGTCTGTCGACCAGTTCTGACACGATCACCGCGGTGGATTCCGTCTGCCGTAAGGTCCGTGCCGGATTAAATGGCGAAACGCCGAATCTGGCCTTCCTGTTCCTGACGCACGCTCATGCGGACGATTTCGATCAAGCTGCAACCCGCGTTCAAGAAGCTCTGGGCTGCCGCGTGTTACTGGGCTGCGCTGCAGAATCGATCGCCGGTGATGCCGAAGAAATTGAAGGCCAGCCGGGTGTCAGTCTCTGGGCGGCCAATCTGCCAGGAGCCGTACTGGAACCGTTTCAACTACAGTTTCGATCGACAGCGGACGGCTTGGTGTGCGACGGCTTCCCCGAATTTTCCGCGGACACGGCCGCAGAAATCCGGGCCGTGCTGCTGCTGGGTGAACCGTTCTCTTGTGCGGTCGATTTCATCATCGATCAGCTGCAGGATCTGGCCCCTGGAGTGCCTCTCCTGGGAGGCATGGCTAGTGGGGGACATGGCCCCGGTCAGAATCGCTTGTTCTTTCAGGGAGAATGCGTCGATCACGGAGCCGTCGGCGTGATTGTCCGCGGCGGGCCGCAGATCAAATCGATTGTTTCCCAAGGCTGCCGCCAGATCGGCCATACGTTTGTCGTCACCAAGGCCGACCGCAATGTCATCCTCGAGTTGGGGGGCAAGCCCGCCCTTGATCGCCTGCAAGAAATCTGGCAGGAGATTTCGGGAGACGACCAGCGCCTCGTGCAGCAGGGGCTGCATGTCGGCATTGTGATGAATGAATACAAGGAATCATTTCACAGCGGAGATTTCCTGGTCGGGAACGTACTGGGAGCCGATCAGGAAACCCGAGCCATCGCCATCGGCAATCACGTGCGGGTCGGACAGACCATTCAATTCCACGTTCGTGACGCTCATTCGGCCGACGAAGAATTACGGCAGATGCTGGTGCGAGAAACTCAGAATAAAAAGGTTGATGCGGCACTGCTCTTTTCGTGCAATGGCCGCGGCACACGGCTGTTTTCCGAGCCGCACCATGATACCTCAACCATTCAGGAAACGTGCGGACCGATACCGCTCGCCGGGTTCTTTGCCCAGGGAGAACTAGGACCGGTAGGCAAAAAGAACTACATCCACGGCTTCACGGCCAGCGTGGTGTTGTTCGAAGGGATGTAATAAGGTTCATAGTCGTTGTTCGCTCCGCGAACTGAACGCGCTCGCAGTAGCGAGCCTGAATTCGCATTGAACTTCCTTGCTTATTCCGCCCGGCTACTACGAATGCGTTCAGTTCGCAGAGCGAACAACGACTATGACGACTCGCACTAATTTTTCAGCAACGCATCGGCCAGCCGGTTGGTCGCTTCGTCGTCGTGGTCGGTTAATTCACGGAACCGTTGCTGGTTCCGACGAATGGCCGTCTGGAGATAGAACAGGCCAGTATCCCACTCGCGGCTGCGTTGGTCCGGCGTCAACTGACGATTATCCGGGAGTGCGGAGAGCCGGGCATAGACGCAGCTGGCAGTGAAGAGTTCAATCGCAATATCCCCCAGCCGCGACTGGATGTATTCACGGTCCAGAATCCCCTCACGCAAACGGATCAGAGCGTTCTGGCCACTGTTGGCCAGCCTGCGGATTTGCTTACCCAGCTGCATTCCGGGCTCAACCAGTAAGGTATGAGCAGCCGGGAGTTGGGGGACTCGTAAATGGAGCAGTTTTCCCGCCGTCCACGGCTTTTTCAAGACGCTCTTTAATTGTTCGCCCACGCCCCGCAGGCCCACCATCGCCACAAAGCAGCGTAAGACCTCATTCGCCCCTTCGCCAATCAAATTGATGCGGGCATCGCGCAGCATGCGTTCGAGCGGCATGTTCGAAAAATAGCCGGCTCCCCCATGAATCTGCAGCGCGTCATTGACGATCCGCCACAGGGAATCGCTGGCAAACACTTTTAACATGGCCGTCTCGAGCATGTAGTCTTCGGCACCACTGTCGATCAACGCGGCCGTGTGATAGGTGGCCGATTCCATGGCATAGGTGTCAGCCGCCATCAGGGCCAGCTTTTGTTTGATCAGCTCGAATTCACCGAGTGACTTGCCAAACTGCCGGCGTTTCTTGGCATGCTCTAATGACAGGCCCAAGCAGACTTTCGCCGCTCCCGTGCAACTAGCTCCAAAGGTCGTGCGACCGAAATCCAGCACCGTGAGGGCCACTTTCAGCCCCTTGCCCACCTGGCCGAGCACGTTTGCTTTGGGGACGAACATCTCACGAAATGCCAGCCGCGCGGTCGCTGTGCCGCGGATTCCGCATTTCGGCATCCGAGCTTCCACGACTTCGAAACCGGCCATGTCCGGCGTCACGAGAAAGGCGGTAATTTTGCCGTCGGGATCTCGCACATCGGGAGTCCGGGCCATCACCGTCAGGACTTGGGAGATGGCCCCGTTGGTAATGTAACGTTTCGTCCCGTTGAGAACGTACCCACTGCCATCGGCAGTCGGAGTCGCCGTCGTTTGCACATTACTGGCGTCGGACCCGGCTTCCGGTTCCGTCAAAGCAAACGCGGCAATTTGTTCTCCGCTCGCCAGGGGATGCATCCACCTCTGCTTTTGCTCGGTCGATCCAAACAACGCCAGCCCGCGCAGACCGATCGAATGGTGGGCATTAATGAAGACGGCCGTTGAGGCACAATGGCCGCCGATGACTTCCATCACCCGGCAGTAATTCTGCTGCGAAAATCCGCGGCCACCATTTTCCGGCGACACGGTCATTCCCAAGACGCCCAGCCGAGCCAGCCCCTGGATCACATCGGCGGGAATGTCACATTCCTGATCGATTTTTGCCGCATCCAGATGCTGGTCGACAAAATCACGAACGGCCGCCACAGACTGGCTGCCGACTTCGTATTCGGTCGCCGACAACTGAGGGTAGGGGAGCATGGCCGACGTCAGAAAACGGCCAAAAAAGAGTTCTTTGGCGAACCCCGCCTTCTGGGGTCCTGAAAACAACAGTTCTTCAGCTTGCTGGAGTTGCTTCTGTTGTAATTCCGCGGTGGTCGGTGACATCGTAGTACCTTCAATGCAGAATTGGCGAATGGACTGATCGTCTCTTCAGACGAATTATACGCAGCCCCATAGATGTCTCGCATCTCCTAAGCATCCCCATAAGCAGTAGAATGCCTAGGGAGAACGAGCTACGCGTCTATGAGTCTGGAGCCGATTTCTGACCCGATACGTGCGAATGCCGCCGAACGCGGGGAAATTTTAAAATTTGCAACAATTTTCTTTTAAATTACGATTGACTTTTCTGATATGTCTGGACAGAATGACTTACATAATACTGATTTATTTTTGCGTTGAGCACGGGAGTTTTTTAAGGCCAACTTTCATCGCCCTGCCGACGCATTTAAAAACAGCCTCTATCGGTCACCATGCCGATAGAGGCTATTTTTTTGCCTGTGACTAAGCCGCTGACCAGCAAAACGCTTTCCTGCTGATTCTCTAAGTCGCTGCTTAAGCTGCCGCGAAGTAACTTCGCCGGGCCATAAAAACCTCCATTGAGTAATGGCCGAGCGAGCGTTTTTCAGATCTAGGCACAATCTGAAAAACGTGATATTTTCCCCGCTTCACCAGCGACATAATCCGTTCCTTAAATAAATTCCCTTCTCAGGGCCGCGGTAGCGTGCGTCCTGTCGGCAGAGATTTTCCGGAACACGACTGCGTCACGTTCTGTTGTCGAGTGTGTCGTCCACTGGTGGTTCAAGGATGAATAAGACCGGCGATTGCCGGAGTCTGTAGAGAGGCGTATCAAGGATGAGATGTCGCAACAGACGATCGAGTCGCGGGTTATCATTGGGCTTATGCCTCGCGTTGACCTGCCTGCTGTCGGCCTGCTCGAAGGCGAAAACTCCTGCACAGGCGAACGCTGACAAAGAAGCGGGCGCAGTCACGTCAAAGGCGCCACCGATCGAATCGCCGAATCTGGCACTGCGCCTCAACGTCGGGGACAAGTTCCCGCTGCAAAAAACGGTGACCACCACCTTGGTCCAACCGGGTGCCAGCGCGATCGAACGCAGCACGGCTCAGAAAGAGTTTCTGCTGACAATCACGGTGGAAGCCATGCCTCAGGAAGGCCCTCGCGCCGGACAAAAGCAAATGGGCGTCAAGTTCCATGCGGTCCGGTTTACTCGCGAATTGAATGGCAAAAAGCTGGAATACGACTCACGCAAGGCGACCGAGACCATCCCCTTGGTGGCGCAGCCCTATCACGGTTTAATTGGCAACAGCTTCTCGTTCTGGCTGGGTCAGGACAATCAAATTGAAGGAATCGTCGACTTCGATAAGTTCGTCGAACGCTGCTTGAAGCACGTTCCGAAAGAACGCTTTGAAGAGGTCTGGAATAATCTCGCCACACAAACAGGTGCCGACGGTATCGCCAACTTCGTCGATGACAGCATCGGCCTGCTGCCGAAAGCCAAAGTCACGGTCGGTGAATCGTGGGCCGTGACCCGTCGGACTCAGCAACCCATCCCCATGGTCTGCAAGACGCGTTACACCTTGCAGCAAATGGATGGCCAGCAGGCCGAAGTCAGCATCCTCGGCGAGATTTTGCCAGGTGCCATTCTGCCCAATGCGGTTCCTGGTGCGAGTGCTAAAAATCTGAACATGTCGATCCAGGGAGGCAAAGCCACCGGAAGTTGCACAATTGATCTGCGAACGGGCTTACCAATTCATTCCCAAGTCGAACAGTATGTCGACATGCATGTCAAACTGACCAGCGGCGAAGAATTCGTGCAGCACAAGCACACCATCACGACGATTCGTGCCTTCCCCGCGATGGAACCGCCGACAGACCGCGACGCCCCCATTGCCGGACGAACCGATGGAGGCCAGACGCCTTCCATTGAAGCAGAATTTGATGCCCCACCAACACGGATCGCTCAGCCGGCCGGGAAATTACCCCGCCGTTAGAGGAACCACAGCAGATTCGTGGACAAGTCAACGTATCCACTTCAATTCACCCCGTGATAAATAAGCGGGATGGTAGATGCTCTCCGCTGTGCCAAAAGGTTTCCCTGAAGGGGATACATAACATAGCCCAGGGTCGCTCGGTACGCCGAGCGCACCCTGGGTTAAGGTCCCGTGAGTTCCCAACCCTGTATGGGTTGCACAGTCCGTTTTACGGGTCGAACCCATTCAGGGTTCTGGTCGATTCGGCGGGGAAAACCCAGGGTGCGCCGCGAGTACTCGGCGACCCTGGGCTATGCTGTGTATCCCCTTCGGGGAAAGAATACGGCATGGTCCCGATCGCAGAGAACACAACACATCCGCCCCAGAATCGTGCGGATGCTCTCGGGGAAAATGCGTGTCAAACAGCCTCCCTATTTGCTTTTTTCCCGTCTGACCACCTGAACCACTCCGCCAGGCGTGGCCAGCCGATCCAGAGGAGCAGGGCAATCGTCAACCACAAATGCAGGCCCATCGCACGGACTTGGGGAACGGCCATGAATGGCATCGCGGCCAACCAACCCAGATACAGGGCATATCCCCCACGTCGCCCTCGGCCAGCTTCTACGAGTACCAGCAGCAACGGCCAAAACAGCCACAGGTAATAGTGGGACCAGACAATTGGCGAAACCAGCAACTGCAGCAGGCTGAGAACCGCGAAGGTCTCCACTGAGGTTTCGCCGGCCACCGCGATAGCGGATGGAACTGGTACAGCCTGGTCCACCTGCCGAGATCTGGCACTGCGATACAGGACGAGCAGGGCGAGTACCACGCACACTCCGGAAGCGGCGGACCTTACTTGGCGCCAGGTTGCTGCGGAGACATTCAGCACATTCACGCGCGGAGCCCCCTCTCGATTGTGAATCGGGACATCCATCAGCAAGCGGGCCAGAACGGCCTCCAACGACTGATTGTGATAGCGCAACGAGCCTCGCAATGTATTCGGATCCAGGGGATTCGGCTCACGATCTTCAGGGCCCTGAACGACGAACTTCAACCATTTGCGATGGAAATCCAGGTTGGTATTCGGACCGAAATAGAGGCTCCCCAACCCGCCCACCAAGAGCATTCCCGCGAGTGTGAATGCTGCGATCACTCGGTAATTACGAGTCAGAATAAACGGCAACAGAAAGACCACAGGCAGAACTTTGATCGTCGTCGCCACCGCCAACATCGCTCCGGCCAACCACGGCTGCTGTCGCCGCGCCGCCTGAAATCCAGCCCAGGTCAGGACCATTAACGGCAGCGTATTCTGCCCCAGCAACAAGCTACCGATCCAGGCGGGAAAGATGCCCACGATGGCCAGATTCAAAATTCTCGGCGAACACCAGCGAACGAGCCAGCCATACGCGGTGTCCTGTGGTGGTGCGTCTTGTGGCACAGCCCTCGCGGCAGCCGCCCGTATCCAATCACGGGCGGCTCGCCAGAGGTAAACCGAGCACCCCAGATTGAGTAGATACCACAACGTGGCAGTTGCCCAGAGGGGCAGGGCCCCCAGCGGCGCGAACAACGCGTAGGTAATGGGAGGGTAGGCATCTGGATCCTGCGGCTGCGGTCCTTCGCGCCGCACCGGCAACGTGGATTCCTGCAGATTGATGCGCCATAGACGATAGTTGCCAGATAGATCCGCATTTCCGTTGACGGCCCGCTTCACGGCCAGCCAGCCCACGACAATCGCGGCGACAACGAGCAGCAGGACCATCCAGCGATGTCGTGAACGAGTTGGCAACTGGTCATCCATGAGCGGCAGATTCCGTCAAATTCCATCCGATCCAATGTTCGTCGTCTCTGGTGGCCCGACGAGTGTTGATCTGGATGATAGGGAACGGAGCGCTGAATGGGCAGAATACCGTCAAACGAAATCACCCGACGCCAATTGCTGACGCCGGGTGAGAATGTGTCGAGTGACCGTGACAGCGATTACTTCGCCGTAGTTTTCTGAGCCGTCTGCTGCGAATCAG